>CBIGPF010000180.1:0-11942 GCA_966191535.1 uncultured Pseudomonas sp. | reverse complement strand
ACCCGTAACGTGGTGTTCTTCCATGACGACGTCGGCATCGACCCGGATCTGATCGCCGAGCTGGGCAAGCGCACCGGCTGCCAGTTCGAGACCTCCGTGCGCCCGCGCGATGAAATCTGGAACATGCTGGAAAACGGCGACCTGCAGATGGGCACCAGCGGCGTCGCTACTCCGCAGCGGCGCACCTACACCTACCTGCTGCCCTACCTGTACGTGCGCAACAAGCTCATCGTGCGCGACGACCTGGGCGAGATGAACAGCCTGGAGGCGTTCCACGACATGCCCGGCGCGCGGATCGGGGTCATCGCCGGCTACCGCCACGGGGCCTTCATCGACGGCATGTTGCGCATCCTGCGTGCCGAGGGGCGGGTGGTGGAATACAAGGACGATGCGACCCGCTTCAGCGCGCTGCTCAACGGCGATGTGGAAGCGGTGATTGGCCACGAGATGAATCTTTCCGGCTCGGTCGCCGATCGTCGTCAACGGGAACGCTTTCGTGTGGTAGACGTGATGCCCGGACCGGCGACGCCCCATAACCTGATGCTCTCGCGCAAGCGCTTCACCCCGGCGCAAGGCGCCGAGTGGATGCGCCTGCTGGAAACGTTGTGGCTGGACGGAACCCTGGCCCGGATCATGCGTAAAAATGCACCGCCGCAAGTGGCGGAAGGACTGCTCGACAGCGGATATCGCTACAGCTCCACGGACAGAGGCTGGTAAAGGATGAAGGCATTCGAACGGGGTATTCCGCTGCAACTGCTGGTGGCCGGAGCCATCATTGCCAGCATGCTGGTGCTGGCGGGCGCGTTGCTGATCCAGGGATACCGCGGTGTGGAAGGCGCACTGGTGACGGCGGCCGGGGAATCGGCCAGCCAGTTGGGCGCGACCATCAACGAGCGGATTCGCCGCCTGATCGATCCGGCGGAAAGCGCGCTGCGCCTACTGACCCACGATCCCATCTCGCAGACCGACAACCTGCCGGCGCGCCTGGATCGCCTGCCGATGCTGGTGGAGAATCTGCGCGCCAACCGCACCCTGAGTGCGGTGTACATCGGCTACCCGAACGGCGAGTTCCTGCTGATCCGTGCGCTGCGCGTGCCCGAGGTGCGCCAGACCCTGCAGGCGCCGGATGCTGCCAAGTACCTGGTGCAGAGCCAGACCCTGAACGGCCAGGGCGGGCTGCTCGGCGAGTGGCGCTTCTATGACAGCGAGTTGCGCCTGCTGCGCGTACAGGAGCGGCCGGACTACACCTACGATCCGCGGCAACGTCCCTGGTACAACGAGGCGCGCCTCACCAGCAAGACAGTGCTGACCCAGCCCTACGTGTTCTTCACCACCCGCGAGATCGGCCTGACCCTGGCGCACCGCAGCGTCGACGGCGCCGCGGTGATCGGCATGGATGCATCGGTCAACGACCTGGGCGGCGAGATGGGCGACCTGCGCCAGACCGCCAACACGGAACTGGCTGTGGTGGACGGCAAGGGGACGGTGATCGCCTACCCGGACCTGTCCCGGCTGATGGTCCACGAAGGCAAGGAGCTGCGCCTGGCCACCCTGGCCGAGTTGAAGGTGCCGGCCCTGAGCGAGCTCAACGTGGAAAAGGTGCCCTCCGGTACGCCCCAGGCCTACCGGGTCAATGGCGAAAACTGGTACGGCATCTGGGTGCCGCTGTCGAACTTCACCAGCAACGAGGTGAAGGTGCTGATCGCCATCCCTGCCGTGGAACTGCTGGCTGGCGCACGGCAGCTGCTGTTCAACCAGGCGTTGTGGAGCGGCACCTTGCTGCTGGTCCTGCTGCTGATCGGCTGGTACATCGGCCGGCGCATCGCTCGCCCGTTGACGGCGCTGGCTGACCAGGTCGGCGCGCTGGCGGCGTTCGACTTCGCCCGGCCGGTGGGGGTTGAATCGAAGATCGCGGAGGTTCGCGACCTCAGCAGCGTAATGGGCAGCATGTCGCGCACCATCCACAACTTCCAGGCGATCACCCTGACCCTGAGCCGCGAAACGCGTCTGGAGAGCATGCTCGAAGGCGTACTCTCGCGCCTGGTGGAAGCCACCGGCGTGTTGGGCGGGGCCGTCTACCTGCTGGAAGACGAGGAGTGTCGCCTGCGCCTGGCCTGTTCGGTGCACGGCGAGCAGTACCCGCAGTCCATGCTGATCGAGGGCTTCACCGAGGCGGAGCTGGCCGAGCGGGTGGACTTGGCGCTGGCCAATCGCGGGCAGTACCTGGAAGTCTCCCTGCGCAACCGTTCGGACGAGTTGCTGGGCATCCTGGTCCTGCAACTGGCCCAGGAGGGTGCGCACAGTCGCCAGCCGCGCAAACCGTTCAAGCGCTTCGTCGAGGAGCTCTCCGGTGCCGCCGCCGTGGCCATCGAGACCCGACAGTTGATCGAAGCCCAGCAGCGCCTGCTGGATGCCATCATCAAGCTGCTCGCCGACGCCATCGACGCCAAGAGCCCCTACACCGGCGGTCACTGCGAGCGTGTGCCGCAACTGGCCGACCTGCTGCTGCAGAAGGTCATCGACTCGCGGGATGGCGAGTACGCCGGCTTCACCATGAGCGACGCCGAGCGCTACGAGTTCCAGATCGCTGCCTGGCTGCACGATTGCGGCAAGATCACCAGCCCTGAGTATGTGGTGGACAAGGCGACCAAGCTGGAGACCCTCTATAACCGCCTGCACGAGGTGCGCACGCGCTTCGAGGTGATCTGGCGCGACATCGAGCTGGACTACTGGCGCGGTATCGCCGAGGGCAACGACATCGGCCTGCTCGCCGCCCGCCGCGACGCACTGCATGAATCGCTGCGCGACGACTACGCCTTCGTCGCCCAGGCCAACGTCGGTGGCGAGTTCATGAAGGACGAGGACATCGAGCGCCTCAAGCAGATCGGCGAACGTCGCTGGTTGCGCTATTTCGACGATCGCCTGGGCATCTCCCACGACGAAGCCGAGCGCCTGCAGGGGCGCCCCGAGCGGCCACTGCCGGCGGAGGAATCTCTGCTGGCCGACAAGGCCGAGCATCGCGTGATGTGGGGCGAGCGCAAGCCGCCGGTGACCAAGGACGACCCGCGCAACATCTGGGGCTTCGACATGCGCCTGCCGCCCTACGCAAGCAACTACGGCGAGCTGTACAACCTGGGCATTCGCCGCGGTACGCTGAACGACGAGGAGCGCTTCAAGATCAACGAGCACATCGTCCAGACCCTGATGATGCTCACCACCCTGCCGCTGCCGCGCAACCTGCGCCGCGTGCCGACCATCGCCGCCAACCACCACGAGAAGATGGATGGCACCGGTTATCCGCGCAAACTCTCCCGCGAGCAGATGAGCATTCCGGAACGGGTGATGGCGATTGCCGATATCTTCGAGGCGCTGACTGCTGCCGACCGCCCCTACAAGGCGCCGAAGACGCTCTCCGAGTCGCTGAAGATCCTCGCCTTCATGGCCCGCGACCAGCACATCGACGCCGACCTGTTCCGCCTGTTCATCAGCCAGGGCGTGTACAAGGAATACGGCGACCGCTTCCTCAACCCCGAGCAGATGGATGCCGTGGACGTGCGGGCGATCCTGGAAATCCTCGATGGGGTGAAGGCCTAGTCCCGGTCTGTAGACCCTGAAACGCAAACCGCCGGCATCAGCCGGCGGTTTGCGTTTGGCGGTATCGATCAGCGCTTGGCGAGGTTGGTGGCGTAGCGGTTGATCTGCGGGTTCTTCGCCACGGTGCAACTTTGCCCGGCGAGGAACTGCGAGGTCTTCAGGTATTGCTGCTGCGGGTAGTAGGCGAACACGTAACTGCCGTTCTTCACCGTATCGATCAGCTTCTGCGCCACTTGCGGACGCACCGCCGGGCAACCCAGGCTGCGGCCGAGGCGACCGAGGCCGGGGACGACCTTGGGATCGGCGTAGGCGGCCGCGTGCATGACGATGGCGCGCTCTTCGCTGTTGTCGTTGAAGCCCGGCTCCAGGCCCAGCAGGCGCAAGGAACGGCCGTGCTTGCCGCTGTAGGTCTGGCCGGTCTGGTAGAGGCCGATGGAGGACTGGTTGCTCTCCGGGCGATTGGAGAAGGAGGTGGCCATGTCGTCACCACTCTTCTTGCCATGGGCGACCCACTCTTCGAAGAGCAGCTTGCGCTGCTTCAGGTCGAAGACCCAGAGGCGCTTGTCGCGGGACGGTTTGGAGTAGTCGATCACCGTCAGCAACTGGTTCTGGCCGCCGAGCTGGGTGCTGGCGCATTGCAGCGCGCTGAGTGCCAGGCGTAGGGTTTCGGTGTTGGTCGCCGGGGCGAGGCGGTGCAGTTCCTCGGCCGTGGGCAGGGCAGCAGCGGACGCAACCTGCCAGCTACCGATCGCGAAGAGCGCGGTACTGGCGAGCGAAATCCGGAAGAACCCCCGTAACTTCAAGAAAGTCAGCATGAATACAACATTCCCGTTGAATCGATATGGTTTTTTCTGGGAAACGCCGCATTGTGCGCGATTTTTGATCAACGATGTGGTTGTTATTTGATCAAATATGGTTCCGCCCGTCGGTAATTACGAACTTTCCCGAGTGATAAAACGCCGCGATGCGCCGATTTCCGGGAAGGAGGGCAGCAGGAACTCACCTCGGACAGGCGCCTTGACTCCTTGTGTTTCGAGATTCTTCGGCTGCTTGCACGACCGGCTTGAGGCCGTCTGTCCGTCGGTGAGGGCTGGCAGTGTGGCGGGGACGGGCGGCGGGATGTGCAGGGGATCGATGATGGCGCTGTAGGGGAAATCCGGAGCGCGTCGGCGCCGCTCCGGATCATGGTCTTACTGCACGCTCTGGTTCTTGACCGGCTTCTGCTCCGCCTTGCGGTCGTTGGTGGTGATCACGGTGAAGTCCGGGTTGCTGCGCATGTCGCGGGTGGACGGCAGGTCGGTGATCACCAGGGTGCTGCCCACGTCCATGCTGGCCAGCAGGTTGCGCAGGAACTCGCGGTCGAGGCTGAACTTGCCCAACTGCTCGGCAGGCGTCAGGCCGCGCTGCGGGTCGCTGACCTGCACGCTGGTCCAGCGCAGGTTCGGGCTCTCGCTGTCGATCTCGGCCTGGGAGGGTTTCTCCATGAGCGAGAAGGCGGCGACGCCGGTCCGTTCCTCCGGGTGCTCGAAGGCCACCGGCGCGGTGCCGACCTGCAGGCCGCCACGGTAGACGTAGAGGCGGCGATCGGCGCGGCTGACCAGCACGGAGACCGGGCCCTTTTCCGCACCCGGATCGCTCCAGAACGGCACCACCATGCCGCTGTCATCGTGCGGGCCGGCGGCGCGGCCGTCACTGACGATGGGCGCGAGCAGACCGGGGTGGTAGACCTCCACAGGCGAGCTCTTGGCATCGGAGATGATCACGGTGGTGGAGGTGAAGCCGGTGACTTCGTAGAGCTTCTTGGCGAAGGCCATGGGCAGGCGGATGCAGCCGTGGGAGGCCGGGTAGCCGGGCAGGTTGCCGGCGTGCAGGGCGATGCCGTCCCAGGTCAGGCGCTGCATGTAGGGCATGGGCGCGCTGTTGTAGAGGTCGGAGTGGTACTCGACCTTCTTCTGCAGGATGGAGAACACGCCGGTGGGGGTTTCCTTGCCTTTCTTGCCGGTGCTGACGGTGGCCACGCCGATGGCGATGCCGTTGCGGTACACATAGGCGCGCTGCTCGGTGAGGCTGACCACCAGGGTGACCGGCCCCGCCGGGGAAATCTCCGGGTACCAGAGGAACTGGCCGGGCTTGAGTGTCTTCAGCGCAGCCTGCAGATCCGAGAGCGGCGAGGGCTTGCCCGGATTGGCAAAGGCGACGCTGGCGCTCAGGGCGATCAGCAGGGCAACCGACAGTTTCTTCATCACCTTTCCTTGGGACACGGACATGCCAGGGAGCTTAGCCAAGCGGTGGCGCCGGCTGCAAACTGCCGGGCTGAACGGTCTGCGAGGGACTTTCCAGGATCTGAGTCAGCATCGTGATGCGTGTTGGGCGGGCGATATTTCAGCCCAGCGCGGCGATTTCCTGCGCGGTCAGCACGCGGTACTCGCCGGGCAGCAGGATCGGGTCGAGCCGGAGGCTGCCCATGCTCTCGCGGTGCAGTCGGGTCACCTTGTTCTGGAAGTGGCCGAACATGCGCTTCACCTGGTGATAACGGCCTTCGTGCAGGGTCAGGCGTGCGGCACGGGGGCCGAGAATTTCCAGTTGGGCGGGCAGGGTGGTGAGGTCTTCGAAGGCGAAGTACAGGCCCCGCTCGAAGGTCTCGATGTAGCGCTCCTCGATCAGGTCTTCGGTCTCGACGTAGTAGACCTTGGGCAACTTGCGCCCTGGCAGCGTCATGCGCCGCGACCACTGGCCGTCATTGGTGATCAGCAGCAGCCCGGTGGTGTTGTAGTCCAGCCGGCCGCCGATGTGCAGATCGTCCTTGTCCGGCTCGTCCAGCAGGTCAAGCACGGTGCGGTGTTCGGCATCGCGGGTGGCGCTCACGCAGCCGGCGGGCTTGTGCAGCATGAAATAGCGCGCCGGCTTGCCGGCCTGCAGAAGCTGTTCGTCCAGCGCCACGCGGGAGAATTCCCGCACCTCGTGGCGGCCGTCGCGCACCACCTGGCCATCGACGCGCAGACGGCCTTCGGCGAGCAGTTGGCGGGCCTGCTGGCGGTTCAGGTGGGGCAGGTTGGCGATGAATCGGTCCAGACGCATCAGGCGTTCTCGTCGTCCTTCAGCCCGGCGGCGCAGCGCGGGCACAGGCAGGCGAGGTCGACCAGCTCGGGCGGGATGCGCTCCAGCGCGTTGCGGTCGATGCGCGTGCTGAAACACCAGCACGGCTGGCCCTCCAGCGCCGGGTCGGCCTGGGTGCAACGGTTGGACTGGCCGCAGAGCGGACAGCGGCTGGGATCGGGCGAGACGTCGTTCATGGCCGGTCAGGGCTGGATATGGCGGTGAGGCGGGCGCACAGGGTGCAGCGCCGACCCGCATCGCGCAAGCGGATTCGGATCGGCGCGGCGAGTGCCGGTCAGGGGATTTCGATACCTTCGATCCAGGGCTCCAGGCGACGGCCGAAGGCCACTTCGGCGACGAAGGGCTGAGGCAGGCCGTCCGCTGTCCGGTGGGGCTGCGCCGTGATCTCGTCCAGGCGCTCGCGCCACTGGTAGGGCACGTTGATGTTGTCGGAGCCGATGCCGCTCGCAGTGCCGCCGAGTGTCCAGATGTGCTGGTAGTAGTTGGAAATGGGGCGCACGCGACCGTGGATGATCAGGTAGCGCTGGCGATCAGGGTACTGGGCGCGAAGGGCCTGGAGATCCAGGCCGACGTCCTTGAGCAGCAGGCGCGTGTCGGTCTTCTCTTCGCTGTCCAGCTCCCGACGGATGAAGTCGCGTTCGTCTGCCAGGCGCGCGTTCTGCGGCGCGGCGTCGGCGGCCAGGCGGGCCTCGTCGAGGCGCTTGCGCGTCAGCTGGACTTCGCGCTGGTACAGCGGGCCGTCCAGTTCCAGTACCAGCAGGGCGTCGCGCGACTGCTGGCGGCCGAAGTGCTGGGCGCTCTCGTCGTCCACCTGCGCAGGCATGCGGAAGCCGAGGCTGGCCATCTTCTGCGCGTCGATGGCCGGCAGCCAGCCACGGTTGTGCCGTGTGCCTTCATCCCGCGTGGGGGTGCGCCAGCGCAGGCGCAGGCTCAGTCCGCTGTTCTCGTTGTGCCAGGTGGTGTTGCGGATCAGCTCGCGCTGGCTGAGGGGCAACGTGCTGTCGGGCTCGGCCGAACGATTCCAGGCGACGCCGCCGAGGGCGACGGCGTTGACCAGCAGGATCAGGCCGACGCCGCCGACCAGGGCATGGGTGCGCGTCCAGTTCATGACGAGGTCCCTCCCAGCAGGCCGTGGGCGCGGCGCAAGCGGCGCAGCACCAGCAGGATCAGTACTGCGCACAGGCCCAGCACGAGGAAGAACAGGTACTTGGGCATGACCTCCCACCACCAGTCGAAGAACTTGGTGTAGAGGAAGATCACGAAGAAGGTCAGCCCGGTGTTCACCACGTCCGGCCATTCCCGGCGCGCACCCAGCCAGATGACCAGCGCCGAGGCAATGAAGCCGAGCACCTGGTAGAGGTTCTCCACCGTGGCGAAGCCCAGCGGCAGGTAGCTGCTGCCGCCCCAGTTGGCCAGCACCAGCATCGGCAGGAACAGCCCGAGCAGGCCGAATATCCGGTAGATCGCGGCGAAGCCGTCGAAGCGGTTCTGCGCAATGAACGAGGGGACAAGGAAGATCAGCAGCGCGGCGGGGAAGAAGTTCTCCGGGCGCTCGCCCACATCCAGCCAGTAAACGCCACTCCAGGTGCCGACCCGCGCGGCGACGTAGCCCATCACGCAGATCAGCGCGGCGGCCAGCAGCAGACGGGTGTTGCAGGTGTAGGCGAGCAGCAGGGCGTAGGCGGCCCAGGGCAGCAGGGCCTTGTCCGAGGGCGTGATGTTGAAGATCTGCCCGATCATGACGACGTTCAGCACCAGGCAGGCGAAGGCCAGCATGGCGCCGAGCTTGGCAAAGTAGCCGGAGGCGTCGCGGCGTTGCAGGAAGAGCGTCAGCAACAGGCTGATCAGGGCGGCGGCGATGAGCGTGAGTACCTGGGCGGTTTCCGCGAACAGCCCCCAGAACTGGTAGAACAGGAAGAACAAGCTGGCGGCCAGGGCCAGTGCACCAAGGAACGAGGCGATGCGCATGCCCAGGGAAAGGCGATGGTCCTGGCTGTCGCGATCGATGTCGAAGCGGGCGCGGTAGTCGGCGAGCAGGCGTTGCTGATGATCGTGCAGGCGGTCGCGCTGGGTGGTGTCGAGGACGAGCGCGCCTTCGTCGTGCAGGCGGCGCAGCTCGCGGTCGAAGGCCAGGATATCGTCGACGCGGTGCTGCGCCTGCTGGTGGCTGAGATCGGGCATGACCGGTCCTTGCGGCGGGTGATGCTTGAACTCTAGCTGTCGGCGGGGCGGGGTTCCATGGTTGGCGTCATACGCCATCACCGGCATGGCCCGCTCCTACAGGTTCGGGTGCCGTGTAGGAGCGGGCCATGCCCGCGATCACCGAGCGTTGCTCGGTTCACCCACGACTGGCGAGCCAGGCCCGCCAGCCGCCGAAACGGCTGATGTCCTCGGCGCCGTCCAGGCCCCAGGGATCGCAGATGAAACCGGTCTCCCAGCTGCCATCCTCCAGTTGCACCTTGCCCAGGCCCAGCGGCGCCGGGATGCCCGTAAGGAAGGAGCCCAGCTCGGCGCTGGGCAGTTCCCAGACTTCCACCTCGATGGCCACGCCATCCTCGGCCACGCGCAGCATGCCGGGGCGCAGCGGTGGGCCGCCGGCGAGGGCGTAGAGCTTGTAGGCCGGGGCGCTCCGGGTGGCACGCAGCAGGCGCGCGCCGCGCTGGCGCAGCTGCCAGTTCAGCGCCAGGCCGTCGAGGTGCGCGCCGCACACCACCAGGCGCGCGCGGTCGTTGCGTGCGGCGTTGGCGGAAGAAGCAGGGGCGATGGCATTGCCGCCGGTGAGCGGCAGGTTGTGCCCGCGCTGCAGGGCGTCGGCGATGCCGAGCAGGTACTGGTCGGTGAAGGCGCGACCGAACAGCGTCACGCCCCAGGGCAGGCCGTTATCCATGAGGGCGCTGGGTACGGCGACGGCGGCGTAGTCCAGCAGGTTCATGAAGTTGGTGTAGTAGCCCAGGTCGGAATTGCGCTTCACCGGTTCGGCGTGCAGCTCGTCCAGCGTCACCGGGCGGCCGATGGTGGGGGTCAGCACGCAGTCGAGGTCGGCGAGGATCGCGTCGCACCGTGCCTTGAGTTCCTGCAGCCGGTACTGCGCACGGAACGCCTGCACGGCGGTCGCGCCCGGGGCTTTCGCCAGCACGTCGCGGATCACCGGCAGGACGGCGAGCGGGTCGCGCTCGATCAGCTCGCCCGCCACGCTGTAGCGCTCGGCTACCCAGGGCCCTTCGTAGAGCAGGCGCGCGGCCTCGAGGAAGGGCGCGAAGTCGATCTCCCGCGCCTCGCCGCCCAGTGCCTTGAGCTGGTCGAGGGCGTCGGTGAACAGCACCGGGCCTTCGTGGCAGCCAAAGAATTCCAGCTGCTCGGCGCGCGGCACGCCGAATCGGAACGGCTTGGGCGCACCGAACGCGCTGGCGTCGTTCCAGGCCGGATTGGCGCGACTGTAGCCGTCCTGCGGATCGAGCCGGGCGGTGAGGGCCAGCAGCTCGCTGGCCTCGGCGGCGCTGGCGGTGAAGTAGGTGATGCAGTCGAGCGTGCGGCAGGCCGGTACCAGGCCATGGTTGGACAGCAGTCCCTTGCTCGGCTTGAGCCCCAGCAGGCCGTTGAGTGCTGCTGGCACGCGGCCGGAGCCGGCGGTGTCGGTGCCTAGGGCGAAGCTCGCCACACCCAGTGCCACGGCCAGCGAAGAACCGGCGCTGGAACCGCCCGAGGGGTATTCGGGCAGCACGCTGTTGCGGCACTCGCCGTAGGGCGAGCGGGTGCCGTTGAGGCCGGTGGCGAACTGGTCGAGGTTGGTCTTGCCCAGAGGAATGGCACCCAGGTCGATCAGTTGCTGCACCAGCGTCGCCGAGGTCTTCGGCGTATAGGCGAAGGCCGGGCAGGCGGCAGTGGTGGGGATGCCGGCGAGGTCGATGTTGTCCTTGATGGCGAAGGGGATGCCGTAGAGCGGCAGTGCTTCGGGGGACTTCCCGTCCAGTGTTGCGAAGTAGGGCTCCAGTTCTTCCAGGCTCAGCAGGTGGATGAACAGGTGGTAGTCCGGGTTCAGCGCGGCGGCCTTGTCGCGCAGCTCGGCGATCAACTGGCGCGGCGTGGCGCGGCCTTCGCGGTAGGCGGCGCGCAGGGTGGCGAGGCGGAGGTCGAAGGTGGTGGGCATGGTCGGGATTCCTGTGCTGGGCGGATACCCTCTCCCGGGCCCTCTCCCTGACGGGAGAGGGGGAAGGGCAGTCCGGCGCGAGGTCTAACGATGAGATTTCAGGATGCGTCAGGCGTTTCCTCTCACTCCGAACGGCCCCCTCTCTCGCGGGCGGGAGAGGGGGGGGGAGAGGGGCTCCATGTACTTGGCTGCGCTGCTCAGGCCTCCTCCATCACCACCACCCGCTGCCCGGCGCGCACCGGCGAGCCAGGCTGCACGCGGACCTCGCGCACGACGCCGTCGCGCGGTGCGGTCAGGGGGATTTCCATCTTCATGGATTCGAGGACCACCAGGATGTCGCCGGCCTTCACGCTGGCACCGGCTTCCACCTGCACTTGCCAGAGGTTGCCAGCGATGTGGCTTTCGACCGCGTGCTGGCCGGCGCCGAGCGGAGCGTCCTCGCCGGTATCGACGGCGGCCTCCTCGCTCTCGAAGTGCGCTTGGCCGGAGGCGATCCAGCGCTCTCGCTCGGCATCGAAGGCGGCGCGCTGGTGGCTGCGGAAGGCGGCGATGCTCTCGGCTTCCTCGGCGAGGAAGTGCTGGTAGTCGGCCAGGCGCAGTTCGCTGTGTTCGATGCGCAGCGGGTAGCGGCCCAGCGGGAAGTCGCGGCGGATGCGCAGCAGCTCCTCGGCGGATACCGGGTAGAACCGCACCTGGTCGAAGAAGCGCAGCAGCCACGGCTTGCCGTCGAACGCGGCGACCTCGCGGTAGCGGTTCCACATCTGCAGGGTGCGGCCGACGAACTGGTAGCCGCCAGGGCCCTCCATGCCGTAGACGCACATGTAGGCGCCGCCGATGCCCACGGAGTTTTCCGCGGTCCAGGTGCGTGCCGGGTTGTACTTGGTGGTCACCAGGCGATGGCGCGGGTCCAGCGGTGTGGCCACCGGCGCGCCGAGGTAGACGTCGCCCAGGCCCATCACCAGGTAGCTGGCTTCGAACACGGTGCGGTACACCGCCTCCAGGTCCGGCAGCTCGTTGATGCGGCGGATGAACTCCAGGTTGCTCGGGCACCAGGGCGCGTCCTTGCGCACGGTGGTCATGTATT
>CBIGPF010000179.1:0-12184 GCA_966191535.1 uncultured Pseudomonas sp. | reverse complement strand
AGGAACCGCACAGCGCCGCGACGACCTTGTCCATCGCCGCGCTGCGGGAACCCTTGATCAGAATGGTGGTTGTCGAAGCTTCGTCGGCCAGGGCACTGATCAGGCTGGCCTGATCGGCGAAGTGCCGGCCCGCGGAACCGAACGCCTGCACGGCGTGGCTCATCAGCGGTCCGACGGCATAGAGCGCGGTGACTTTGCCAATGGCGTAGGCCCCCACTTCCCGGTGGGAAGACTCCGCCCAGGCACCCAGCTCGCCCATGTCCCCGAGGACCAGGACGGTCCGGCCGGAAAAGCCGGCGAGTATATCAATCGCCGCGCAGATTGAAGCCGGGTTGGCGTTGTAGCTGTCGTCGATCACTCGCATGCCATTCGTCGCCAGCTGGGCTACGGCGCGCCCCTTGACCGGCTGCAGGTTCTGCAGGCCGGAAACGATGCCGACCAGCGGCACGCCAAGGGCATGAGCGGCAGCGGCAGCGGCCAGCGCGTTGGTGACATTGTGCTCACCCAGCAGGTTCAGCTGAACGGCAGCCTCGCCGGCCGGGCCCTGCAGGGTGAATCCCGGGCAACCACGGGCATCACGCTTGACGTCGCTGGCGCGGAAATCGGCGCGGGCGTCGTGCAGGCCGAAGCTGGAAATACGGCGACCGGCGGCGCGGGCCTGCCAGGTATCAAAAGCCTTGTCGTCGCGATTGAGAATGGCCACGCCGTCGGCAGCCAGCCCCTCGAGAATCTCGCCCTTGGCCAGGACGATCTTGTCCTGCCCACCGAACTCGCCCACATGGGCGGTGCCGGCATTGGTAATGATGGCGACTTGCGGGCGGGTCAACGCGACCGTGTAGGCAATCTCGCCGACACGGTTGGCGCCCAGCTCGATGACCGCACTCTTGTGCTCAGGGGCAAGCTGCAACAGGGTCAGCGGCGCACCAAGGTCGTTGTTCAGGTTGCCGCGAGTCGCCAGGACTTCGCCCTGGGTCCGCAGGATGCTGGCGAGCATCTCCTTCACGGTGGTCTTCCCGCTGGAGCCGGTCACGGCAGCCACGCGGCCGGTGAAGGCAGTGCGGTTCAGCGCGCCGAGCTGGCCCAGCGCGATACGGGTGTCTGCCACAAGCAGTTGCGGCAGCGGTGCGTCGGCGACCTCGCGCTCGACCAGGGCGGCAACCGCGCCCTTGGCGGCCACGTCGGCCAGGTAATCGTGGCCGTCGAAGCGCGGGCCGGTCAGGGCGATGAACAGCTGGCCGGGCACGATGGCGCGGCTGTCGGTGCTCACGGCGTCGAAGCGGGCGTCGGCACCGACCACACGGCCTTGCAGCGCACCTGCGACTTCGTTGAGCGACAGGGGTTTAAGCACGCTTCACCTCCCAGGCAGCCAGCGCCTTGGCGGCTTGTTCCAGATCGGAGAACGGGTGTCGAACGCCGTCGATCTCCTGGTAATCCTCATGCCCTTTGCCAGCCAAGAGCACAACGTCATCGACGCCCGCAGAGGCGATCAGGCGGGCGATAGCGTCGCCACGACCGGGAATGAACTCGACTGTCTCGGGTTTGGCGAAACCGGCACGGATGTCGGCGATGATCGCCTCGCTCTTCTCGGTACGCGGGTTGTCGTCGGTGACCAGCACGCGATCGGCATGCTGCTCGGCGATCTGCGCCATGATCGGACGCTTGCCGCTGTCACGGTCACCGCCACAGCCGAACAGGCAGAGCAGTTGGCCATGCACGTGCGGGCGCAGGGCCAGCAGTACTTTTTCCAGCGCATCCGGGGTGTGGGCATAGTCCACGACCACCAGCGGCTTGTCGCCACCACCCAGACGCTGCATGCGACCGATGGGACCTTCGAGTTGCGGCAGCACCTTGAGCACATCACCCAGCGGGTAATCCAGGCCCAGCAAGGCGCCGACCACGGCCAGCAGGTTGCTCAGGTTGAACTTGCCCAGCAGCGAGCTGCGCAGCAGGCCTTCACCCTGCGGGGTGACGATCTGCGCCTGCACGCCGGCGTCGCTGAAGGTTGCTTCGCGGCAGTAGATGTAGGCCGACGGGTCACTCAGGCTGTAGCCCATCAGGCGGGATTCGTGGGACTCGGCGGCCAGTTGGCGGCCAAAGTCGTCGTCCAGGTTGATTACCCGGCAACGCAGCCCCTGCCAGGAGAACAACTTGGCCTTGGCGGCGCCATATGCCTCCATCGAGCCGTGGTAGTCGAGGTGGTCGCGGGACAGGTTGGTGAACACCGCCACATCGAAGCCCAGCGCCGCGACGCGGCCCTGCTCCAGGCCGTGGGACGACACTTCCATGGCCACGGCTTTGGCGCCGGCCTGCTTCAGGCGCGCCAGGGTGGCCTGCACCGCCAGCGGATCGGGCGTGGTGTGACGGCCGCTTTCCAGCGCGCCATAGAAACCGGTACCGAGAGTGCCAACAATGCCGCAGCGCTCACCGAGCAGATCCAGCGCCTGGGCCACCAGTTGGCTGACGCTGGTCTTGCCGTTGGTGCCGGTCACGCCCACCAGCTCGACGCCACGGCTGGGTTCGCCATAGAAGCGACCAGCGATGGCAGACAGCTGCTTGGCGAGACCCTTGATGGCGATCATCGGCACATCGCTGGGCGGCAGGTCGACCGCACCTTCTGCCTCATAGGCAACGGCGGCGGCGCCCTGGGTCAGCGCAGCGGCAATGTGCCCGCGACCGTCCTGGCGACCGCCCGGTACGGCCAGGAACAGGTCGCCCGGCTTGACGGTACGGCTGTCCAGGGTCAGTTCACGGATCAGTTCGCCGCTTTCGGCTTGCGGCAGCAATTGGTTCAGGCTCATCGGCATCAGCCACGCCCTCCTTTGGCAGCGGGCGCAGCATCTGCTTGTTGCTGCGGAGTCGCCGGCAGGTTATCCGGCGGCACGTTCATCAGTCGCAGCGTTCCGGACATCACCTTGCTGAACACCGGTGCGGAAACCAGGCCACCGAAGTAGCCGGCCTTGCTGGGTTCGTCGATGACTACCACGGCGACGTAACGCGGGTTGTTCATCGGCGCGAAACCGGCGAACAGGGAACGATAGGAGTTCTCGGCATAGCCTTTGGCGCCGGTGGCGGTCTTGCGCGCAGTGCCCGACTTGCCGGCCACGTGGTAACCCGGCACCTGGGCGCGGTATACGCCGTTCGGTGCTTCGATCACTTGCTGGAGCATGCCCTGCATGGTCTTGGCGACCGGTTCAGGAATGACCTGAACAGCGTCGGCCGGGCGGTCGGCGCGGACCATGGTCAGCGGCACGCTGCGGCCGTTGTTGGCCAGCGCCGCGTAGGCATGGGCCAGCTGGATGGCAGTCACGGACAAGCCGTAACCGTAGGACAGTGTCGCCGTCTCGGCCTTGCGCCACTCGCGGTAGTTCGGCAGGTTGCCGACGCGCTCGCCGGGGAAGCCCAGGCCGGTGTCCTGGCCGAGACCGACCTTCTGCATCACGTTGTAGATGGCCTCGCCGCCGATATCGAAGGCGACCTTGCTCATGCCGACGTTACTGGAGCGGATCAGGATCCCGGTCAGATCCAGCACCGGACCTTCGGTACGGGACACGTCGCGGATGGTGTAGCGGCCGATCTGCAGGGTGCCGGGATAGACCTCGACCTTGTCGGAGGGCTTCCAGCGGCCGGTTTCCAGCGCCGCGCTCATGGAGAACGGCTTCATGGTCGAGCCCGGCTCGAACACGTCGATCATGGCGCGGTTACGCATCATCGCCGGCTGCAGGTTGCGACGGTTGTTCGGGTTGTAGGTCGGCTGGTTGGCCATCGCCAGCACTTCGCCGCTCTTCACGTCGAGAATCACCAGGCTGCCGGCCTTCGCGCCGTTTTCCACCAGCGCATTGCGCAGCTCGCGGTTGGCGAGGTACTGCAGGCGCAGGTCGATGGACAGGGCGAGGGTCTTGCCAGCCTTGGCGTTGCGAGTGACCTGTACGTCACGAATCAGATGGCCGCGGCGGTCCTTGAGCACCTGGCGCTTGCCCGGCACACCCGCCAGCCAGCTGTCGAAGGCAAGCTCGACGCCTTCGCGACCACGATCGTCGACATCGGTGAAGCCCACCACCTGCGCGGCGACTTCGCCGGACGGGTAGAAGCGGCGGAACTCCTCGACCGAATAGACGCCGGGGATGCGGTGAGTCTTCACCTGGGCCATCACGGCTTCGCCCTGCTCCGGCGTCAGGCCACGGACCAGGTAGATGAACTCCTTGTCGGCGTTCGCTTCCAGGCGCTCGGACAAGGCCGCTTGCGGCTGGCCAAGAGCATCGGCAAGAAAGCCCCATTTTTCACGCTCGAGGACCAGCTCCTTGGGGTTGGCCCAGAGGGTGGCGACCGGGGTACTGACGGCCAGTGGCTCGCCGTTGCGGTCGGTGATCAGGCCACGGTGCGCAGGAATGGAGATATGCCGCACGCTGCGCGCATCGCCCTGCCCCTTGAGGAAATCGTGGTCGATGACGTGCAGGTCGACGATCCGCCAGGCGATCGCAGCCACCATCGTCATCAGCAGCGCGATGACGACGCGGAAGCGCCAGGGATAGCGAGCGCCGGCCAGGTCTCTCATGGCGCCACCATGATGATTTCGGTCGGGTCGGGCACGCGCATCTTCAACTGGTCGGTCGCCAGGCCTTCGATACGGCTATGGGCTGTCCATGTGCTCTGCTCGAGGATCAGGCGGCCGTATTCGGCCTGCGCCTTGTCACGCACGTTGAGCTCGGTGTACAGCGAGTTGAGCAACTGGCGATTCCAGTACGCGCTGTAGGAAACGGAAATGGCCGACAGCAGCACGCCGATGAACAGCAACAGCATGAAGAAGCTGCCGGTCGGCAGGCGCTTGGAGAAGAGCCGGCTCATCTCAGCTTCTCCGCAATACGCATGACCGCGCTGCGCGAGCGCGGGTTGGCCTTGAGCTCGGCCTCGGAGGCGTAGACCGGCTTGCCGATCAACTTCAGACGCGGATCAAAAGGCTTGACCTGGATCGGCAGGTTGCGCGGCAGGTTGTCCGCCTCGCCCTTCACCTGTTTGCGCATGAACTGTTTGACGATGCGGTCTTCCAGCGAGTGGAAGCTGATCACGACCAGGCGACCGCCCACAGCCAGACCTTCCAGCGCGGCTTCAAGGCCACGCTCCAGATCGCCCAGCTCATTGTTGATGAAGATGCGCAGCCCCTGGAAGGCGCGAGTGGCCGGGTTCTTGCCCTTCTCCCAGGCCGGATTGGCCTCGGTGATCACGGCAGCCAGGTCGGCAGTGCGCTCGAACGGCGCTTCCGCACGGCGCTGCACGATGGCGCGAGCCATGCGCTTGGCGAAGCGCTCTTCGCCGTAATCCTTGAACACGCGGGCAATCTCGTCTTCCGCCGCCGTGGCGATCCACTGCGCGGCACTGACGCCCTGATCCGGATTCATGCGCATGTCCAGCGGGCCGTCATTGAGGAAGCTGAAACCGCGCTCGGGGTCATCCAGCTGCGGCGAGGACACGCCCAGGTCCAGCAGAACGCCATTCACACGGCCCTGCAGGCCACGCGCAGTGAACTCTTCACCCATCTCGGCGAAGGACCTTTGCACAATGACGAAGCGGCCGTCTTCGGCCGCCAGTGTTTTTCCCGTCGCGATGGCTTGGGGATCCTTGTCGAACCCGAGCAGTTGACCGCCCGGGCCGAGCTTGCCGAGCAAGGCCCGGCTGTGCCCTCCCCTTCCGAAGGTTCCGTCCACATAGCGGCCGCCCTCCAGGGGGGCCAGCGCTTCGACGGCCTCCTCGAGCAGAACGGTGATGTGTTGGAAGGTACTGGTCACAGGCAGGCTCACAGAATAAGGTCGCGCAATTCATCCGGCAGACCGCCGGGTTCTTTGATGGCTGCGAGATCGGCCTCGGCAACCGCATTCCATTTGTCTTCGTCCCACAACTGGAACTTGTTCAGCTGGCCGACCAGCATCGCTTTCTTGTCCAGGCCGGCGTATTCGCGCAGGCGCGGCGGAACGAGGAAACGCCCGGCGCTATCCAGCTCCAGGTCAACGGCATTACCAATCAACAAACGCTGCAGGCGCCGCGTTTCTTCACGCAGCGACGGCAGTTCACGCAGCTTGGCTTCGATGAGCTCCCATTCAGGGAGGGGGTATACGGTGAGGCAGGTGTCGACGGCATCGATGGTGACGATGAGCTGGCCATTGCAACGCGAAACGAGCTCGTCACGATACCGACTCGGCATCGCGAGGCGCCCTTTGGCGTCGAGACTGATGGCGTTAGCTCCGCGAAACACGTCAGCGCTTCCCCTGTGGTTGGCTATCCATGCCTGTTGATCCCACTTTTACCCACTTCATACCACTTCCGCACACTATAGAAATCCGCGCTCCCCACCGTCAAGGTAAGCCAGAGGGGAAAAATCCTTACAGGACCGAGATTTAGCGTGCTTTTGCGATGTTCGGGGAGGGAATTTGACGCGCCAGAAAAGAGAAAAGCCCAGTGTTTTCAAAACACTGGGCTTTCATACTTAAAGTGATTTCTTAAGTTTGTAACTTCTTCCGATCAGCGACAAATGGTCATGTGGGAAGAAGTGGTGGAAAAGTGGTGAGAGTCGATCTGTAAGCCGGGTTCTGTCGAGGACAGCCATTCCTCTGGGACATACATCACTGCATGCCTCAAGCGATCTACCCGAACCCAACGCGGGCCGCGCCAATGGGTTCCTATTTGATCTTGCTCCGAGTGGGGTTTACCTAGCCACGAACTGTTGCCAGCCGTGCGGTGCGCTCTTACCGCACCTTTTCACCCTTACCGGCACCGAAGCGCTTAGGCGGTTATTTTCTGTGGCACTTTCCGTAGGCTCGCGCCTCCCAGGCGTTACCTGGCACTCTGCCCTATGGAGCCCGGACTTTCCTCCACCCCGTGATGGAACACCACGGAACAGCGACTGTCCAATCGACTCTCAGTCCGCAAGGTTAGCGGCTGACGACGCTCAGGACAAGCTCAAGCCTTGCCCTGACGCTCCAGCGCGATCTGATAAAGCTGGTTCTTGCGCCCCCCGGTGATCTCCGCGGCCAGGGCTGCAGCGCGCTTGACCGGCAGCTCCGCCAGCAGCAGATCGAGCACCCGCAGGGTCTGCGCATCCACCGCCTCGTCGCCTTCCGGCGCCGGCTTGCCGGCCACCAGCAGCACACACTCACCACGCTGCTGATTGCTGTCGGATGCCACGAATTCGCGCAACTCGCCCAGCGGCAGCCCTTTCAGGGTCTCGAACGTCTTGGTCAGCTCTCGGGCCAGCAGTGCCGGCCGCTCGTCGCCGAAGATCGCCGCCATGTCCTCGATGCACTCCAGGATGCGGTGCGGCGCTTCGTAGAAGATCAGGGTACGCGGCTCATCCACCAACGCCTCCAGACGACCACGGCGGCCCGCGACCTTCGCCGGCAGAAAGCCCTCGAAGACGAAGCGGTCCGACGGCAGACCAGCCGCGGACAGCGCCGCGACCAGGGCGCAGGCACCAGGCACAGGCACCACCGCGATACCCGCCGCGCGCGCCTGGCGTACCAGGTGGTAGCCCGGATCGGAAATCAGCGGCGTGCCCGCATCGGAAATCAGCGCGACATCCTCCCCAGCCTGTAGCTTGGTGAGGAAGCGACCGCCCTGCTCTCGCTCGTTGTGCTCGTGACAGGCCGCCAATGGCGTCTGGATCCCGAAATGCTGCAGCAGGCGCACGGAATGACGGGTGTCTTCGGCGGCGATGAGCGCCACGTCGGCCAGCACCTTCAGCGCACGAGCACTGATGTCGTCCAGGTTGCCAATGGGAGTGGCCACCACATAGAGAGTGCCTAGGGTCACGCGGGAGAACCTCACCGGAAGTGTCGGAAAAGACGCATTGTATCCCGATTCCGGCAGCCGCCATCGCGTCACCCTCGCCGCTTGGGTACAATCGGCAGCTCTTTGAATGCGTCACGAGAAGCCCGATATGATCGCTCGCCTGCGTCCGCTATCCGCTCTGTTCCTGGCCGGCATGCTCGCCGCCTGTGCGTCCTCCCCGTCGTCCAATCTCGGCGAACTGCCGCGCACTCCGGACGCCAGCATCGAACAGCTGCTGCAGCAGGCCTCCACCGCCAAGCCGGACGAAGCCGCCGTGCTGCGCCTGTCCGCCGCGGACCTCGCCTACAAGCAGAAGGACCTCGGCCGCTCCACGCAGATCCTCGATCAGATTCCGATGGACAGCCTGAAGCCCGCCCAGCAGGTCTTCGCCAGCACCCTCCGCGCCCAGCTCGAACTCGCCCGCAACAAGACCAAGGCAGCCCTGAAGGCCTTCGAAAATCCCAACTTCCAGCGTCTGGGCGAGATGCCCGTGGACCTGCAGGCCCGCGCAGGCATGGTCAAGTCCCTGGCCCTGGCCGCCGACGGCCAGACCCTGAGCGCCGCCCGCGAGCGCGTCTTCATCGATCCACTGCTCAACGCCGAGGCCAGCAGGGCCAACCACGAGGAAATCTGGAAACTGGTTTCCAGCCTCCCGCTGGACCAGATGCAGGCCAGCAGCAATGAAGGCGACCTGAACGGCTGGCTGGAACTGGCGCGCATCACCAAATCCTCCTCGACCCTGAAGGAGCAGCAGTCGAACATCGACAACTGGGTCGCGCAGAACCCGGACCATCCGGCCGCGAAGCAACTGCCGGAGGCCCTGACCAAGCTGAAATCCCTGGCCGCCCAGCCGCTGAACAAGATTGGTCTGCTGCTGCCGCAACAGGGCCAGCTCGCCTCTGTCGCCCGCGCCCTGCAGGACGGTTTCCTGGCCGCCTACTACCAGGCCCAGCAGAGCGGCCAGGCACAGCCGGCGATCAAGCTTTACGACAGCAGCCAGGTGCGCTCGCTGGACGAGTTCTACCGCCAGGCCCAGGCCGACGGCGTGCAACTGGTGGTAGGGCCACTGGAGAAAAACCTGGTCAAGCAGATGAGCAGCCAGCCGCAACTGCCGATCACCACCCTGGCCCTGAACTACGCTGACGGCAATCAGGAGGGCCCGGCCCAGCTGTTCCAGTTCGGCCTGTCCGCCGAGGATGAAGCCCGCGAAGTCGCCAACCGCGCCTGGAACGACGGCATGCGCCGCGCCGTGGCCCTGGTACCGCGTGGCGAGTGGGGCGACCGCGTACTGGCGTCGTTCAGCCGCAACTGGCAGGCCTCCGGCGGCACCCTGATCGCTGCCGAGCACGTCGACCAGCCGGTGGAACTGGCCCGCCAGATCGCCGACCTGCTGCAACTGCGCCAGAGCGAAGGCCGCGCCAAGCGCCTGCAGGGCGTACTCGACAGCAGCGTCGATACCCAGCCGTCGCGCCGCCAGGACATCGACTTCATCTTCCTCGCCGCGACGCCGCAGCAGGCTCGCCAGATCAAACCGACCCTCGCGTTCCAGTACGCGGGCGACCTGCCGGTCTATGCCACTTCCAACCTGTACACCGGCGTGAACAACCCAGCTCAGGACCAGGACCTGAACGGCATCCGCTTCTGCGAAACCCCGTGGCTGCTGAACCCGAACAACGCCCTGCGCCAGCAGGTCGCCGCGCAGTGGCCGGCAGCCAACGGCAGCCTTGGCCGCCTATACGCCATGGGCGCCGACGCCTACCAACTGGCTCCGCGCCTGCCTGAACTCAAGGCCGTGCCGAGCATGCAGGTGGACGGCCTGACCGGCACCCTGAGCGTCAGCGCCGGCCAGCGCGTCGAACGCCGCCTGCCCTGGGCGGAGTTCAAGAATGGCCAGGTCCAGCCGCTGGAGAACAGCGGTATTTGATCGGCAACAGCCCTACCCAGAAGGCCGGGCGGCAGGCCGAAGCCACCGCCCTGGCCCATCTGGAACAGCATGGAATGCGCCTCCTGGCGCAGAACTGGACGTGCCGCCGAGGCGAGCTTGATCTGGTCATGCTGGACGGCGATACAGTAGTATTCGTCGAAGTTCGCTCTCGCCGGCATTCTGCCTGGGGAGGAGCGCTGGAAAGCGTGGACTGGCGCAAGCGTCAGCGCCTGGCCATCTCCGCCGAACTCTTCCTGCAACAGAACGCCCGCTGGAGCAGTCACCCCTGCCGGTTCGACATCGTCGCCATCGACGCGCGCGCCCAAGGCTCCGCAGGGCACTTGAACTGGATTCCCAACGCTTTTGACACCTGATCAGACGCCCGACGAAAGGTCACACCTGATGGACATGCAATCCCGTATCCGCCAGCTCTTCCATGCCAGCATCGAGACCAAGCAACAGGCTACCGAGGTGCTCATCCCGCATATCGAGCAGGCCAGCATGGTCATGGTCAATGCCCTGCTGAACGAGGGCAAGATCCTCTCCTGCGGCAACGGCGGCTCCGCCGGTGATGCTCAGCATTTCTCCTCCGAACTGCTGAACCGCTTCGAGCGCGAGCGCCCGAGCCTCCCGGCGGTCGCCCTGACCACCGACAGCTCCACCATCACCTCGATCGCCAACGACTACAGCTACAACGAAGTCTTCTCCAAGCAGATTCGTGCACTGGGCCAACCCGGCGACGTACTGCTGGCGATTTCCACCAGCGGCAACTCGGCGAACGTCATTCAGGCGATTCAGGCCGCACATGATCGCGAAATGGTTGTCGTAGCTCTGACCGGCCGCGACGGCGGCAACATGGCATCGCTGCTGTTGCCCGAAGACGTGGAGATCCGCGTCCCGGCCAAGGTCACCGCGCGCATCCAGGAAGTCCACCTGCTGGTCATCCATTGCCTGTGCGACCTTATCGACCGTCAACTGTTCGGGAGTGAAGAATGACCCGCACCCCTCTGATCGCAGCCGCACTGGCCGTGACCATGGCACTCGGTGGCTGCACCAGCTTCGTCAGCGCCACCCGCGACAAGCCGATCGACGATGACAAGGGTACCCGTACCCTTGGCAGCAAGATCGACGATTCGCTGATCGAAACCAAGGTGGCGGTAAACGTCGCCAAGGCCGACGCGGACCTCGACCGAAATTCCCACGTCGTGGTGATCAGCTACAACGGCGTGGTACTGCTGGCCGGCCAGACGCCACGCGCCGACCTGAAGAACAAGGCCGAGCAGGCTGCCAAGGAAGTGCAGAAGGTCAAGACCGTGCACAACGAGCTGCAGATCCTGCAGCCCTCCTCCCTGGCCGCCCGCAGCAACGACACCTGGCTGACCACCTAGATCAAGAGCCAGATGCTCGCTGACGCGAACGTACCCTCCACCCGCATCAAGGTCCTGACCGAAAACGGCATCGTCTACATGCTGGGCCTGGTGACCCGCAAGGAAGGCGACCTGGCCACCCAGGTCGTCCAGGGCGTGGACGGCGTACAGAAGATCGTCCGCCTGTTCGAGTACATCGACTGATCACTCGATCGCAGGCATGAAAAAGGCGACCCTCGGGTCGCCTTTTTTATTACTTCACCACCTTGAGACTCGGCCGACCACTGGGGCGCGGCGGCTCGTCGGAAGGGCCGTCATCCGGCAGCTCCTCGTCATCGGTGGGCACCGGCGGCTCCAGGTCAAAGACCATGCCCTGGCCGTTCTCGCGAGCGTAGATGGCCATCACCGCCTGGGACGGGATGTACAGGCCCTGCGCAACGCCACCGAAGCGACCTTCGAAGCTGACTGCCTCATTGTCCATCTGCAGGTGGCGGACGGCAGTCGGCGAGACGTTGAGCACGATCTGGCCGTCGCTGGCATAACCCGGCGGCACACGCACGCCCGGATACTCGGAGTTCACCAGGATATGCGGGGTGCAGCCGTTGTCGACGATCCACTCATAGAGGGCTCGCACGAGGTAGGGACGACTGGAGTTCATCATCAGGCTCCTTAGCGCATATCACGTTCGATAGAGGACAGGCTCGCACGGAAAGTTTCCCGCGCAAACTGCCGCTCCATGTAGTCCAGCAGAGGCTTCGCCGGTCGCGGGAGTTCAATCCCCAGGATCGGCAGGCGCCAGAGGATCGGCAGCAGGCAGCAATCCACCAGGCTCAGCTCGTCGCTGAGGAAGAACGCCTTGTCGGCGAACAGCGGCGACACCCCTGTCAGGCTCTCACGCAACTCCTTGCGCGCCAAGGCTCGTTCGGCATCCTTGCGTCGAGTGTCGAGGATACGGTCCACCAGGCTGCACCAGTCGCGCTGGATGCGGTGCATCAGCAGGCGGCTGTTGGCGCGGGCCACCGGGTAGACCGGAAGCAGCGGCGGGTGTGGATAACGTTCATCGAGGTACTCCATGACC
>CBIGPF010000178.1:0-12250 GCA_966191535.1 uncultured Pseudomonas sp. | reverse complement strand
GGTGCCCTTGATTTCCTGCAAGCGCTTTTCTGTGGACAGGACCAGGTTGCCGTCCTTGTCGAGGATAGGTGTGTCGATCATGGCCTTGAGCAGTTGGGCGAATTTGACCGAGCGGAAGACGGTTTCCCGGCTTTGCGTGTCGAACGACCGATAATCATTGCCCTGGGCGTCGATGACACCTTTCAGTCCATGCACCGCGTGACGCAGCTGCGCGCTGGCCATCGAGAAGGTCGAGTTGGCCAGGGCGGTCACTTGCTCGATCGCCTTGAGTTTGTCCGCCATCAGGTTGGCCTGATCGCGGATGGTCTTCGCCTGCTCCAGATTGTTTCGGGCGTTGTTCAGCGCTTCCTCGCCCTTGCTGCCCAGGATGTGGCCGAAAATCGCCAGGGCCGGGCCTGCCACGATGCCGCCAAGCACCATTGAGCCCAGGGCCATGCCGCCACCTCCAGCCGCGATGGAGCCGCCGCCTAGCCAGGCCAGTGTCGCGTTGGTGGCCGCTACCCCGCCCAGGGATGAAATGGCAGTACCGGTGCTGGCCGTTGCCAACAGCATGGTGCCGTTGTATGCACCGAAGGCCAGCGCTGCACCTCCACCCAGTCCGGCGCCCAGGCCCAGGCCGGAGTCTTTGAGGGCCTGGTAGTCAGCCCGCAGTCCGCTGAGTGTCTGGTTGGAGAAGTCGCCCAGGTTCAGCTTTTCCAGCTCAGGGGTCTGGATGGTCTCGACATTCTTCAGGGTGCCGAAGGTTTCGATGAACTCGGCGATCACACCGTTGAAGGCGCGCAGCTTGCGCTGGCCGTAATCTTCCAGCGTGGAGTTGGTGCTCTTGCGGCGCTCTTCAATCTTCTGATTGGCCGAATTGACCATCGAACGCGCGTTGTCGTTGATATCACTGGCGTTGCTGTGATCGATAGCACCGCCGACGCCCTTGGCCACGCCGTAGATTCCAGCTGCGGCTGCGACTGCGCCGATGATCAGAGGGATTGGCATGTCTGTCTCCTTACTCAAGCACGATGGAAATGGTTTTGCTGACTTCCCGGTTAAGCGTTTCGGCCCGCTCCAGGAGGTCGTCGAAGATGAAGTCTTCCAGTCGGAATTGCTGTTGGAACTCTTTCAGCAGCAGCCACTCGATGTTGGAGATGTGTCCGTCACGGAGTGCCACCAGCAGCAGTTCGAAGAGCATGATCTTGGGGGTGGCCAGGGTTGCCGGCTCAAGGTCCTTGAGCAGTTCCTTCAGCACTACGGTGGCTGCCTGGATGCGGTTCTCCGGTTGGTCGACCTTGGGAATCGGGAACGCCTTGAGTTCCTCGATCAAGCGCTCCTCCACGTTGGACGAGTACCAGAATGAGCGGGAACCGACCGATTGCTCGAGATCCTCGATCAGTGCCTGTTCCTGGTCGCTTTTCTGGATGGAAAGCGCATTCAGGTTGGTGCTGGAGGTGAATTCGTCAGCCGTCTTGCCGTCCCAGAGCAGAGGGTTGTCGCTCAGGGCGAGGAGCTTGGCGAGCTCGATCAAATGTTCTCTTTCGGATTCAGGCAACAGTTTTATCAGCATGAAAGTTCCGTTCTGGTCAGGTGGGGTTTGGCTTCTGGGTCGGCGAAGATCGGTTCAAAGAGTGAGTGGGAGGTCGGAGGACATGAAGGCATCGAACTCGCTCATGGAGTGGAGCTGCAGGCGCGTGCCCAGCAGCGTGGCGAACTGGTCGATGCTCAGTGCCAACTGGTCAGCGCCGATGGTCGCGCTGGCCTCCACGACGGCGAACAGCTGTGTGGTTTCCTGCAGCAGCTGGGGAATCTCACACTGCACGAATGCGTCCAGGGCAGCCTGCTCCTGGGCAATGCGATCACGCGCGGCACCCTGGATGGCCTGGCTGCGTGCCAGTTGCTGGCGCGATGCTTCGACGCCGCGTGCAGCATCCAGAGCGTGCTGATAGAACAGCGATGAGAGGGTGTAGCCGATCATGCCGCCGATCGCGGCACCGACAAATGGAACCGGAATGGCTAGCTGTCCGAGAGCGGCCATCATGCCGCTGGACAGCATGCCCGCACCTTTCTCGCCGACTTCGGTGAGCAGCTGGGATTCGGTGATTTCGCCCGTCGCATAGCGCTTGATCGAGCTGCCGAGGGACAGGCAGATATTGACCGCCAGTGCAGGAGCATTGGTGCCCGCCAGCGTACGCAGTGTCTGGTTACCGGATTGCTGAAGGGTGCCCTTCAGAGCCGAGCCCACGAAGGCGGTGCCATAACCCAGGGCCCCCGCCTTGGCGGTGTCCAGAACCACTTCCTGGGTTGCCTCGTTGAGACTCTTGGTGCCCTGCGCGACAGCGAAGAGGTTCTGCAGAATCGAGATACTGCCGCCAATGACTGCGCTGTATCCCGCGGCTTCAACGCCGGCCTGGTGACTGGTGCGGGCAATGTCCCTTGCGGTCGCCAGTTCGGGGTGCTCGCGGTAGAAGAGAGCATCCTCGGTGGTCAGGCCGCTGTCGCTCACATTGTTGGCCAGTTGCTCGTAGTTGCCGGCCTCGCGGCGGAGCTTTTCCGCAACGTCGGTCTTGCCGAGCTTCTCGACCTGGGCCGCCTGTTCGCGCAAGGTCTGCGCCTTCTCACGGCAATGTGCTGCGGCACCTTCGTACTGTTCGGATGGCAACTCCAGCTTCACGCCCCGGTAGCGGGAGAACTTGCCGTCCTCGCGAGCTATGCGCTCGAACAGCTGCTCGCGGTCGCCGACGAATTTCATCTGGGCCTGGGTACCGTCGATGATCTGCCCATCCAGCAGTTGCACCCGGTCCACTACATTGTGGTTCTTTCCGTATTCGGGCAGGTCGTCGCTGCGCGAGGTGCGGATACTGGAACGGTTGATGATCGCGTCCGCATTATCCCGGCTAGTGGCAGCGACCTCGGCGGAATAGCCGGCCTGCTGCTTGATGTTCTTGGCTGCCTCCAGCGGATCGGCGTTGACCTTGTGCTCGGCGATGCCCGCAAGGCCCTTGGCGAATACCTGCCCGGTTTCGTTGTCGCGTCCTCGATAGCCCTTGATGTACTCAGCGGTAGCGCTGCCAAAGCGGCTGACGGTTTCGCTGCCGGACAGCACTGTGCCGACCTGGATCGCATCCGGGATGGCACCGAACAGGCCGCTTGCTGTCGGAGCGCCTTCAGCCTCGGCGGGAGCAGCGGGCTGGTTGTCTGGCTGGATGTCGGTGCACTTCACCATCTTCATTCTCCGCGCGATATTCGGGTGACGGGTTGAGCGGGCAGGGCTGGGACGCTGAGGTCTTTCCCCTGATTGGGTGGCGTGGGGCAGCTGGAATAGAGGCGGTCCATCTGCTGCAGCTTTGCCCTGATCTGCTCGACCCAGGTGACGGGGTGATGGACGTGGATGTTTTCCCCCAAGCCAAAGACCCACCAGAAGGTTTCCTGGTCGTCAGGCACTCTGGCGCGCAAGCGCATCCAGTCGCTCATCTGAAGCTGTTCCAGGCTCTGTTCGCTACTGAGCGGGGTTTCTTCCAGTAGCCAAGCAATGCTCGGGTGGACGTCGGCGACCAGTTCCACTGGCTGCTCGCTTTGCTTGGGCGAGAACGCCCCGGAAGCAATATGGCTGTCGATGTCGAGGTCCTCACCAGCAGTGCATGTCCTGTCGAGGCAGGCTGCCTCGTGGATGCGGTGCAGGGCGAAGTGACGGGTATCGGCATAGCCGTCCACGGTGCCGACCAGGTAACTGATCGAATGCCGCGACACCAACCCGGCGGGGTGGATCACCAGATCCTTGAGGCTGGCTTTGCTGCGACTGCGATAGCGGACCCGGACACACAGGCGCTCGGCCAGTGCGGTCGAAACCGCGGACCAGACTCCGGCTGCAACCTGGGCTGTGAGCAGGGCTTTGCCGTTGGGAAGCGCGCGTACTCGTCGAGCCCAGTGCGCCAAGCCGTTCTGGCCGAGGTCATCGAGGTAATTGCGGGCCTTGTGAAATTGCGGGGCCAACTGGTCCAGCACGCTCTGTGGTAGCAGGGTGCTGAGATGACCTTCGGCAAGGTACAGGGCCAGTGCCGTGGGAGTGTCCATGGCGGCCAGCTCCAGCGGCGCATCGCGGGTGAAGCTCCAGCGATAGGGAGTGCTGTTGTCATCGCAGATCAGCGAGAAGGGGGTGGACAGCCGGTTCAGATCGCGCTGAACGGAGCGCATGTTGACCGAGAAGCCCTTGTCCTTGAGCTTTTCCAGCAGTGTTGGCGTGGCAATTCGCTGGGGATGTCGGGGAATCAGGCGTAGCAGGGCGACGAGTCTGAGCAGCGTATCCTTCGCTTCGGACATGGTTACAACCTTGTAGGACTCGCCGAGCCAGAGAGTTGGCGCCGACGGCCTGGCGACTTTACTTCGGAGGATGGCTTTTTGCCATAGAGTAATGGCTAAAAGTCATCATTCGTTTGGCTGACTGGTCTGCCGGAACCGTGTCCGGCTAGCCATCTTGCTGCTGGCGCTCGCCATGTGTGCGCCTGAGTTCTGACAGTTCCCGATAGAGCTCATAGGCGGTCTTGCACACCACGGCGAGGCCGATGGCGGCGAAAAGATTCTTCATGCTGGTTTCCTATGGCGTGGACGATTCTGATCCGATGGAGAGATATTGCTGACGGGCAGCGTCAAACCGTGTCGCGGTGTCGGAATGGACGTCTTGGATGAATGGGCGTAGTTCAGAAGGCTCCGCAGTCTTGAAGCAGGGCTCTCGATATACTTGCCCGCAGAGGTCACCCTTCTGACGGGGTGAGTCACCTTTTCAAGGATGTAGGCGCATGCAATGGATTTTCATGCTGGTCGGCCTGGTCATCGGCGCCGCTGCGGGCGAGTCGATCACCGGGGCGGTATTGGGCGCGGTGGTCGGTCTCGCGCTGGGACAGACCTTCGCGCTGCACAGTCTGCAACGGGAGAACGCCAGCCTTCGCGGTGAGCTGAAGGCCTTCGGCGAGCGCTTCGACCAGGGCACCAAGGCCTTGTATGAGCGGCTGCTGCAGGTGGAACGTGGCGCGAGCGGGCAGACGCCGCCGCCGGCCATTGTCGAGTACGTTGCACCGGAAGTGCCGGTTGCGCCGACCGGGGCCGGACCCGAGGTCGAAGCGCCTGTCAGCGAACCCGCTGCCGCCGAGCTTGATTGGAGCATCGAGCTGCCCGCCGACGAGCTGGCTCCGGCGGCTGCCGCGCGGGTGGAAGCGCCCGTCGAATGGTCCGACCTGGTGCTCGAACCGATGGAGAGACCTGCCTCCGAGGCCCGCGTCGAAGAGACCGAGGTTCAGCCGCAGCCGGCTCCGACGGCACCACCGCTGCCGCCGGCCCCACCCGCTCCCTCGCTGTTCGACCGCGCCTTCGGCGCCGCCCGCGACTGGTTGCTGGGTGGTAACACCGTGCTGCGCGTCGGGGTAATGCTGCTGTTCCTCGGCCTGGCCTTCCTCCTGCGCTACGCCACCGAAGGCATGACCATGCCGCCGCAGGGGCCGTATATCGGCACCGCCGCCGCTGCGTTGGCGCTGCTCGGGCTGGGCTGGTGGCTGCGCCACCGGCGCCCTGCCTATGCGCTGATTCTCCAGGGGACAGGCGTCGCCGTGCTCTATCTGACGGTGTTCGCCAGTATCAAGCTGTACCCGGCGATGAACCACGGCGACGTGTTGATCGACCCGAAGGCCGGCTTCGTCCTGCTGGTCGCAGTCACCCTGTTCTCGGCAATCCTCGCGATCCTGCAGGACGCTCTGGGTCTCGCCGCGGCCGCCGCGCTGGGCGGCTTCGCCGCGCCGATCCTGGCATCCACCGGTGGTGGCAGCCATGTCGCGCTGTTCAGCTACTTTGCCCTGCTCAACGCCGGCATCTTCGCCATCGCCTGGTTCAAGGCGTGGCGGATGCTCAACCTGATCGGTTTCTTCGGCACCTTCGGCATCGGCCTGGCCTGGGGATTGCGCTCGTACAAGCCGGAGTTGTTCGCCACCACAGAGCCCTTCCTGATCCTGTTCTTCCTCACCTACGTCGCCATCGGCCTGCTGTTTGCCCGTCGTCGCCTGCGCGAGGCCGCGGGCGCGCCGGAGGACGATTCCCGCGAAGCGCTGCTGCGCTGGTCGGCGCGGCAGACCGACTATGTCGACGGCACCGTGCTGTTCGGCACGCCGCTGGTGGGGTTCGGCCTGCAGTACGCGATCATCCAGCACCTCGAATTCGGCGCAGCGTTCAGCGCGCTGGCGCTGGGTCTGTTCTACATGGTCCTCGCCCGCCTGCTGGCCGGGCGCACCGCCGGCCGCGCGCTGCTGCTGGTGGAAACCTGCCTGGCGCTGGGCGTGGTGTTCGGCACCCTGGCGATCCCGCTGGGCCTGGACGCGCGCTGGACTTCCGCCGCCTGGGCGGTGGAAGGCGCCGGCATCTTCTGGCTCGGTTTGCGCCAGCAGCGGCCGCTGGCACGACTCTTCGCCCTGCTGTTGCAGATCGGTGCAGCACTGGCGTTCCTTGGCGGTTTGCATGATGACCCGCAGTCGTTGACGCTGCTCGACGGTGCGCCGCTGGGCGCGCTGATGCTCGGCGTGGCCCTGCTGTTCAGCTTCTGGAACCTGCGCAACGCTGATCCACAGGTCCTGCGCAGTTGGGAGCCGAACGTTCGCCCGGTACTGGCGGTATTCGGACTGGGCTTCCTCTACCTGATCGCGCCGCTGCTGATGGGTGCGGACGGCACGGCCATGACCTGGGCCGTGGCCGGGCTGGCCACGTTGTTCGCCGCACTGCGCCTGCGTTCGCGGACCTTCCTGGCCTGCGCCTTCGCGGTGCAGTTGCTGGGCGGGGCGGTATTCCTCCTGCACCTGCAGGGCGCGCAAGAGGGCAGTGGCGTGCTCGGCTCCGGCTGGCGCGGGCTGGTGACGGCCTCGCTGGTCGGCCTGGCGCTGATCGCCGGCATGCTGATCGCCGCGCGGGATTCGCTGGTACGTGACGACCGTCGGTTGATGCTCGGTCTGAGCATCGTCCTGCTGCTCGGGCTGGCCTTCATCAACCTCGCCGTGCTGTTCGTGCTGCCGTGGCAGACCGCCGCCGCCGTCTGGGCCGGCAGCGGCCTGCTGATCCTCTGGCTGAGCCTGCAATTGCAGCAGCGCGCCGCCTTTGTCTTCGGCCTGGCGCTACAGGTGGTTGGTGCGGGTGCCTTCCTGCTTGGCGGCTCGGCGTTGTTCGGCGACCTGCCCAGCGAGGGGCTGAAACCGCTGGCGCACATGGGCTTCTGGACGCCGGCAGTGCTGGCGCTGGCCGCGATGATCGGCGCCTGGCGCCTGCACCGGTCCAGCGAACGCGAGCGTCACCTGGCGCTGGGCGGCCTCGGTCTGGAGCAGCTGTCGCAGTTGCTGCTGGTGTGGGGTGCCGGGTGGTGGGCGCTGACTGCGCTGTGGGAGATCGCCCGTTTCGTGCCCGGCGCGATGCGTGAGCATGTGGCGCTGCTGGTGGCAGCGGTCAGCGTCGGCCTCTGGTCGCTGCTGGCGCGCCGCGAGCAATGGCGTGCGCTGGCGCTGCTGTGCCTGGCGCTGGTGCCGGTGTCGCTGGTCGCGCTGGCCAGTGCCTGGAACCTGCAATACCACCCGTTGGCCGAACTGGGCGGGCTCGGTTGGTTGGCGGTGTTCGTCGTCCACTTCCTCGTGCTGCGCCGTCTCGACGCACTGCTGCCGCGCCTCGGTGCACGGGCGGCCCATGTGCTGGGCTGTTGGCTGATCCTCGGGGTGCTGGCGCTGGAGCTGCGCTACCTGTTCTTCGCCCTGGCCGAGCATTACAACGCCTGGCGCTGGCTGGGCTGGGCGCTGGTGCCGAGCCTGTTCCTGATCCTCATGGGCGGCGTCGCACGTCTGCCGTGGCCGGTGGCGGCCTTCGAGCGCGAGTACCGTGCCATTGCCGCAGCGCCCGTTGCCCTGGCGCTGCTGGGCTGGTTCTGGCTGGTCAACCTGTTCAGCAATGGCGCGGCCGATCCGCTGCCTTACCTGCCGCTGGTGAACCCGCTGGAGTTGGGCATGCTGATCGTGCTCGCGGCGATCTTCCAGTGGACACGCCTGGGCCTGCCGCAACTCGGCCTGGCCCAATCGTCCCTGCGCTTGCCGGTGCAGGCGGTGCTCGGGGCTTCGCTGTTCGCCCTGCTGACCATGGCCGTGTGCCGTACGGCGCACCACTGGGGTGGCGTGCCGTTCGAGTTCGATGCCCTGGGCCAATCGATGCTGGTGCAGGCCGGGCTGTCCATCGTCTGGGCACTGATTGCCCTGGGCCTGATGATCGCCGGGCACCTGCGCGGCCGTCGGGATTTCTGGCTGGTCGGCGCGGTGCTGCTGGTCGTGGTGGTGATCAAGCTGTTCCTGGTCGACCGCGCCAGCGGTGGCAGCCTGGAGCGCATCATTTCCTTCATTGGCGTCGGCGTGCTGATGCTGATCGTCGGCTACTTCGCGCCGCTGCCGCCACGGCGCTCCGAGCCCGAAGAGTCATCGCAACAGGAGCAACCCTCCGCATGAAGCTGAATACCCTCGTACTGCTCGCCGGTGCCTGCCTGCTGGGCGGTCACGCCAGTGCCGCGCCGACTCCGGCGGATTTCACCAGCCGTGTACCGCTGGAGGTCTCCGGCGATGGCCCGTGGTACCGCGTGCAATTGCCCATCGACGTGCTGTTCGCCGCGCGCCATGGCGACCTGCGCGATGTGCGGATCTTCAACGCCGAAGGCGAGGCGCTGCCCTACAGCCTGCGCACCAGCTCGGCCAGCGAGAAGGAAGTGCGCAGCGAAGTGCAGGCGCGCATCTTCCCGTTGCGCGGGGCGTCGGGGAGCGCGGCCGGCGACAACCTGAAGATCGTCCGCAGCACCACGGGCACCATCCTGGAAATCACCCCCAGCGCGCCGGCGCAGGACAAGACCCAGGTGCTGCGCGGCTGGTTGCTGGAGACTGGCTCCGGTGACCTGCCGCTGGACCGCCTGCAGCTTGACTGGACCGCCGACAGCGACGGCTTCCAGCGCCTGCGCATCGAGGCCAGCGATGATCTGGAACACTGGCGTTCCCTGGGCGAAGGGCAACTGGCGCGGCTGGACTTCAACGGCCAGCGCATCGAGCAGAACGACATCGCCCTGCCCGGCGAGACGGCGCGCTACCTGCGCCTGTGGTGGGAGTCGCCCGAGCAGGCGGCGCAGCTGGTCGGCGCCACGCTCAGTGGCAGTCGCAGCAGCTCCGGCCCGGTGCCGATGCTCTGGTCCGAACCCTTGGCGGCACAGGCCGACAACAACGGTGATTTCAGCTGGAACCTGCCGCTGGCGCTGCCGGTGGAGCGTGTGCGGATTCCGCTGCAGCAGGCCAACACCCTGGCGCCGGTGGTGATCTCCGGTCGCCACGACGGCAACGTCCAGTGGGCCCCGCTGGCGCGCGGTGTGCTGTATCGCCTGCCAGGGCAGGGCGGTGAAATCACCCAGGAAGAGCTGGAGCTGCCCGGCACCACGTTGGGCCAGCTCCGCCTGCAAGTGGATTCGCGCGGCGGCGGTCTGGGTGGTTCGACGGCGCACCTGAGTATCGGCGTGCGTGCCAGCGAGCTGGTGTTCCTCGCCCGCGGTGGCGCACCCTACGAACTGGCAGTGGGCAGCGGTTCGGTCACCGATGGCAGCCTGCCGCTGGGTACCCTGGTGCCCGGCTACGAACCCAGACGCCTGGCGAGCATGGGCGAGGCTCGGCTCAAGGGCACTCTGCAGGCACCGTCGACACAACTGCCGGCCAATGAAGCGAAAGCCGATACCAACTGGAAACGCTATGGCTTGTGGGCGCTGTTGCTGGCGGGTGTCGGCCTGCTTGCGCTGATGGCGCTGAGCCTGCTGCGAAGCAACCGCCAGGCGAGCTGATCGACGCGGATCGCCGCAAGATAGGGGTGTCGCCTGTAGAAATTCTGATACTGTCTTGGTTGTTCTGATTGCCCGAATAACAACAAGCATGGAGTAGCAGAATGATCAGAAAGGCGCTCACCCCGCTGGCGGCCGCGTGCGTCATGGCGATTGCCGCGCAGGCCTCCGCAGCCCCTTCGCCGTATTCCACCATGGTCGTCTTCGGCGACAGCCTGAGCGACTCGGGGCAATTCCCCGATGCAGGCGGCCCCGCTGGCGCCAGCACCCGCTTCACCAACCGCGTCGGTCCCACCTATCTCGATGGGAGTGGCGAGATCTTCGGCCCCACTGCACCGATGATCCTGGGCGGCAAGCTGGGCATCAATGCCGCCGACCTGAACCCTTCGACCTCGCTGGTCCCCGGTACCGTGGACGGCAACAACTGGGCGGTCGGCGGCTACCGCACCGACCAGATCTACGACTCCATCACCGCTGCCGGTGGCTCGACGGTCACTGCCGGCGCGGACAGCCGTACCCGCGACGGCTATCTGGTGAACAACCGCGCCGACCCGAACGCGCTCTACTACCTCACCGGGGGCGGCAACGACTTCCTCCAGTTACGCATTACCAACGATCCCACTGCCCGTGCCGCTGCCGGCCGACTGGTGGATAGCGTGGATGCGCTGCACAACGCCGGGGCGCGCTACATCATGGTCTGGCTGCTGCCCGACCTCGGCCAGACCCCGGCCACCAACGGCACCGCGCTGGAGTCCTTCGGCACCGAGCTGTCGGGCATCTTCAACCAGGAACTGGTCAGCCAGCTGGCCGCCTCCAACGCCAACGTCATCCCGCTGAACATCCCGGCGATGTTCAAGGAAGTGCTGGCCAACCCGGGCGCCTACGGCCTGGCCACCGACCAGAACCTGGTCGGCACCTGCTTCAGTGGCAACAGCTGCCCGGAGAACGCCGTCTACGGCCGCCACGGCAGCAATCCCGATCCGACCAAGCTGATCTTCAACGACGGCGTGCACCCGACCATCGCCGGCCAGACGCTGATTGCCGACTACGCCTACTCGGTGCTCTCCGCCCCGTGGGAAGCGACCATGCTGCCGGAGATGGCTCTGGGCACCTACAACGCCTACCAGGACCAACTGCGCAGCCAATGGCTGGCGGACTGGGAGAACTGGCAGGGCACTGGCCAATGGCGCGGCTTCGTCACCGGCGGTGCGCAGCACCTGGACTACGACGACCAGGACAGCGCGGCCGATGGCTCCGGCTACGGCGCCAACCTGACTCTGGGCACCAGCTACCGCCTCGACGATGCCTGGCGCGTCGGCGGCTCCCTCGGCTTCTACCGGCAGAAACTGGAACTGGGCGCGGATGACTCCGACTACAAGCTCAACAGCTACCTGGGCAGCCTGTTCGTGCAGTTCCAACAGAACCGTTGGTGGGCCGATGCCTCGGTGACTGGTGGCAAGCTCGACTTCGATGATGCGAACCGCAAGTTCTCCATCATCAACCACGAGGTCGAGGAGAAGGCCGATACCGACGGCAGCCTGCTGGCCTTCAGCGGTCGCCTGGGCTACGACATCGCCCAGGGCGGCGAGAACTGGCACCTGTCGCCCTTCGTCAGCGCCGACTGGGCACGGGTGAAAGTGGATGGCTACGAAGAGGGCAGCGGCCGCTCCACCGCGCTGGCCTATGACGAGCAGAACCGCTACTCCCGCCGTCTTGGCGTCGGCCTGCAGGGCAAGCTGGACCTGTCCCAGGAAACCCAGCTGTTCGGCGAGGTTGCCGTGGAGCGCGAATACGCCGACGACACTCAGAACGTCGGGATGAACTTCACCAGCCTGCCGGACGTCGGCTTCAGCCTGCAGGGCTACACCCCGCAGAGCCACCTGCAGCGCGCCACCATCGGCTTCGCCCAGAAGCTGACGCCCGAGCTGTCGCTGCGCGGCGGCTACAGCGCGCACCGCAGCAGCGACGACCTGGCCCAGGGCGTGAACCTGGCGCTGAGCCTGGACTTCTGATCGTCTGAGGTGAGCGTGCGGGGTGACGGGCGGTTGCGGCCGTCACCCCGCCTTCTTTCCAGTGGACTGCACTCCGCGCGGCCGAAGGTCGCGGGGCCGATCGCTCTTGGGGAACTGCCCGTGCTCGCTGGGCTCCAAGCATTCGGCGGGGCCACCGCGCGCAGGAGGCGTCGCGGTCGTTTCCACGCTAGAATGCGCCCTGATTTTTTCCATCTTCTCCCCCTGGAGTCTTCCATGTCCCGCGTTACCCTGAGCCGCTACCTGATCGAGCAGACCCGCAGTCACAACACCCCGGCCGACCTGCGTCACCTCGTGGAAGTGGTGGCCCGCGCGTGCAAGGAGATCAGCCACGCCGTGTCCAAGGGCGCGCTGGGTGGCGTGCTGGGCAGCA
>CBIGPF010000177.1:0-12665 GCA_966191535.1 uncultured Pseudomonas sp. | reverse complement strand
AAATCGAACTGGTGGCCACCGCCGTCCACGAGATGACCGCCACCGCGCAGGACGTGGCGCGCAACGCCACCCACGCCGCGGAAGCGGCCAACCACGCCGACCAGGCCGCCCACCACGGCAAGCGCATCGTCGAGAGCAGCTCCACGGCGATCCAGGCGCTGGCCAGCGAAATCGGCCGCGCCGTGGGTGTGGTGCAGTCGCTGGCCCGCGACAGCGAGAACATCAACGCGATCCTGGTAGCCATCCGCGGCATCGCCGAACAGACCAACCTGCTGGCCCTCAACGCCGCCATCGAGGCCGCCCGTGCCGGCGAACAGGGCCGCGGCTTTGCGGTGGTCGCCGATGAAGTGCGCAACCTGGCGCAGAAGACCCAGCAGGCCACCGAGGAAATCCAGTCGATGATCCAGCAGCTGCAGAACGGCACCCGCGAAGTGGTGCACGTGATGCAGCAGAGCCAGGACAAGACCGAGGACAGCGTGCGCCACGCCGGCGAGGCGGCGCAGGCACTGGAATCGATTACCCAGGCGGTGTCGGTGATCAACGACATGAACACCCAGATCGCCAGCGCCGCCGAAGAGCAGAGCGCGGTAGCCGAGGACATCAACCGCAACGTCAGCAACATCGGCATGGTTGCCAACCAGGTGGCCGGCGGCGCCGACGAGGCTTCCCTGGCCAGCGCCGAGCTGACCAAGCTGGCCGAGCAGCAGCGCCGGTTGGTCAATCAGTTCAAGGTGTAAGGACGCTCGCAAGGCAAACGCCCCGGGTCTGCTCCGCCCCTGCGGGAGCGGGCCCACGGGGCGCCCCTACAGGTCAGCGCCAGCGTGTCAGGCCGGCGTCAGGCACTCCGGCCCGTTGCAGGTCGGATCGTTGATGAAATTCGCCAGCGCCTGCACCCGCAGCCGCGCCTGGGGCAGCTGCAGCAGCTCCGTCAGTCGCGCAGCGGCCGTCTCGTTCGACAGCCACTGCGCCTGCTCCTGCGCATCGAGGATCAGCGGTCGGCGCATGTCGCCCGCCGCCTGGGTCAGCATCGCCACGCTGTAATAGGTATGGCCTTCCACCGGATACGCCTCCCACACCCCCGCGAAGCAGATCAGCCCGCCACCGGAAACCCAGTGCGGGCGCTTGCGCACGCCGCGCCACTCGTAGAAGCCGTTGGCCGGCAGCAGGCAGCGACGCTGGGCAAAGGCATCACGGAACATCGGCTGTTCGGCGATGGTTTCCGTGCGGGCATGGGCGGGGGTCCGCGACAGGTCCTTCAGCCAGGCCGGCGTCAGGCCCCAGCGCGCGAGCTCGGCATGGCGTACGCCATTCTCCTCGCGCAGCATCAGCACGCGGGCGCCAGGCGAGACGCTCCACTGCGGCTGCAGGTCGGCCGGGAAGCCGGCGTTCTCGGCAAGCTCGCGGTTCCAGCGGAACAGGGCGTAGCGGCTGGTCATGGGCAGTTGTTCATGGGGCGGGCAGGAAAGGATCAGCAGAGCAGGACGCCGGGACCGCCCTCGTGATCGTCGAAGGAGCCCGGCAAGGGTTGCGCGGCATTGTACGCGGCGATCAGTTCCCGCGCCTGCTCGGCCACGCCATCCTCCACCCACAGGTGCAGCAGGCCGATGCCCGGCAGCTCGCCGATGCCACCGACCAGGTGGCGTCCGCCCAGGTGCGACGAAATGCCCTCGTTGGCCAGCATGCCACCCAGCAGCTCAGCTTCGATCAGGTCGGCGGGTTCGTAGATACGCTGCATCAATCGTCCTCGCGCTGGACTTCCAGGGTCCACTCCACGCCGTCAGTGTGGAGCTGGAACAGGATCGGCCGGCAACACACCGGGCAGTCTTCATAGTAGCTCTGGTCGCCCCCGGAGAGGTCAAGCACAGCCTCGGCCGGCTCGCCGCAATAGGGGCAGGAATAGGCCTGACTTTCGAGCATCGCTGGTTCCCCCGTGACTTCCGTTTATAATCGCGCGGTCTTTTTGGGTGCCCGCCTGGCCGGTGAGCCGGCGGCATACCCTTTCGGACCGTCTATTTCGCGGTCCGCCCCGTGATACCCCCAGAATTCATAGAGAGCATGATGGGCGAGTTCGAAGCCATCCGACCGTACAACGACGCCGAAGTCCCGGCTGTCCTGCAGCGCCTGCTGAGCGATGACGCCTTCCTCGGCGCGCTGGCGCGTTACCGTTTCCCGCGTCTGTCCGGCCCGTTCGGCTGGTTGCTCAGACCTCTTATAGCTCATCGGCTGGCCCGCGAAGTCACCGGCATCCGCAGCGTCGTCGCGCTGCAGGACAAATTCGAGCCCTACGTCGACCGGACCATCGAGCACGCCACCGACGGTGTCACCTACTCGGGCGTCGAGCGGCTGAAGTCCGGCCGCGCCTACCTGTTCATCGCCAATCACCGCGACATCGTGATGGACCCGGCCTTCTGCAACTACGCGATCTTCCACGCGAAGCTGCCGACGCCGCGTATCGCCATCGGCGACAACCTGCTGCAGAAGCCTTTCGTCAGCGACCTGATGCGCCTGAACAAGAGCTTCATCGTGCACCGCTCCATCAGCGGTCGCCGCGAGAAGCTGGCGGCGTACCAGAACCTCTCGGCCTACATCAATCACTCGATCTGCCAGGACGTCCAGTCGATCTGGATTGCCCAGGCCGAGGGCCGCGCCAAGGACGGTAACGACCGCACCGATTCGGCGATCCTCAAGATGTTCCACATGAGCCGCAAGGACGAGCCGTTCGCCGACGTCGTCCGCCAGCTGCACCTGATCCCGGTGTCCATCAGCTACGAATACGACCCCTGCGACGCCGCCAAGGCCCGCGAGCTGTTCACCCGGGCGACCACCGGCGAGTACAAGAAGGCGCCAGGCGAGGACGACCGCAGCATCGTGCAGGGCATCACCGGCTACAAGGGCCGGGTGCACATCAACTTCGGCGAGGAGATCACCGGCGACTTCGCCGACGCCAAGCAGCTCGCCGCCGAGCTGGACCGGCAGATCCTCGGCAACTACCGGCTGTTCCCGGTGCACTACCTCGCCTACGAGGCCTCCGAGCTGCGCGATGCCGCGCTGAACGTGCCCCGCGCCGAGACCCTGTTCAAGGCCGAGGAACTGCAGCGCGCGCGCACCGAATGGGAGCGTCGCCTGGGCGAATGCCCCGCCGAGCAGCGCGGCCACCTGATCCTGCAATACGCCAACCCGGTACTGAACCAGTACCGGCTCAAGCAGCAGGCATGAAAAAAGGCGCCCTCGGGCGCCTTTTTCGTGTCTCTCGTGCGGTTCCCCGCGCGACTCAGAGCTGAGTGCTGTACCAGCTCACCGTCACGGCCAGCGCCATGCAGGCAAAACCGAAACGGTAGAAGAAGCGGTTCATCCGCGCGGTCGGCTCGATGCTGTCCAGCGGCACCGGCGCCACTTCGCTCTCGGCGGCCAGCCGCGCCAGGGCGAGGCGTTCGCGGCGACGGGTCGCCAGCAGCAGCCAGCCTCCGGCCAGAGCGAAAAACAGGGCCAGGTCGTTCACGATACGACCGGGGTGGGCCTGGAAAAGACTCCAGAGCACCTGCAGCGACATCACAACCTCCGCTTCAGAACTGCACGCCATCGACTTCGAAGCAAAGCGGGGCCAGTCTGGACGAACGGGCATGGCCCGTCATGGATGAGAAACAATCGACGCGCATTTTATCCGCTGGCCCGCCATCGCAGCCAGCGCGCAACGCTTATTTACGACGAGCGTAAGAATTATCGAGAAACGGTCTAAGACCTCTCCCGCGCCCTGGCACGCTGCTGGCTTGAACGAATTCTGCCAATCCGGTCTTTCGCCAAGGAGATTCGCCATGCTCGACATCATCCCCCACGAAAATGCCTACCTGATCGAACACCTCGAAGAAATCGAAGCCGTGGTCGTCGAACTCTCGTTCAACGTCCAGGACGACCATTGGCTGGTCTACACCCAGGCCTGCGGCCACGAGCACCTGGACCTGCCGGAAACCGACGAGCGCATGCGTTCGTTCGAGGTCGACCCGTACCGCCAGGCTGCCTGATCGGCGCAATCGGACGATCGCCTGAACGTCGCTTCAGCCGCCCATGAAAAAGCCCGCCATCTGGCGGGCTTTTTCATTCGCACATCGATCAGCGCTGGTTCAGCGTCTGGCCGATGGTCGGGTCCTTGAACACGCGGGTCAGCGCGTCGCTGAGTACATCGCTCACCAGCTTGGTGTTGGTCGCCTGGTTGGGCGCCATGCCGAAACGCTGGTTGGTCGAGGCGCCGTAGCGGCCGCTGTAGCGACGGGTGCCGCTCTGCACGTCGGCGCGGAAGGTCGCACCGATGTCGGCCTCGGTGACGTACATGCCTTCCTTGGGCGACTGGTACTTCAGCTCGGCCAGGGTCAGGGTCAGTTGCGGTGCGTTGTAGGCGTTGGCCGACGGGGTGAAGCCCAGCAGGCGCACGGCAGTCTCAGCCTGCAGTTGCAGCTTGGGGATCACGTCCTCGCTGCGCACGGTCAGCTGGCTGGTCTCCGAATACAGGCCACCACGGGTACCCAGCGCGGTGCTCGGGCGACCGTCGACGACTTTCACCACCACCGGTTGGCCCTGGCCAACGGCGGCGACCGGTCCCTTGAACTCGGGAGTCGGGTTGAGTTGTTGCGGGCTGAGTGCGCAGCCGGTCAAGGTCAGGCTGGCGGCAGCGATAACGCCGAGCAACAGGCGAGGCAGCATGCTCATCTCTCCATGGGGTAAGCGATGGCCGGCAGTATACCGGCGGGCAGCGCGGTCAGATAGCGCTTGGCCATTGGACGTGGAACCCGTTCTCAGGGTTCCCTGGGCGCGCGTCGATCCGCCGCCTTGACCCACCCGGAGGCAAGACGCGCCGGGACGGGGCACAAATGGAGAATCAAGGGGTACACACTAGGAAAAAAGTCTAAGGTGCAGAGCTTTTTTCTCTGTTTCGCCGTTATAATCGCCCCCCGATTATAAGGACGCCTCCTGGTCGGGCCCCGCACGATGCCGACACACCGTGTCTAGCCTCTGCCACCCCTCAAAGAGAGTCGCCACTCGCCTCGGTCACTGGCCGTCGCGCTTTGTACGTTCGTTGCGCAGAACTTGGCAAGGATGCAGCCGCCCCCTCCGCACGGAGACCGGACCGGCCCGCGACGACGATCCCCTTTGAGCTTCACGCCTCCAAAAGAGCGTGATCGAAGGTTTTTCACTACTTCACGAGAGTGTGGCGAGCAATGAAGAGTTTTGCGTTGGTAGCACCATTGACGTCTGACCCCGCAGCACTGAATCGCTTTTTCGGCACCGGAAGCCGCGCATAAGCGCCACTCCCGGATGCACTTGCGGATGAATTCGTCCGCCGTGGACTGCCGAGAAGGTGCGCATTCCCCCTCCTCCGATCCCGGCCCGAAACATTCCGTGAAAGGTCCCTCGCGACCTGAGAAGAATTCGGACATGCGGCTATCGCGCAACGAGCGCAAAGCCCTAGTCACAACTGGCTGCTGATAGTTTTGGAGACGCGTTAATGGCGCAGAACGAAATCGAATCGATGGACGTGCTGCTGGTCGGCGCCGGCATCATGAGCGCAACCCTGGCTGTCCTGCTCAAGGAAGTCGATCCGGGCGTCAAGCTCGAGATCGTCGAACTGCAGGAATCCGGAGCCATCGAGAGTTCCAACCCGTGGAACAACGCCGGTACCGGTCACGCTGGCCTCTGCGAGCTGAACTACACCCCGCAGGCGGCTGACGGCTCGATCGACATCAAGAAGGCGGTGAACATCAACGCCCAGTTCGAGGTGTCCAAGCAGTTCTGGGCCTACCTGACCGGGAAGGACGCCTTCGGCGCGCCGCGCAACTTCATCAACCCCGTTCCGCACATGAGCTTCGTGCGTGGCAAGGACATTCCGTTCCTGAAGAAGCGCCATGAGATGCTCAGCCAGCACCATGCCTTCTCCTCGATGGAATATACCGAGGACCGCGCGAAGATCGCCGACTGGGCTCCGCTGACCATTCCCGGCCGCCCGGCTGACGAACAGGTCGCGATGACCCGCGTGGAAAGCGGCACCGACGTCAACTTCGGCGCCCTGACCAACCAGCTGCTGGGCTACCTCTCCAGCCGCGAAGGCAGCGATGTCCGCTACTTCCAGAAGGTCGTGGGCCTCGAGCGCTCCGGTGATGGCTGGCTGGTGGACATCAAGAACACCCAGACCGGCGATTCGCGCAAGGTGAAGGCGAAGTTCGTCTTCCTCGGCGCCGGCGGCGGCGCACTGCCGCTGCTGCAGATGTCCGGCATCCCGGAAAGCAAAGGCTTCGGCGGCTTCCCGGTGAGCGGCCAATGGCTGCGTTGCGACAACCCGGAAGTGGTCAAGCACCACCAGGCCAAGGTCTACAGCCAGGCCGAAGTGGGCGCCCCGCCGATGTCCGTGCCGCACCTGGACACCCGCGTGGTCGAGGGCAAGACCTCCCTGCTGTTCGGACCGTACGCCGGCTTCTCCACCAAGTTCCTGCGCCACGGTTCGTTCCTCGACCTGCCGCTCTCGGTGCGCACCAGCAACCTGCTGCCGATGCTCGCCGTGGCCCGCGACAACATGGACCTCACCCGCTACCTGGTGAAGGAAGTCATGCAGTCCATGGACCAGCGTATCGAAGCCCTGCGCAAGTTCTACCCGGAGCTGAACCCGGCCGACTGGCGCCTCGAAACCGCCGGCCAGCGCGTGCAGATCATCAAGAAGGACCCGAAGAAAGGCGGCATCCTGCAGTTCGGTACCGAACTGGTGGCGGCCCAGGACGGCAGCATCGCCGCCCTGCTCGGCGCCTCCCCGGGCGCATCGGTCACCGTCTCGATCATGCTGGGCCTGCTGGAGCGCTGCTTCCCCGAGCGCTACAAGTCGGCCGAGTGGACCGCGAAGCTCAAGGAGATCTTCCCGGCCCGCGAGAAGCAACTGGAAACCGACGCCGCGGTCTACCGCGAAGTCAACCAGATGACCGCCGACCGTCTGCAGATCGTCGCCGCGTCCTGAGTGCTGCACTCATGAAAAAGCCCGCCATCCGGCGGGCTTTTTCGTTCCTGCTTTCGCTCCAGGCACAGGGCTCAGTGGCAGCTGACCATCCAGCCAACGCCGAAGCGATCGGTGAGCATGCCGAAACGTTGTGCCCAGAAGGTCTTCTCCAGCGGCATTTCTACCCGCCCCTCCTCCGCCAGGGCGGCGAACGCCTGTTCCGCCGCCACCACGCTGCGCAGCGTCAGGTGCAGGGAGAATCCATTGAATGCAGCGTTGTGCTCGCCGCGACCATCGGACACGAAGACCTCCGTCTCGCCGATCTGCAGGCTGGCGTGCATCACCTTGTCCAGCCAGCCATCGGGCACGGGTGCGGGTCCCGGCGCCTCCTCGTAGCGCATCAATGCCCCGAGCTGGGCGCCCACCGCGCGTTGGTAGAAGGCAATGGCCTCATCGGCGCGACCATGGAAAAACAGATAGGGCTGTACGTGCACGGCTTCGTCCTCGCCTTGTCGTTATCGTTCTGCAGAGAAGTCTAGGCGGGGATTCGGAGGCAGGCCGAAAGACGGCGCTTAACCTGTAGGAACGGGCCATGCCCGCGATCACGGGCATGGCCCGTTCCTACACGGAGCCCTGGCACGTGACGCGTAAACCGTGCGCTGGGCAAAAACAAAAAAGCCCGCACAAGGCGGGCTTTTCAGCGGTTCGCAGCGATCAGCCGCGAGCCGCCTTGATCACGTCGATGTACGGTTCGGCCTGGCGCTGATCCTGGATCAGGGCAACGAAATCCTGGCCCTGGGGATCCTTGGCGGACAGGTCGTAGCCGGCTTCGACGAAGAAGCGAACGAAGCGCTCGAAGTCGTCGATGCGCAGGCCGCGGTAGGCCTTGACCAGCTTGTGCAGGGACGCCGGGGTGTCGTCGGCCGGTTCCACGTCGAGGAACAGCTTGATGGCGTCGTCGTTGATCTCTTCGCCAATCACCTGCTTCTTGTCTTTACGCATCGCTCGCTTCTCTCTACGGCTGTCTCGGGGATCGCGGCCGGCAACGGCTCAGGCCGGGCACCACGGGTCGCGCAGTTTAACCCTGCGCAGGGCGCGGCTCAACGCGCACGCACCGCGCCGGTGTGCAGGTCGGCCCAGATATGGCCGTTGCCGTAGGTGAGGAACTGCACGTAGACGGTGCCATTGCGCAGCAGGTCAAGCAGCTGTGGATAAGCCGCCTGTGGGTAATACAGGCTGAGCACGCGGGTCTTCTCGTCGTAGGCGGGCTTCTTCAGGCTCTTGCCTTCGGCGTCGAAGCTGATCACCACCTGGCTGATCTGTGCCCCCTTGCTCAGCGGCTTGCCCTTGAGGCGCAGCAGCGACGGCGTGGTGACCGGGATCGGCTGCTGGTTGGACTGGCGCTGGTTGCCCAACACCACGCTGTATTCGGTGACCTGCAGCAGTTGCTGCTGCTCCGGCTCGCCCTGGCGCAGGCCGGCATCGTCCGGCGGCAGGAACTGGCTGTGCATCGGCGCGGCAATGGCCATCCCGGCGAGGCCGAGAGGAAGGCAGAACAACAGCGCCAGCACGGCGCCCGGCATGCGAACGGACATCATCACCTCCGCGGGACAGGGCCGAGCACTCTAGCACGGGCCCGAAGCGCCACGACAGGCGCTCATGGCAAGCACCGCGATACATTGATAGCCTTCGAAACAACAACCCTCAAACATCGTCACTCGCAGATCGAAAACCGCCATGCTGCACAACGTCTCCGACCTCGACCTTCGCCTGTTGCGCATCTTCGCCTGCGTGGTGCGCTGCGGTGGCTTTTCCGCCGCGCAGGGCGAGCTGGGCATGGGCCAGTCGACCATCAGCACCCACATCGCCAGCCTGGAGACACGCCTGGGCTATCGCCTGTGCGAACGTGGCAAGAGCGGCTTCCGCCTGACCGAGAAAGGCGAGCGGGTACTGGACTACGCGCAGAACCTGTTCGCCGCGCTGGGCGACTTCCGCGACCAGGTACAGTCTCTTGCCGGACGCCTGGTCGGCGAGTTGCACCTGGGCCTGGCCGACAACATCGCCACCCTGCCCGATGCCCGCATCCACCACACGCTGGCGCGCTTCAACCGCCGCGACCAGGACGTGCGTCTGCACTTCCTCATCGAATCGTCAAGCGAGCTGGAGCGCCTGGTGCTCAGCGGCCGCCTGCACCTGGCCATCGCCTGTTTCAGCCGGCGCCTGCCGAACCTGCGCTACCAGCCGCTGTACCACGAGCGGGTAGCGGTGTTCTGCGGGCGCGAGCATCCCCTGTTCGACAAGGACGTGAAGGACGCTGGCGAGCTGGAAAGCTGTGACTGGATTCAGCACGGTTACGCGGTGGCGGATGTACAGTTGCCGGCCGACCCGCAACGCAGCACGGCCTTCGCCCAGCACATGGAAGCGGTGCTGCACGCCGTGCGCGCCGGCACGCACCTGGGCTATCTGCCCACGCACTATGCAGAGCGCTGGGTGGAACAGGGCGAGATGCGCGCGCTGCTGCCGGACAGCCTCGGCTACGGCATCACCCACAGCCTGGTGGTGCGCGACGAGCCGGGGCACAACGAGGCGCTCCAGGCGCTGGTCGAGGACCTTTGCCTGGAGCACGGGGTGGCAGCAATCAGCTCGGCGCGGTGATGTGCTTGATGTCGAAGAACGCCGACAGGCCCCACGGACCCAGCTCGCGGCCGATGCCACTGCGCTTGCCGCCGCCCCAGGAGGTCTGCGGGAACACCACTTGCGGCGAGTTCAGCCAGACGTTGCCAGCCTCCAGGTGCTCGGCGACGCGCTGGGCACGCTCGAGGTCGGCGCTGCACACTGTGGCAGCCAGGGCGAAATCGCTGTCGTTGGCCTGACCCAGGGCATCCGCTTCATCACTGAAGGTGCGCACGCACAGCACCGGGCCGAAGATCTCCTCGCGCCACAGGCGGCTGTCCGCCGGCACGTCGGTGTACACGGTTGGCTGGATGAACCAGCCCTCGGCCGCTTCGCCGCCCGTCAGGCAGGCCAGGCCTTCGTCGCGAGCCACGGCGAAGTAGTCGAGTACCTTGCGGTACTGCGCTTCGCTGGTCATCGGGCCCATGTCAGTCTCGCCCTGCAGCGAATCACCGACGCGCAGGCCTTCCACTGCAATCTTCAGCTTCGCCAGCAGCGGCGCCGCAATGGACTCCTGCACCAGCAGACGCGAGGTGGCGGAGCACATCTGCCCGGCGTTCCAGTAGACGCCGGCGATGATCCACTGCACGGCCTCGTCCAGGTCGCAATCCTCGAACACCAGGATCGGCGACTTGCCGCCCAGCTCCAGGCCTACCGGCAGGGTGCGCGCGGCGGCGGCTTCCATGACCTTGCGGCCGACGACGTTGCTGCCGGTGAAGGACAGCTTGGCGATGCCCGGATGGCTGCACAGTGCGGCGCCAGCATCGGCCAGGCCCGGCACCAGGTTCAGCACGCCAGCCGGCAGACCGATGGCCTCGGCGATCTCGCCCAGCACCAGCTCGATCAGCGGGGTGATCTCCGAGGGCTTGAGCACCACGGTGCAGCCTGCCGCCAGGGCCGGTGCGACTTTCCAGGCGCTGGTCACCAGCGGGAAGTTCCACGGCACGATCAGGCCGACCACGCCGATGGGCTCGAAGCGGGTTTGCGAGCGGTAGCCGGCGTCCGGCAGGGCGACCTCGGCGTTCTGCCGGGCGTCCAGCTGATCGGCCAGTTCGGCGTAGTAGGCGAAGGTGGCAATGGCGTCGCCGATATCGATTTCCGCTTCCAGGCGCGGCTTGCCGCTGGCCTGCATCTGCAGGGTGATCAGCGCTTCACTGCGAGCGTCGAGCTGCTCGGCGAAGGCGCGCAGGTAGCCGGCGCGCTGGGCGGCGCTGGTCAGTTTCCAGTCGGCGAAGGCGCGCTTGGCGGCAGCGACGGCGCGCTCCACGTCGGACACACCGGCGCAGGCGACTTCCGGCAGCGCTTCACGGGTGGCGGGGGCGGTCGGGCGCAGAACGGCGCCGCTGTCGGCGGCCTGCCATTGGCCATCGATATAAAGGAGACGGGACATGCGAACCTCGGGCGGTTGTCGTGTGAGGCTCGCAGGATAGGCGGGGCATGCATCGGCAAAAATGCGAGTCACCCCATGCATGCATCGACAGTATTCAATGTGTAGGAGCGGGCCATGCCCGCGAATCGCGCCTGTCGGGCGCGTTCTCGAATCAGGCTGGGAACTGCGAACGCATCCAGGCCAGGTACTCGGCAGCGCCCGCCTCGCCTTCGCGCGGCGCCCACTGCCCGCGCTCGTCCTCGCCCAGCGGCACGAAGGGGCCGGCCTTGGCTTCGAACATGATGCTGTCCGGCTCCAGCGCCACGATGGCGTGGAAGGTGCCCGGCGGCAGGTCCGCCCCGACGCACTCACCACCCGCGCGCAGCACACGGGTGGTCAGCAGCTCGCCGTTGTCGGAAAAGACCAGCAGGCCCAGCGCGCCCTTCACCACCAGAAGGCTTTCGGCCTTGTCCGGGTGGCGATGGCAGTGCGGCGGGATGTAGCTGTCGGGCTGCAGGGCATTGAGCAGGCGATGGCAGGGCTCGGTCTGCTCATGGAAGTTGTGGTTCTGCCGGCGCCGGGGGCTGGCAGCGGCGCGAGCCGCGACCTCGTCGAACAGCGCGCTGTCGAGAAAACGCGGCCCGCTCATCGTCAGAGACCTTTTACGGCGAAGATGCCGGCGGCGTTGCGCCAGTAGCCCTTGTAGTCCATGCCGTAACCGAAGATGTAGCGGTCGATGCAGGACAGGCCCACGTAATCAGCCTTCAGGTCCGGACGGGCCTTGCGGTCGTGGTCCTTGTCGATCAGCACGGCGGTGTGCACGCGCTTGGCGCCGGCATGCTTGCAGAAGTCGATGATCGCCGAGAGGGTGTGCCCTTCGTCGAGGATGTCGTCGATGATCAGCACTTCGCGGTCGATGAAGGAGATTTCCGGCTTGGCCTTCCAGAACAGCTCGCCACCGGTGGTCTCGTTGCGGTAACGGGTCGCATGCAGGTAGGACGCTTCCAGCGGGAAATTCAGCAGCGGGAGCAGCTTGCCGGAGAAGATCAGGCCGCCGTTCATCACGCAGAACACCACCGGGTTGGACTCGGCCAGGGAGCCGTTGATGGCCTCGGCCACACGGGCGATGGCGGCCTCTACCTCGGCGTTGGTGTACAGGCAGTCGGCTTCGGCCATGACTTGGCGGATGTGCGCGAGATCGACGGACATGGGGGTTCTCCCGTGAAAAAGTGCGCAAAGGTACCTATCGGCGTGCCGTGGAGCAAGGGTCAACGGACGAATGTCGCCGACAATCGTGGCCCAAGATAGCTAGGATGCATTACGCTACCGCAATTTTTTTGCCAGCCCGTCCGGAGAACCCGTCCATGCCCGTCCTCGAGATCCGCCATCCCCTGATCCGCCACAAGATCGGACTGATGCGCCGTCACGATATCAGTACCAAGAACTTCCGCGAGCTGGCCCAGGAAGTGGGCGCCCTGCTGACCTACGAGGCGACCAAGGACCTGCCCCTGGAAAACTATGAGATCGAAGGTTGGGCCGGCCCCGTGCAGGTCGAGAAGATCGCCGGCAAGAAGATCACCGTGGTACCGATCCTGCGCGCCGGCATCGGCATGCTCGACGGCGTGCTCAGCCTGATCCCGGGCGCCAAGGTCA
>CBIGPF010000176.1:0-12776 GCA_966191535.1 uncultured Pseudomonas sp. | reverse complement strand
GGCTGCCGGCGGGGCCGGCAGCCTCCGCATAGCCCGGGGGAAGCATGCAACTGGTCTGCCCGGCGGGGAGTCTGCCCGCCTTGAAATCGGCCCTGCGCGAGGGCGCCGACGCGATCTACGTCGGCTTTCGCGACGACACCAATGCCCGGCACTTCGCCGGCCTCAACCTCGATGACCGCCAGTTGCGCCAGGGTGTGGAACTTATCCACAGCGCCGGCAAGCAGATGTACGTGGCGGTCAACACCTACCCCGGCGCGGCCGGCTGGGCCCGCTGGCAACGCGCCGTGGACCACGCCGCCGATCTCGGCGTGGATGCACTGATCGCCGCCGATTGCGCGGTGCTCGGCTACGCCGCCAGGCGCCACCCGAATCTCGCGCTGCACCTCTCGGTGCAAGGCTCTGCCACCAACGTGGCGGCGCTGGCGTTCTACCACGAGCGCTACGGCATCCGCCGTGCCGTACTGCCGCGCGTGCTGTCGCTGGCGCAGGTGCGCCAGGTGGCGGCGAACAGTCCGGTGCCCATCGAAGTCTTCGCCTTCGGCAGCCTGTGCATCATGGCCGAGGGGCGCTGCCACCTGTCGTCCTATGTCACCGGTGAGTCGCCGAATCTCTGTGGCGTCTGCTCGCCGGCCAAGGCGGTGCGCTGGACCGAGGAGCCCGAAGGGCTGACCTCGCGCCTGAACGATGTGCTGATCGACCGCTACGCGCCGGATGAGCCGGCCGGCTACCCGACCCTGTGCAAGGGGCGCTTCGTGGTCAACGGCGAGCGCTTCCACGCCCTGGAGGAGCCCACCAGCCTGAACACCATCGACCTGATCCCGCAGCTGGCCGAAATCGGCGTGGCGGCGGTGAAGATCGAGGGCCGGCAGCGCAGTCCGGCCTATGTCGAGCAGGTCACCCGGGTCTGGCGGCAGGCGCTGGATGCGTGGCAGCGAGCCCCCGAGAACTACCGCGCGCTGACGCAGTGGCAGGACGCCCTGGACAAGCTTTCCGAAGGCCACCAGACAACCCTGGGTGCCTACCATCGTTCCTGGCAGTGAGGGTGTGGTGATGAAACTCAGCTTAGGCCCGGTGCTGTTCTACTGGGACCGCCGGACACTCCTGGACTTCTATGCGCAGATGGCCGAGCAGCCACTGGACGCGATCTACATCGGCGAGACCGTCTGCTCCAAGCGTCGCGCCATGTCGCTCGACAATTGGCTGGGGCTGGGGCGCGAGCTGCAGCAGCAGAGCGGGGCGGAAATCCTGATTTCCGGGCTGGCACTGATCGAGGCGGCTTCCGAGTTGTCGGCGCTGCGCCGGCTGTGTGCGAACGGCGATTTGCGCGTCGAGGCCAGCGACATGGGCGCGGTGCAGATTCTCGGCACCCTGGGTGTGGAGTTCGTCGGTGGGCCGGCGCTCAATGTCTACAACGGTCACACGCTGGCGGAGCTGCACGCGGCTGGCCTGCGCCGGTGGGTACCGCCGGTGGAATGCTCCGGCGAGCAGATTCACGCGGTGATCGAACAAGTCCGCGAGTTGGGCATCAACGATGTGGAGACCGAGGTGTTCGCCTACGGCCATCTGCCGTTGGCCTATTCGGCGCGCTGCTTCACCGCGCGGGCAGAGAACCGGCCCAAGGACGACTGCCAGTTCTGCTGCATGAACTACCCGGAGGGCATGTCGATGCTCAGCCAGGAAGGGATGCCGCTGTTCACCCTCAACGGCATCCAGACGATGTCCGGCGAGGCCAGCAACCTGCTGGCGGACTATGCCTCGCTGCGTGACTGTGGCGCCGATCTGCTGCGCCTGAGCCCCCGCGCCGAAGGCATGGTGGACGTCGTGCAGGCGTTCGACCGGGTACGCCAGGGCGCCACGCCGCCGCTGGCGGTGGCGGGTTGCAACGGATACTGGCATGGCCGCCCGGGCATGCTGCGCAGCGACGAGGTGAACCTGTGCTGACACTCGAAACCGGCGCCCTGCGCGCCGCCGACCGTCTCCTGCCGCTGGCCGCGCGCGTCCCGTCGGGGCTGCAGCGCGCGGTGTTGCAGCGCGCCGCCAACCGCCTGTTCGCGCAGGCCCTGGCCGATGGCGCCTTCGATATCCTCGACGGTCACTGGCTGCGCCTGGAAGTGAGCGACCTCGACCTGGGCTGGAGTCTCACGCGCGGTCGCGATGGCCTGCGCTTCGCCGAGGCTTGCACGCCCAGCGTGACCATCCGCGGCAGCTGGCGCGACTTCCTGTTGCTCGCAGGCCGGCAGGAAGACCCGGATACGCTGTTCTTCCGTCGCCGCCTGGTGATCGAGGGCGATACCGAACTGGGGCTGGCAGTGAAGAACCTGATCGACAGCCTCGACCCGGATAGCCTGCCGACCTGGCTGTGGAGCGCCATGCGCCGGGCCAGCCGGGTGGTGCAGGAGAACGCCTGAGTCTCAGGCCGGGGTGCGCACGAGGAACTGCAGTTCCTCGTAGAGCATCTCGAAGTCCTGCACCGGCGCATCCTGGCCGTAGCGTTTCTTCAGGCCGTATTCAGTCAGGGTGATCTCGTGCTCGGCCTTCACCCCGTGGCGCGCCAGGCAGTTCTGCACACAGTGCAGGTGGCAGCCGTCCACGGCGATGATCGGGCGGCCGGAGCAGGCCTTCTTCACCAGCGCCGGCACGTCGCCACCCACGCCGGCGATGCAGGACATCTCCGCGAGGCCGTCACGGTCCAGGCGCAGGGCGAGATCATTGGCCAGCTGCGCGAGGTTGGAGCAGCCGGAACACGAATAGACGAGGGGCAGGTGCGGCGAGGGCGGCATGGGAACCTCCAGGGAGAGTCCTGCAGTGTCCTGCTGCCGTGTGCTGTCGCGACATGATCTGAATCAAGTTGGCGGGTGGACTACTACCTGGTAGGTAGGGCGAATACAGCGGAACGCTTTATTCGCCGTCGCCGGTGATCAGACGAGGTGGTTCTCCACCGCCCAGACCGCCGCCTCGACGCGCGAGCGCATGCCCAGCTTGTGCAGCACGCGCTTCACGTGAACCTTCACGGTGCCTTCGGTGATGTCGAGTTTGCGCGCGATCATCTTGTTGCTGTAACCGTGGGAAAGCTGGCGGAGGATCTGCCGCTCGCGGTCGGTGAGCTCCTCGATGCCCTTGGGGCGGTCGTCGCCGCGCAGGGCCTGGGCCAGCACCTGGGTCAGTTGCGGGCTGATGGTCAGCTGGCCGGTGGCGGCCTGGCGGATGTGTTCCAGCAGGCGCTCGGGTTCCATGTCCTTGAGCAGGTAGCCGTCGGCGCCGGCGCGCAGTACGTTGATCACGTCGTTGCGGTCGTCGGAGACGGTGAACACCACGATGCGCGCGTCCTCGCCGTTTTCGCGCATGGCGCGCAGGGTGTCCAGGCCGGTCATGCCCTTCATGTTGAGGTCGAGCAGGATCATGTCCGGCTCCAGTTCCGCCGCCATGCGCAACGCTTCCTCGCCGCTGCCGGCTTCGCCCACCACTTCCAGGTCGTCCTCGAACTCCAGCAACTGGACCACACCCTTGCGCATCATCGGGTGGTCGTCGACGAGCAGGATGCGTGCGCGGTCATCGGTGGGGGTGGCCGTCATGGGTGGGTCTCCGGGTATTGCGACAGGGGTTTGTGGGCGAAGCGCACGCTGACGCGGGTGCCCTGTGGCTCGCGCGGGGCGATGTTGAAGGTGGCTTCCAGGGTCTGACTGCGCTCCCGCATGATGCTAAGCCCATAGTGCCCATTGCGGCTCTGCGCTGGGTCAAAGCCCACGCCATCATCGTCCACGGTGATGCACACCTGGTCGTCGGCATCCTCGAGCAGGGTGACCTTCGCGTGATGCGCCTGGGCGTGCCGAACCACATTGGACAGCGCCTCGCGGACGATCTGCAGGATGTGGATTTCCTCGTTGGGGTTGAGCGGGATGTGCGCCAGGCGGTTGTCCAGTTCGATGGAGAGATCGCCACGCTCGCCGAACTCTTCCACGGTCTTCACCAGCGCTGCCTCGAGGCTGGACTGCTCCAGGCTCAGGCGGAAGGTGGTGAGCAGTTCGCGCAGTTGGCGGTAGGCGCTGTTGAGACCTTCGCGCAGCTCGCCCAGGGTCTCGTCGATCTTCTCGGGCGGCACGTCGCGCTTGAGCAGGGTGGCCAGGCGGCTGACCTGGATCTTCAGGTAGGACAGCGACTGCGCCAGCGAATCATGCAGCTCGCGGGCGATGGTGCTGCGCTCGGCGAACAGCGCCAGGCGGTTTTCCTGCTCCTGCTGCAGGGACAGGGCGAAGGTGCGCGCGATGTTGTCGCAGAAACCTTCGACGAACTGCTGCTGCCAGTCTTCCAGATGACCATCGGTGGTCTCGATGAACAGCTCGCCGAAGCGGTGTTCGCCGATGGACAGCGGCTGCATCAGCAACGGGTTGATGCCACGGATGGGATTGTTGCAGTTGTCGGCCTGGGCACGGCAGTCGCCGCAATTGCCCTGCAGGCAGAAGCTGCCGGTGATGCCGTCGGTGGTCAGCGAGGAGTAGGCGCGCTCGACGCCGTCCTTGTTCAGGCACAGCGTCACCTTGCCGGCCTGCAGTACGCGTTCGAGCTGGTTCAGCAGCGGCTGCAGCGAGCGTTCGTCGTAGGGGTCCTGACCAAGGCGGCGGGCGCTGTCGTAGAGCAGCTCCAGGCGTTGGTGGCTGTTGGAGAGATCGCGGGTCTTGTCTTCCACCCGTGCTTCCAGCTCGCGGTAGCTGGCCTGCAGTTCCGCGGCCATCTGGTTGAAGCGCTCGCCCAGCTGGCTCAGCTCGTCCTCACCGCTGCTGCTGACCCGCGCATCGAGGTCGCCTTCGCCCAGGCGCCGGGCGGTGGTGGTGAGCTCACGCAGCGGACCGACCACGTGGTAGCTCAGGTCGTAGAGGCTGATGAACACCACCAGCAGGCTGAGGAACAGGCACAGGCCCTGCACGGTGCTGAGCATCTGCGAGCGGTACTCGGCATTGCGCTGCAGGGTGCCGACGAAGCCATCGATGTGGCCGACGAAGGTGTCCAGCGTGCTCAGTGCCGGCGCTTCGGAGAGGTCGAGATTCTGCAACTCCTCACGCAACTGGTCGTGCTGCTGCTGGATGGGCGCGTCGGCGCCCGAGCGACGCAGCAGGCGAGTGATCTCGTCGTTGTCCAGGCGGGCTGCGAGGGTCGCTTGCAGGGCCTGGCGGTTGATCGGCGACGGGTCCAGCGCGAGGCGGTAGGTGAGCATGCGCAGGGAGCCGGCCTGGTTGATCACGGCGGCGTCCTGGTGCGAGTAGTCGGCGAACAGCAGGGCGCTGAACATCCCGGCCAGGGCCAGTGAGACCAGCAGCGTGAGGTAGCAGCCGAAGCGCACGACGATGGATTTGCGCAGCGAAGGGCGTCCGGCGGGTGGGCTACCCACAAAGAGTCGGTCGCTGGAAGAGGGGGCAGCAGGCTGCTGTGCGTTCATTGAAAATGCCTTTAAAAACAATGCGTTAAGCATTCATTTCAGTGATACCCACTAGGAGGTAGCGGCGCGCATCTGCTCATGAATCGCCCGTTGGCTCATTGATGGCGATCAAGAGAAGGCAACTACTCCTTACCTAACGTGCGGGCAAAGGCCGTCTGGAAGTGAGCATAGCCATGTTGTCCCACCGTCAGAAACAGTACTCCGTGCTCGGCATGAGCACACTGGCGTTCGCCGTGAACTTCGCGGTCTGGACGATGTTTTCGATCATCGGTATCCGCATCAAGGAAGAGCTGGGCCTGTCCGAGGCGCAGTTCGGTCTGATGGTCGCCCTGCCGATCCTCACCGGCTCGCTGGTACGCCTGCCCCTGGGGTTGATCACCGACCGCTTCGGCGGGCGCATCGTGTTTTTCATCCACATGCTGCTGGTGGCCATTCCGATCTACGGCCTGGCGTTCGCCACGCTCTACTGGCACTACCTGGTGCTCGGTCTGTTCGTCGGCCTGGCCGGTGGTTCCTTCGCCGTGGGCATCGCCTACACCTCCTCGTGGTTCGAGAAGGAGCGCCAGGGCACTGCGATGGGCATCTTCGGCGCCGGCAACGCCGGTGCGGCGATCACCAACCTGGTGGCGCCGATGATCGTGGTTGCCTTCGGCTGGCGCATGGTTCCGCAGATCTACTCGGTGGCCATGCTGGTGACCGCGCTGCTGTTCTGGTTCTGCACCTGGACCGATCCGGCCCACACCAAGGGTGGCGACGCCGACCCGAGCCGTCCGCGTCCGACCCTGGCCAAGCAGCTGGCGCCGCTGGGCGAGCTGCGTGTATGGCGCTTCGGCCTCTACTACTTCTTCGTCTTCGGCGGCTTCGTCGCCCTGGCCCTGTGGCTGCCCAAGTACTACATCGCCGAGTACGGCCTGGACCTTCGCACCGCGTCCTTCATCACCATGTTGTTCACCCTGCCGTCGGGCCTGATCCGTGCCCTGGGCGGCTGGTTCAGCGACCACTACGGCGCCCGCTCGGTGAACTGGGGCGTGTTCTGGATCTGCCTGGTCTGCCTGTTCTTCCTGTCCTACCCGCCGACCACCATGACCATCCACGGCATCCAGGGTGACGTCAGCCTCGGCATCGGCCTGAACGTCTGGCTATTCACCTTCCTGGTGTTCGTCGTCGGCATCGCCCAGGGCTTCGGCAAGGCCAGCGTGTACCGGATCATCCACGACTACTACCCGCAGAACATGGGCACCGTCGGCGGCATGGTCGGGGTCATCGGCGGCCTCGGCGGCTTCTGCCTGCCGATCCTGTTCGGCTACGCCGCCGATCACATCGGCGTGCGCTCCTCCTGCTTCATGTTGCTGTTCGGCCTGACCGTGATCTGCATGGTCTGGATGCACTACGCGATCAAGCAGCAACAGCGCCTCGACGGCCAGGCCCGCGCGGCCGATGTCGACGCCTCTCCCATTCCTTCCAGCCATTCCTGAGGTAGTGCCGTCATGGGCATGATCAACACTCAACTCAAAGCCGCCAGCGGTCCGCTGCTGATCGACTGGCGCCCGGAGGACCCGGAGTTCTGGGCCCAGTCGGGCAAGCGTATCGCCGCGCGCAACCTGTGGATCTCGATTCCCGCGCTGCTGCTGGCCTTCGCCGTGTGGATGATCTGGAGCACGGTCACCGTGCGCCTGAACGCAGCCGGTTTCAGCTTCAGCAACGAACAGCTGTTCCTCCTCGCCGCGCTGCCGTCGATCTCCGGTGCCACCTTGCGGGTGTTCTACTCCTTCATGGTGCCGGTGTTCGGCGGCCGTCGCTGGACCGCACTGTCCACTGCCTCGCTGCTGATCCCCTGCCTGTGGCTGGGCTTCGCCGTACAGGACCCGACCACGCCGTACTGGGTGTTCGCCATCATCGCCCTGCTGTGCGGCTTCGGCGGCGGCAACTTCGCCTCCAGCATGTCCAACATCAGCTTCTTCTACCCGAAGAACTCCCAGGGGACTGCGCTGGGCCTGAACGCCGGCCTGGGCAACCTGGGCGTCTCGGTGATGCAGTTCGCCGTACCGCTGGCCGTTGCCGGTGGCCTGTTCGGCGCCTTCGGCGGTGAGCCGCAGGAACTGTCCGACGGTAGTCGCCTGTTCCTGCAGAACGCCGGCTGGATCTGGGTACCCTTCATCGCCGTGGTGGCCGTCGCCGCCTGGTTCGGCATGAACGACATCGCTGACGCCAAGGCCTCGTTCCGTGACCAGTCGGTGATCTTCAAGCGCAAGCACAACTGGCTGATGTGCTGGCTGTACGTGGCCACCTTCGGCTCGTTCATCGGCTTCTCCGCCGGCTTCGCCATGCTCAGCAAGACCCAGTTCCCTGACATCAACCCGCTGCAGTACGCCTTCCTCGGCCCGCTGGTGGGTGCCCTGAGCCGGCCGCTGGGTGGCTGGCTGGCGGACAAGTTCGGCGGCGCGCGCATCACCCTGTGGAACTACGCAGCGATGATCGCCGGCGTGTTCGCAGTGATCAGCTTCCTGCCGAGCGCGAATGGTGCCGGCAGCTTCTTCGGCTTCCTCGGCTCCTTCATCGCACTGTTCTTCTTCGCCGGCATCGGCAACGGCAGCACCTTCCGCATGATCCCGGTGATCTTCCGCAACGAGTGGGCCGTGCGCCTGAAGCAGGGCGGTTACACCGAAGCCCAGGCCGCCAAGAACGCCAGCATGGAGTCGGCCGCGGTGATCGGTTTCTCCGCCGCCATTGGCGCCTTCGGTGGCTTCTTCATTCCCAAGGCGTTCGGCACCTCGCTGGCCATGACCGGCAGCGCCGAGGGAGCCCTCTATGTGTTCGTCGCGTACTACCTGAGCTGCATCGTCGCCACCTGGTGGTGGTACGCCCGCAAGGGAGCCGAAAGCCCCTGCTGATTGCCGTGGCGGGCGCGCCGTGCGCCCGCCGCCAAACCGTTCCGCGAGCTTGATTAGCGTTTGAACGCCCGGCGCAGACCGGGTGAGGAGATACAGATGAGTTACCTACTCGACCGCCTGCAATTCTTCAAGAAGAAGCAGGGTGAATTCGCCGATGGTCATGGCGAGGTCACCAACGAAAGCCGTGCCTGGGAAAACAGCTACCGGCAGCGCTGGCAGCACGACAAGATCGTTCGCTCTACCCACGGGGTGAACTGCACCGGTTCGTGCTCCTGGAAGATCTACGTGAAGAACGGCCTGATCACCTGGGAAACCCAGCAGACCGACTACCCGCGTACCCGTCCCGACCTGCCCAACCACGAGCCGCGCGGCTGCCCCCGTGGCGCCAGCTACTCCTGGTACATGTACAGCGCCAACCGCCTGAAGTACCCCAAGGTGCGCAAGCCGCTGCTCAAGCTCTGGCGTGAAGCCCGCGCCACCCACAATGATCCGGTGGACGCCTGGGCCAGCATCGTCGAAGACTCGGCAAAGGCGAAGAGCTACAAGAGCGAGCGCGGCCTGGGCGGCTTCATTCGCTCGAGCTGGAACGAAGTCACCGAGATCATCGCCGCCGCCAACGTCTACACCGCCAAGACCTACGGCCCGGACCGCGTGGTGGGCTTCTCGCCGATCCCGGCCATGTCCATGGTCAGCTATGCCGCCGGCGCTCGTTACCTGTCGCTGATCGGCGGCGTGTGCCTGTCCTTCTACGACTGGTACTGCGACCTGCCGCCGGCCAGCCCGCAAATCTGGGGCGAGCAGACCGACGTGCCGGAATCGGCCGACTGGTACAACTCCAGCTACATCATCGCCTGGGGCTCCAACGTCCCGCAGACCCGTACCCCTGATGCGCACTTCTTCACCGAAGTTCGCTACAAGGGCACCAAGACCGTGGCCGTCACCCCGGACTACTCCGAAGTGGCCAAGCTCACCGACCTCTGGCTCAACCCCAAGCAGGGCACCGACGCCGCGCTGGGCATGGCCTTCGGTCACGTCATCCTGAAGGAATTCCACCTCGAGAAGCCAAGCGCCTACTTCGTCGACTACTGCCGCCAGTACACCGACATGCCGATGCTGGTGCTGCTCGAACCGCACACCGACGGCGTGCTCAAGCCGACCCGCTACCTGCGCGCGGCGGACCTGGCGAACAACCTCGGCCAGGACAACAACCCCGAGTGGAAGACCATCGGCCTGGACGAAATCTCCGGCCAGCTGGTGTCGCCCACCGGCGCCATCGGCTACCGCTGGGGCGAGTCCGGCAAGTGGAACATCGAGGAAACCGAAGGCGGCGAGAAACGTGAAACCCGCCTGGCGCTGACCCTGATCGATGGCCCGGAAAAGGCCTGCGACGTGGGCTTCCCGTACTTCGCCGGCCAGGAGCACCCGCACTTCAAGGGCGTGGACAACGATGAAGTGCTGGTGCGCCGCGTGCCGTTCCGCGAAGTGACCGGCGCCGATGGCCAGACCCTGCGCGTCGCTACCGTGTATGACCTGCAGATGGCCAACTACAGCGTCGACCGTGGCCTGGGCGGCGGCAACGTGGCCGCTTCCTACACCGACGCCGACGTGCCCTACACCCCGGCCTGGCAGGCCCGCATCACCGGCGTACCGGCCGCCCGCGCCATCCAGGTGGCCCGCGAGTTCGCCGACAGCGCCGACAAGACCCACGGCAAGGCCATGGTCATCATCGGCGCCGCGATGAACCACTGGTACCACATGGACATGAACTACCGCGCGGTCATCAACATGCTGATGATGTGCGGCTGCATCGGCCAGAGCGGTGGCGGCTGGGCACACTACGTCGGCCAGGAGAAACTGCGTCCGCAGACCGGCTGGGTCCCGCTGGCCTTCGGCACCGACTGGAGCCGTCCGCCGCGGCAGATGAACGGCACCAGCTTCTTCTACCTGCACAGCTCGCAGTGGCGCCACGAGAAGATCTCGATGCACGAAGTCCTCTCGCCGCTGGCCGACACCAAGCAGTTCCCCGAGCACGCGCTGGACTACAACATCCGCGCCGAACGCATGGGCTGGCTGCCGTCCGCCCCGCAGCTCAACCGCAACCCGCTGCACATCGCCGCCGATGCAGAACGTGCCGGCATCCCGGTGCAGGACTACGTGGTCCGCGAACTCAAGGCCGGCAACCTGCGCATCGCCAGCGAGCAGCCGGATGATCCGCAGAACTTCCCGCGCAACATGTTCATCTGGCGCTCCAACCTGCTCGGCTCCTCGGGCAAGGGCCACGAGTACATGCTCAAGTACCTGCTGGGCGCGAAGAACGGTGTGATGAACGACGACCTCGGCAAGGCCGGCGGTCCCTGCCCGGGCGAAGTCGACTGGGTCGACGAAGGCGCCGAAGGCAAGCTGGACCTGGTCACCACCCTGGACTTCCGCATGTCTTCCACCTGCATGTACTCGGACATCGTCCTGCCGACCGCGACCTGGTACGAGAAGGACGACCTCAACACCTCCGACATGCACCCCTTCATCCACCCGCTGTCGGCCGCCACCGACCCGGCCTGGGAAGCCAAGAGCGACTGGGAGATCTACAAGGCGATCGCCAAGAAGTTCTCCGAGGTCTCCGTCGGCCACCTGGGCGTGGAGAAGGACCTGGTTACCGTGCCGCTGCTGCACGACACCGCCAACGAACTCGCGCAGCCGTTCGGCGGCAGCGACTGGAAGAAGGGCGAGTGCGAACCGGTCCCCGGCCGCAGCATGCCGACCCTGCACGTGGTCGAGCGTGACTATCCGAACACCTACAAGAAGTTCACCTCCCTCGGCCCGCTGCTGGACAAGCTCGGCAACGGTGGCAAGGGCATCGGCTGGAACACCGACAAGGAGATCAAGCTGCTTGGTGAGCTCAACCACAAGGTCACCGAGAGCGGTATCAGCGAAGGCCGTCCGCGCATCGAGAGCGCCATCGACGCCGCCGAGGTGATTCTCGCGCTGGCGCCGGAAACCAACGGCCAGGTCGCCGTGAAGGCCTGGGAAGCGCTGTCGAAGTTCACCGGCCGCGACCACACCCACCTGGCGCTGCCCAAGGAAGAAGAGAAGATCCGCTTCCGCGACGTCCAGGCGCAGCCGCGCAAGATCATTTCCAGCCCCACCTGGTCGGGCCTGGAAGACGAGCACGTGAGCTACAACGCCGGCTATACCAACGTCCACGAGATGATCCCGTGGCGCACCATCACCGGTCGCCAGCAGTTCTACCAGGATCACCCCTGGATGCAGGCCTTCGGCGAAGGCTTCGTCAGCTACCGGCCGCCGGTCAACACCCGCAGCACCGACAAGCTGTTCAACAAGAAGCCCAACGGCCACACCGAAATCACCCTGAACTGGATCACCCCGCACCAGAAGTGGGGCATTCACTCCACCTACAGCGACAACCTGCTGATGCTCACCCTGTCGCGCGGTGGCCCGATCATCTGGATGAGCGAGAACGACGCGAAACGCGCCGGCATCGAGGACAACGACTGGTGCGAAGTCTTCAACGCCAACGGCGCCGCGACCTGCCGCGCAGTGGTCAGCCAGCGCGTGAAGGACGGCATGGTGATGATGTACCACGCCCAGGAACGCATCGTGAACCTGCCGGGCAGCGAGACCACCGGCACCCGCGGCGGCCACCACAACTCGGTGACCCGCGTGGTCCTCAAGCCCACCCACATGATCGGCGGCTACGCCCAGCAGGCGTGGGGCTTCAACTACTACGGCACCGTCGGCTGCAACCGCGACGAGTTCGTCGTGGTGCGCAAGATGAACAAGGTCGACTGGCTCGACGAGCCGGAGCAGGGAGGACTGGGCGGTGACGCTCTGCCGCAACCGCTGCCCCAGGACATTTGAGGATTACTGCCATGAAAATTCGTTCGCAAGTCGGCATGGTGCTGAACCTCGACAAATGCATCGGCTGCCACACCTGCTCCATCACCTGCAAGAACGTCTGGACCAGCCGCGAAGGTGTCGAGTACGCCTGGTTCAACAACGTCGAAACCAAGCCCGGCATCGGTTACCCGAAAGAGTGGGAGAACCAGGAGAAGTGGAAGGGCGGCTGGAAGCGTAACGCCGACGGCTCCATCGTCCCGCGCATCGGCGGCAAGTTCCGCGTGCTGGCGAACATCTTCGCCAACCCGGACCTGCCGGAAATCGATGACTACTACGAGCCCTTCGATTTCGACTACCAGCACCTGCACACCGCGCCCAAGGCCCAGCACCAGCCGGTCGCCCGCCCGCGCTCGCTGGTCTCCGGCCAGCGCATGCAGAAGATCGAGTGGGGCCCGAACTGGGAAGAAATCCTCGGCACCGAGTTCGCCAAGCGCCGCAAGGACAAGAACTTCGACCAGGTCCAGGCGGACATCTACGGCGAGTACGAAAACACCTTCATGATGTACCTGCCGCGCCTGTGCGAGCACTGCCTGAACCCG
>CBIGPF010000175.1:0-12925 GCA_966191535.1 uncultured Pseudomonas sp. | reverse complement strand
GCGAGCAGGCTCGCTCCTACCGAAAGCCTCCGAGACGACTCGAGGAATTTCGCTGGCAGATGGCTATTGCCGCCGACCAGCGCCTGTTTAATAATGAGACTGATTATTATTTGCTAAATAGCAGGTGCGGCGGTGTCGCTACTGGGTCGTACACAACTCGCAGATCACGACATGCACCGCCTCTACGCTGACCACCACGGTTGGTTGCAAGGCTGGATCCGTCGCAAGACGGGGTGTTCGCAGCGCGCTGCCGACCTCGCCCAGGACACCTTCCTGCGCGTCCTGATGACGCGTGCCAAGGGCATCGCGGTGTACCTCGACCAACCGCGCAACTACCTGGCAACCATCGCCCGCGGTCTGGTGATCGATCAGTGGCGCCGCCAGCAACTGGAGCAGGCGTGGCTGGAGTCGCTGGCGGCGCAGCCCGAGGCGGTGCATTCCTCCCCCGAGCAACTGGCGCTGATCCTGGAAACCCTGCACCAGGTGGACGCGATGCTTCTGCGCCTGCCGGCCAGGGTGCGCCGCGCCTTCCTGCTGGCGCAGATCGATGGTTTGCCGTACCGCGAAATCGCCGGGGAGCTGGGTGTGTCCGAACGCATGGTGAAGAAGTACCTCGCCCAGGCCTTCGTGCACTGCGCCGTGCTGGAAGCCGAACTGGACGGAGTGCTGGTGGAGTGAGCCGCAACGACAGCAAACTCAGCCACGCCAGCCTCCAGCAGGCAGCGAACTGGTATGTGCTGCTGCAGGAGGAGAGTTCCTCCGCGCAGATGCACGCGCAGTGGCGCCAGTGGATCGAGCAGCACGCCGAACATCAGGCCGCCTGGCATTACGTCGAACGAATAGGCCAGCGCTTCGCGCCATTGCAAGGTGAAAGGCAACTGGCGGGCCGCGTACTCAAGGCCAGCGGCGAGCGTCAGATCTCGCGTCGGCAGGGGCTCAAGAGCCTGCTGGTGCTCAGTGGCGGCGTGTTGCTCGGCTGGGGTACCTGGCGCGGTATCCCGATGCCACGGCTGGTGCAGGGCTGGAGCGCCGACTACAGCACCAGCACCGCAGAGACTCGCGAGGCGATCCTTGCCGACGGTACGCATCTCTGGCTGGCGGCAATCAGTGCGGTGGACGCCGATTTCGGCCCGGACCAGCGCCTGCTGCGGTTGCGCTTCGGCGAGGTGCTGGTGGATACCGCCAGGGATGCCGCGCAGCGGCCATTCCTCGTCGATACCGAGCAGGGCCGCCTGCGCGCGCTGGGCACTCGTTTCGCGGTCAGGCAACTGGGCGCGGCTACGCGCCTGAACGTTTACAGCGGTGCGGTGGAAATCCGCACGGCGGACAGTGGCGAGCGGCGCGTACTGGAGGCCGGCCAGCGCGTTGACTTCACGCGCCTCGCCATTGGCGAGGTCTCGGCTGCGCAGACGGCCGGGGAGTCCTGGGTACGCCATGTGCTTACTGCCGAGAACATGCCGCTGGGCCAGTTGATCGAAGAGTTGGGGCGCTATCGGCATGGCTATCTCGGGTGCGATCCGGCGGTGGCGCAATTGCCGGTGATGGGCGCATTCCCACTGGATGACAGCGACCAGGCGCTACGTCTGCTGGCAGCGGCATTACCGGTGAAGGTCCAGCGCCTGACGCCCTGGTGGGTCAGCATCGACTCCGTTTGAGCTGTCGCGAAAAAAACGTTTCGTTGCGGTTCCCTTTTCTGTTTCCCGTTCGGTCATTCCACAGAAACGCACTTTTACCCACTGCACCGAACCAGGGAACTCCATGCACTTGCCCACTTCTTCCTCGCGCCGTTTCGCCCGGCGGCCGCTGGCGCTGGCCATCTCGTTGTCGTTCTGCAGCATCGCTGCGCTGTCGCAGGTTGCGCCGGCCCAGGCCGCTTCGGGCGCAGAGCAAACGGCTCTGCGCGATTACCACGTCGCCCCGGGCGCCCTGGCGGCCTCGCTCAACCAGTTCAGCAGCCAGGCCGGGATCTACCTGGTCGGCCACAACGACCTGACCGCCGGCAAGACCAGCAAGGGCCTCGATGGTCGCTACAACGTCGAGCGGGCCCTGGCGCTGCTGCTCGATGGCACCGGTCTGCAGGCGGTGCCACAGGAGTCCGGCGGCTACGTGCTGCAACCTGACCCGAACGGCACCGTGCTGCAGATGGATTCCACGTCGATCATTGGCAGCGGCGTGAACGATGGGTCACTGGACGACAAGGGCTACAACGCCAAGGTCAGCTCCACGGCGGGCAAGACCAGCACTTCCCTGGCAGAGACGCCGCGTTCGATCTCGGTAGTGACTCGTCAGCGTATGCAGGACCAGCAATCGCAAACCCTGACCGATGTGCTGGGCTACGTGCCGGGCATTTTCGCCCCGCCGTTCGCGGCCGGTGATGGTCTGGCCGGCGACCTGTTCTTCATTCGCGGCTTCAATGCCACGGACTGGGGCTACGGTCTCCTGCGCGACGGCCTGCGGGTGCAGGGCAATCGCTACGACACCACCAGCGAGCCCTATGGCCTGGAGCGCGTCGAGGTGTTTCGCGGACCGACCTCGATCCTTTACGGTGAGAATGCGCCGGGCGGTATCGTCAACCTGGTCAGCAAGCGCCCGACCGCTGATCCGCGCGGTGAGGTCCAGCTCACCTATGGTTCCCATGATCGCAAGCAACTGGGCGTCGACGTCTCCGGCCTGCTGACCGAGGAGGGCAACATTCTCGGCCGCGTGGTGATGCTCGGACGCGACTCCGGTACCCAGGTCGATCACCAGCCCGATGACCGTCTCTATATCGCCCCGTCGATGACCTTCAACTTCGACGACGCCACCGCGCTGACGCTGCTCTCTACCTACCAGCGCGATCGCACGTTGATGGAGCTGGGTTACCCGGCAGCCGGCACGCTGCTGCACAACCCCAATGGCAAGATCGACAAGGACACGCTGTCCGGCAACCCGGACTGGGACAAGTTCGAGCGTGAAGCCTGGACGCTGGGCTACGAGTTCAGTCACCAGTTCAACGACACCTGGCAGTTCCGCCAGAACTCGCGCTACATGCAGTCGCGCATCGATCGCCGCGAAATGTGGCCGGGTAGCCTGAACAACGGTGGCTTCGGCACCAACGTCAACAACACCGCGTACGACCGCTACAACAAGTCGATGACCTACTCGCTGGACAACCAGTTCGAGGGACACTTCCAGTCCGGCGAATTGGCCAACACCGTGCTGGTCGGTGCGAGCTTCGACCGCACCTCGTTCAACCAGGACTGGGACGCCGGCGCCGGTGGTTCGGTGAACGTGTTCGATCCGGTCTGGGCCGGGAAGCCGACCACGCCGATCCGCGTACAGGATGCGCTGCTGGAGCAGAAGATGTATGGCCTCTACGGCCAGTTGCAGACGCGCTATGACAACTGGATCGCGCTGCTCGGTGGGCGCCTCGACGAGGTCAACAGCCAGTACCGCAACCGTGCCGGCACTACCAATGGCCTGGCTGATCTCGACTACTGGGACCATGACTTCACCTGGCAGGCCGGCCTGATGTACCAGTTCGACAATGGCCTGTCGCCCTACATCAGCTACTCCACCGCGTTCGCCCCGACCCAGCAGACGTCGAGCAAATCCGGCACCCTCGACCCGACCACCAGCGAACAGTACGAAGTTGGCGTGAAGTACGAGCCCAAGGGCTGGAACACCTCGATGACCGCGTCGGTCTACGACCTGCGCAAGACCGACGATGTGATCTACGACAGCACGGTGGGCGACTACCGGCAGGTGGGTGAAAGCCGTTCCAAGGGGCTGGAACTGGAGGTCAACAGCGACATCAGCGAAAACCTCAGCCTGACCGCGTCCTACACCTACACCGACTCGCGGATCACCAAGGATGCTCCCGGCTCGCTGCTGGAGGACCACCAGATGACCGGCGTGCCGCGGAACCAGGCCTCGGCCTGGGGTACCTATCGCTTCCTCGACGGCTACCTCAAGGGGCTGCGGGTGGGCGGCGGCGTGAGGCACTTCGACAGTACCTTCGCCTACACCCCGGCGTCGCTGTACGGCAAGCTGGATACCGGCGACGTGACCCTGGTGGATGCGCTGGTCGGTTACCAGCTCGACGAGCACTGGTCAGCCGAAGTGAACGCGAAGAACCTGCTGGACAAGGAGTACGTCGCCGGCTGCAACAACGCCGGGCGCTGCTACTGGGGCGAGGAGCGCACGCTGCTGGGCAGCGTGACGTTCCGCTGGTGATCCTTGCCTGCTGAATGAAAAAAGCCCCGCATCGGCGGGGCTTTTTCCTGGGGGTGAGGTATCAGTACTTGCTCTTGAGCCCGTACGTCTCGTCCAGGGTGCCCGGACCATCGCCGCTCTTGGGGGCATAGTCGCGCGGCGCTTCGTTGTTGGCCGGCGGAGTCAGGCGCTCGCGGCGCTCGGGGTACTCGTCGGCGTGCAGGGCGGCCAGCAGGCGCTGCTTGGTCTGTTCGTCCAGGGCCAGGCGTTCGGCGCCTTCGGACAGGTGTTCCTGCACATCCTGATAGCTCTGGGTGAGCTTTTTCATCAGGCTGGCGGAGGTGCTGAAGTGGGTCACCACTTCGCGCTGGTAGCTATCGAAACGATCCTGCATGTCATCCACCTGACGCTGCAGCTTGTTGGGCGCGGCGTTGGGCAGCAGACGGGCGATCAGAAAGCCGATGCCGACCCCGACGATCAGGGCGAGTAGCGGCAGCAACCAGGTGGTGAGGGACTGTTCCACGCGAATCCTTCCTCTATAGACGGCTTTGCTTTACGTTAGCGGCTTGCACCTGTGCTTGTATACCGTGGCGAATGCTTCGCCGCCTGCGCAGGTATTGAGCTAGACGAGACGACCCGCCACGGGGTCACGGAGCTGTTGTTTGACCACCCGCGAAATCCCCCTGTTCCTCGACGGCCCCGACGGCCAGCTGGAAGCCCTGCACCTTGCCACACCCGACGCCAAGGGCGTCGCGCTGATCTGTCATCCGCATCCGCTGTTCGCCGGCACCATGCAGAACAAGGTCGTCGCTACCCTGCAGCGCGCCGCACGCGATGCAGGATACGCCACCCTGCGTTTCAATTTTCGTGGCGTGGGTCAGAGCGCCGGTAGTTATGCCGAAGGCCGCGGTGAGGTCGACGACGCGCTGGCCGTCGCTCACTGGCTTGCCGAGCAACATCCGGGCCTGCCGCTGACGCTGATGGGCTTTTCCTTTGGCTCCTGCGTGGCCGGCAACGCCGCCGAACGCCTGGAAGGGGAGGGCGTCGAGCTGGCGCAACTGTTCATGCTGGCGCCGCCGGTGGAGCGCTTCGATGTCGATCTGCCGGAGCGCTGTCCGCTGACGGTGATCCAGCCGGAAGCCGACGAAGTGGTCACGCCCGAGCGCGTCTACGCGTGGAGCGCCGAGCTGAGCAAACCCCATGAACTGATCCGCATCCCCGAGTGCAGCCATTTCTTCCACGGCAAGCTGATCGAGCTCAAGGACCTGATACAGGCCCGGCTCGCCTAGCCCGCCAAGCCGCGTTACCATCCGGCCCGCCATTTCAATTGTGTTGATTCCTGGATTCCCATGACGACCCGTATCCTGACCGGCATCACCACCACCGGTACTCCGCACCTGGGCAACTACGCCGGCGCCATTCGCCCGGCCATCGTTGCCAGCCGCGATCCGCAGGCAGACTCCTTCTACTTCCTGGCCGACTACCACGCACTGATCAAGTGCGATGACCCGGCGCGCATCCAGCGTTCGCGCCTGGAGATCGCCGCCACCTGGCTGGCCTGCGGCCTGGATGCTGACAAGGCGACCTTCTATCGCCAGTCCGATATTCCCGAAATCCCCGAACTGACCTGGCTGCTCACCTGTGTCAGCGCCAAGGGCCTGCTCAACCGCGCCCACGCCTACAAGGCCTCGGTGGACAAGAACGTCGAGGCCGGCGAAGACCCGGACGCCGGCGTCACCATGGGCCTGTACAGCTACCCGGTGCTGATGGCCGCGGACATCCTGATGTTCAACGCGCACAAGGTGCCGGTCGGCCGCGACCAGATCCAGCACGTGGAGATGGCCCGCGACATCGGCCAGCGCTTCAACCACCTGTTCGGCAATGGCAAGGAACTGTTCACCCTGCCCGAGGTGGTGATCGAGGAAGACGTGGCGACCCTGCCGGGCCTGGACGGTCGCAAGATGTCCAAGAGCTACGACAACACCATCCCGCTGTTCGGCAGCGCCAAGCAGCTCAAGGACGCCGTGGCGCGCATCGTCACCGACTCCCGCGCGCCGGGCGAGCCGAAGGACCCGGACAACTCGCACCTGTTTACCCTCTACCAGGCCTTCTCCACCCACGAGCAGCAGGCTGCGTTCCGCGCCGAGCTGCTCGGCGGTCTGGCCTGGGGCGAAGCCAAGCAGCGCCTGTTCGAACTGCTCGACAACGAGCTGGGCGAAGCCCGCGAGCGTTACCATGCACTGATCACCCGCCCGGCCGACCTGGAAGACATCCTCCTGGCCGGCGCCGCCAAGGCCCGCCGCATCGCCACTCCGTTCCTCGGCGAGCTGCGCGAGTCCGTCGGCCTGCGCTCGTTCCGCGAGCAGGTGCAGGTGGCCAGCGAAGGCAAGAAGAAGGCCGCCAAGGCGGCGCGTTTCGTCAGCTTCCGCGAAGACGACGGCTTCCGTTTCCGCCTGCTGGATGCCGCTGGCGAGCAATTGCTGCTCTCCATCGCCTTCGCCGACGGCAAGGCGGCGGGCCAGGTGACCAAGCGCCTGCAATCCGAGGCGTTGGACCTGCGCGCCGAGCTGAACGCCTTCAGCGTGCGCCTGGATGGCGAAGCCGTGGCGTACAGCCCGGAGTTCACCACCGACGCGGAACGCGACGCCGCCATGCAGCGTCTGCGCGAGGCCCTCGCTCCGCAGGAGTGAGGGTTGGCAGGTCGGTCCGACTACCGGCCAATTGCCAAGCAACGGGGGCGCCGCTAAAGTGTGCGCCCCCGTTTTCGTTGCCTTGCTACCGATCATGACGCCTCTTCAGCGCTACCAGGAAGACCTCAAACGCCCCGATTTCTTCCACGACGCCGCGCAAGCGAACGCCGTGAAGCATCTGCAACGCCTCTACGACGACCTGGTCGCCGCCGATAAAGGCAAGACCGGCCTGTTCGGCAAGCTGCTGGGCAAGAAGACCCAGGAGCCGGTGAAAGGCCTGTACTTCTGGGGGGGCGTCGGCCGCGGCAAGACCTACCTGGTGGACACCTTCTTCGAAGCGCTGCCCTTCAAACAGAAGATGCGCACGCACTTCCACCGCTTCATGAAGCGTGTCCACGAGGAAATGAAAACCCTCAAGGGCGAGAAGAACCCACTGACCATCATCGGCAAGCGCTTCGCCGACGAGGCGCGGGTGATCTGCTTCGACGAATTCTTCGTCTCCGACATTACCGACGCGATGATCCTCGCGACCTTGCTGGAGGAGCTGTTCAAGAACGGCGTCAGCCTGGTGGCGACCTCCAACATCGTGCCGGACGGCCTGTACAAGGACGGCCTGCAGCGCGCCCGCTTCCTGCCGGCCATCGCCCTGGTCAAGAAGTACACCGAGGTGGTCAACGTCGACAGCGGCGTGGACTATCGTCTGCGCGCCCTGGAGCAGGCCGAGCTGTACCACTGGCCGCTGTCCGAGCAGGCCGACCAGGCCATGGCTCGCGACTTCAAGGCGCTGACCCCGGAATGCGCCGGCGCTACCCGCGACGACGTGCTGATGGTCGAGAACCGCGAAATCCGCGCGCGCCTGACCTGCGACGACGTGGCCTGGTTCGAGTTCCGCGAGCTGTGCGATGGCCCGCGTAGTCAGAACGACTACATCGAGCTGGCGAAGATCTTCCACGCCATCCTGATCTCCAACGTGGAGCAGATGGGGGTGGCCAAGGACGACATGGCCCGCCGCTTCATCAACCTGGTGGACGAGTTCTACGACCGCAACGTCAAGCTGATCCTCTCCGCCGAAGTGGAGCTCAAGGACCTGTACACTGGCGGCCGTCTGGAGTTCGAGTTCCAGCGTACCCTGAGCCGCCTGCTGGAAATGCAGTCCCACGAGTACCTGAGCCGCCCGCACCGTCCCTGATGGTCCGGAGAACAAAAAAGGCTGCCCAAGGGCAGCCTTTTTTGCTTTCGCGGGCGGTCGACCACACAGAGCCCCTGTGGGAGCGGGCCATGCCCGCGATAGCGGACAACGTCCGCACCCATGTCGCGCCGTCAGCGCTGCGCCATCTCCTGCTGGGCCTTCTTCAGTAACTGCTGGGCGTGGGCCACTTCCAGCGCCTCCATGGCGTTGATCGGCTTGATCGCCACGGCCTTCTTCAGCTGTTCCAGCGCCTTCTGCTCCTCGTCCTCGCCGTACACGTAGCCCAGCGCGTTGGCGTATTCGTAGTGACCGATGGGGAGGTCGTCGGCGGCTCGGAAGGAGCGGGCGAAGTACTGCTCCATCTTGTCCGTGCTGACACCGTAGGTCATCTTGCCCACCAGCTTGCCGACCTTGCGGATCACGCCCGCTTCATAGCCGCCGTAGAGCGCCAGGGCAAACGGCTGGTTCGGCTGCTTGGCGAGCAGGGCGTCCAGTTCCTTGGGGATCTCGCTGGTGTAGCCGCGCTTGAGCACTACCGGCACCGGCAGGTCTTCGGCCAGACGGGCCTTGGCGTAGGCGCGGCCGAACTGGGCGATCGGGTCGGCATTCAGCAGCGGGCCGGCTTCGTCGGTGTAACTGATGACTTCCTCCAGCAGGCGCTGCTTCTCGTCCTGGTTGGGCGCGAGGAACATGGCATACAGCACCTGGGCGAACATGCCCGGCACCTGCCCGCCGACGCCTAGCGCGAGGCCGTCTTTCTTGGCCTGAGCGAAGTCACCCCGGAATACCTTGCGCCACACGTCCTGCAGCTTCTCGGCGTAGACCTGTGCTTCTTCCGGCTTGCCGCTGAAGCCGGTGCCGGCGGTGACGGTCTTCTCCAGGGCATCGGGATGCTTCGTGGCCATGGTCACCACCCAGTCCGCGTCCGGGAAGGGGTAGTTGGCGCCGAAGCCGCGGGTCAGTCGTGGCCAGGCCTCGCGCAGCTTGTCGCCGCTGTAGTCGAAGGCGCTCTGGTCGTAGGGGAAGGGTTTCCAGGTGTCGTCCGCCACAGCGTTCAGGCTGAAGACGGCCAGCAGGGCAAGCAGAAAGCGGCGCATGGCGATATCCCGTTGGGTTCTTGTTGTCGGTTTCTGCCCTGATCATAGGGCTGCCCCCGAGTCCGTGAACCCATCCTAGGGATGGCCTGTTTCAGGCTTCCTTCTGTTCGTACTGGCGACGGTAATGATTCGGCGACAGCCCGGTGTGCTGCCTGAACAGGCGGGCGAAGAAGCTGGCGTCGTCGTAGCCGACCTCGTAGCTGATGGTCTTGATGCTCTTGCGGCTGGTGGACAGCAGGTTGCGCGCAGTCTCGATGCGCAGGCGCTGCAGGTAGTGCAGTGGCTTGTCGCCAGTGGCCGCCTGGAAGCGCCGCATGAAGTTGCGGATGCTCATGCCGTGCTCGCGGGCGACGTCCTCGAAGCGGAACTTGTCGCAGAAGTGCTCTTCCAGCCAGTGCTGGATCTGCAGGATCGCCGGGTCGTGGTGCAGCTTCTGTCCGCCGAAACCCAGGCGCCCCGGCGTGTAGGTGCGCTGCACCTCGTAGAGGATGTCGCGGGCCACGCCCTGGGCCACGGCGGCACCGCAGAAGTGCTCGATCAGGTAGATGTACAGGTCGCGCACCGAGGTGAGGCCGCTGGCGCTGTAGATGTTATCGGCGTCGGCGATGTGCTTGTCCTGGTTGAGCAGCACCTTGGGGTAGCGCTCGGCGAATTCGCGGTAGAAGCGCCAATAGGTGGTCGCTTCCTTGCCGTCCAGCAGACCCGCTTCGGCCAGCCAGAACACTCCGGAGACTTCACCGCACAGCACGCTGCCGGCGGCGTGGCGAGCGCGCAGCCAGGGCATCACCTGCGGGTAGAGCGTGAGCAACTCGTCGAAGTCGCCCCAGAAGGCGGGGAGGATGACCAGCTCCGGCTCGTCGAGGGCGCCGTGAACTGGCAGGAGATCGCCGCTGAAACTCATCACCGGCTGGCCGTCGGGGCTGACGATGCGGGTCTCGAAACTGGGCTGCAGGCCGAGGCCCTGTTGGCGGCCATGACGCAGGGCGGCCATGTGGAAGAAGTCCTTGGCCTGCATCAGGGTGGAGCCGAAGACGCCATGGGTGGCAAGGATGCTGACGCGGCGCAGCACGCGGGAAGCTGGATTGGGCATCGGTTCTTGTACTTCTTATGGATGTCTTTGCATGACGCTAAAGCGGTCATGATGCGGCTGGATCGTCTTATTTTTTGGCGAAAGTGTCCAGTGCAGAGCGGTTCGTGCTTGGCCTACAGTCGGCCTTCCAATAATTCCTACAACCGATCCGCAGGTGCACCGCATGATTCCGAGAACCCTGTTCAGTTCCGACCACGAGCTGTTTCGTGACAGCGTCCGCAAGTTCCTCGAACAGGAGGCGGTTCCCTTCCACGCCCAGTGGGAAAAAGACGGTCACATCGACCGCGCACTGTGGAACAAGGCCGGCGAGGCTGGGATGCTCTGCTCACATCTGCCTGAAGCGTATGGCGGCATGGCGGCGGACTTTCTGTACAGCGCGGTGGTGATCGAGGAGATCGGTCGCCTGGGCCTGACCGGTATCGGTTTCTCCCTGCATTCGGACATCGTCGCGCCCTATATCCTTCACTACGGCAGCGAAGAGCTGAAACAGCGCTATCTGCCCAAGCTGATTTCCGGCGAGATGGTCTCGGCCATCGCCATGACCGAGCCGGGCGCCGGTTCCGACCTGCAGGGTGTGAAGACCACCGCCGTGCTGGATGGCGACGAGTACGTGATCAACGGCTCGAAGACCTTCATCACCAACGGCTGGCTGGCCGACCTGGTGATCGTGGTCGCCAAGACCGATCCCAAGGCCGGCGCCAAGGGCACCAGTCTGTTCCTGGTGGAGGCGGGAACGCCGGGCTTCAGCAAGGGCAAACGCCTGGAGAAGGTTGGCATGAAGGCCCAGGATACCTCCGAGCTGTTCTTCCAGGACGTGCGCATTCCCAAGGAAAACCTGCTGGGCAGGGACGGGCAGGGCTTCATCTACCTGATGCAGGAGCTTCCCCAGGAGCGCCTGACCGTGGCCCTCGGCGCGCTGGCGTCGGCCGAGGCCGCGCTGAAATGGACGCTGGACTACACCCGTGACCGCAAGGCCTTCGGAAAATCTGTCGCGGACTTCCAGAACACGCGCTTCAAGCTCGCGGAAATGGCCACCGAAATCCAGGTCGGCCGTGTTTTCGTCGACCGCTGCCTGGCGCTGCATCTGGAAGGCAAGCTGGACGTCCCCACCGCGGCGATGGCCAAGTACTGGACCACCGACCTGCAGTGCAAGGTGCTTGATGAGTGCGTGCAGCTGCACGGTGGCTACGGCTTCATGTGGGAATACCCGGTCGCCCGCGCCTGGGCCGATGCGCGCGTGCAGCGCATCTACGCGGGTACCAACGAGATCATGAAGGAAATCATCGCCCGCGCGCTGTAAGCGTCGCGGATGAAAAAGCCCGGCATCGACCGGGCTTTTTCGTTTCGCGCAGGCAATCAGGGGGCCGGGTTCGGCTGGTCCTTGTGGATCGCCTCGATGCCGGCCAGCACCTCGTCGGAGAGCTTCAGGTCGAAGCTGCCGAGGTTGGCTTCCAGCTGCTCGAGGCTGGTGGCGCCGATGATGTTGCTGGTGACGAACGGGCGGCTGGTGACGAAGGCCAGGGCCATCTGTGCCGGATCCAGGCCGTGCTCGCGGGCCAGGGTGACGTAGCGGTCGCAGGCACGGGCGGTTTGCGGGTTGGTGTAGCGGGTGAAGCGGCTGAACAGCGTGATCCGTGCATTGGCCGGGCGTGCGCCGCCAAAGTACTTGCCTGAGAGCATGCCGAAGGCCATGGGCGAGTAGGCCAGCAGGCCGATCTGCTCGCGGATGGCGATTTCCGCCAGACCTACCTCGAAGCTGCGATTGAGCAGGTTATAGGGGTTCTGGATCGAGACGGCGCGCGGCCAGCCGCGCTCCTGGGCGATCTGCAGGAAGCGCATGGTGCCCCAGGGGGTTTCGTTGGACAGGCCGACATGGCGGATCTTGCCGGCGCGAACCTGTTCGTCGAGCGCTTCCAGGGTGTCTTCCAGTGCCGTGAAGCTTTCTTCCTTGTGCTGGTAGCCCAATTGGCCGAAGAAGTTGGTGCTGCGCTCCGGCCAGTGTAATTGGTAGAGGTCGATCCAGTCGGTCTGCAGGCGCTTCAGGCTGCCGTCCAGTGCTGCGACGATGTTCTTGCGGTCGAGCCGGGGCTGGCCATCGCGGATGTGGCTGATGGAATTGCCCGGGCCGGCGATCTTGCTGGCGAGCACCCAGTCGGCGCGGTCACCGCGTTTCGCGAACCAGTTGCCGATGATCTGTTCGGTGCGGGTGTAGGTCTCCGCGCGCGGCGGTACGGGGTACATCTCGGCGGTATCGATGAAATTCAGACCGGCGGCCTTGGCCCTCTCGATCTGGGCGAAGGCTTCGCTTTCGCTATTCTGCTCGCCCCAGGTCATGGTCCCCAGGCAGAGGGCGCTGACTTTCAGTTCGGTGCGGCCAAGCGGGCGGTACTCCATGCAGCTCTCCTCATGAAAACAAGTGCGTAAGACGGTTGAAAATTCTGCCGGAATCTGCATAATTCCGCAGCCTTTCATCGGTGGGGGATGCCAAAGCCTGCCGATCGATACATCTAGTCGTTACGGACGCACACCGACCCGAGCCCCAATTCGTGTCTGTCTTCGGCTGTCCTTGACTTGTCAAGGCAACCACTGTCCAGTAAGATTCGCCGTCTTATTTTCAGGCGGCCCCTGAGGCTATAACGAATGAAAACTTATACCGCGAAACCAG
>CBIGPF010000174.1:0-12927 GCA_966191535.1 uncultured Pseudomonas sp. | reverse complement strand
GTCCCCTCTCCCTTCAGGGAGAGGGGCGTTTGATCTTGTGGTTTCACAGCTCTTCGCCGTGACGAATGACGCGCTTGGGCAGGTCGCCGCCGAGCCAGTAGGCGAGTTCGGCGGGGCGCTGGATGTCCCAGGCGATGAAGTCGGCGACCTTGCCCGCTTCCAGGCTGCCGTGGCTGTCGGCCATGCCCAGCGCGCGTGCGGCGTTGAGGGTGACGCCGGCCAGCGCCTCTTCCGGGGTCAGGCGGAAGGCGGTGCAGGCCATGTTCAGCATCAGGCGCAGAGACAGCGCGGGCGAGGTGCCGGGGTTGAGGTCGCTGGCGATGGCGATGTTCACGCCGTGCTTGCGCAGGGCATCCATCGGCGGCAGCTGGGTTTCACGCAGGACGAAGAAGGCGCCCGGCAGCAGCACGGCGACGGTGCCGGCTTCGGCCATGGCGATGGCGTCGCTCTCGTCCATGAATTCCAGGTGGTCGGCAGACAGCGCGCCATACCGCGCGGCAAGGCTGGAGCCATGCAGCGAGGACAACTGCTCGGCGTGCAGCTTCACCGGCAGGCCCAGGCGCTGCGCAGCCTGGAACACCCGCTCGACTTGCGCCGGGGAGAACGCCAGGTGCTCGCAGAAGGCATCCACCGCATCCACCAGCCCTTCCTCGGCCAGCGCCGGGAGGATGTGATTGCAGACCTGCTCGATGTAGTCGTCGGCGCGGCCGGCATATTCCGGCGGCAGGGCGTGAGCGGACAGGCAGGTGGTGCGCACGGTCACCGGCAGCTCCTGTTCCAGGCGGCGAGCCACGCGCAGCATGCGCCGCTCGCTGTCCAGGTCCAGGCCGTAGCCGGACTTCACCTCCAGTACAGTCACGCCATCGGCCAGCAGCGGGCGGGCACGCTTGATCGCGCTGGCCAGCAGTTCGTCCTCGCTGGCCTCGCGGGTGGCGCGCACCGTGCTGGCGATGCCGCCGCCGGCCGCGGCGATCTCGGCATAGCTGACGCCGTTCAGGCGCTGCTCGAACTCGCCGCTGCGGTCACCGCCGAATACCAGGTGGGTGTGGCAGTCGATGAAGCCGGGGGTGACCCAGGCGCCACCGAGATCCACCGTACGCTCTGCAGCCATCGCCGGCAGCTCGCTACGCGGGCCGATCCATTCGATCAGGCCGTCGCGGGTGATGATCGCCGCGTCTTCGAGGATCGAGTAACGCCCCTGGGCCAGGGTCGCTGCATGGCAATGCTGCCAGAGCGTTCTCATAACGGACTCCTTGTGTAGCAGTAGAACCTAGCGGTTCGGGCTGGTCTGTTCGCGGGCCTGCTCGCCCTTACCGGTGCGCGGCCTGCACCAGATCAGGTAGGACGCCACCAGGAACACCACCCAGAGCACGCCGACGATCAGTGCCGCCTGGGTATCCGGGAAGTAGCCGAGCACGCCGACGATGAAGACCATGAAGGCGATCGCCATGGCCGGGCCGTAAGGCCAGAGCGGTACCGGGAACTTCAGTTGCGCAGCTGCCTCGCGGCTCATGCTACGCCGCATGGCGACCTGGCTGACCAGGATCATCAGCCACACCCACACAGTGGCGAAGGTGGCGATCGAGGCAATCAGCAGGAATACGTTTTCCGGGATCAGGTAGTTGAGCAGCACGCCGATCAGCAACGCGCCGCCCATCACCACCACGGTGAGCCACGGTACGCCGTACCGTGAGACCTTGCCGAAGCTGCGCGGCGCCTGCCCTTGCTGGGCCAGGCCGTACATCATGCGGCCCGCGCCGAAGATGTCGCTGTTGATGGCCGAGATGGCGGCGGAGATCACCACGACGTTCAGCACGGCCGCCGCGGAGCCGATCCCCAGGTTGCTGAATATCTGCACGAAGGGGCTGCCCTGCGTGCCGATCTGCGGCCAGGGATACAGACACATCAGGACGAACAGGGTGAGGACGTAAAACAGCAGGATGCGCACCGGCACTGCGTTGATCGCGCGAGGCAGGACACGTTGCGGGTCCTTGGCCTCGCCGGCGGTGACGCCGATGATTTCGATGCCGCCGAAGGCGAACATCACCACGGCGAAAGACGCAATCAGCCCACCGACGCCATTGGGCATGAAGCCCCCGTGACCGACCAGATTGCTCACGCCCATGGCGGCGTCAGCGCTGACATGTTGGCCCAGGCCGAAGAGCATGATGCCAAAGCCGGCAGCGATCATCGCGACGATGGCGCCCACCTTGAGCAGCGACAGCCAGAATTCCATTTCGCCGAAGACCTTGACGTTGCACAGGTTCAGCCCGCCGATCAGAAACACGATGCTCAGCACCCAGATCCACCGCGGCACCTCGGGAAACCAGAAGCCCATGTAGATTCCGAAGGCGGTGATATCGGCGATGGCGACGATGACCATCTCGAACGCATAGGTCCATCCCAGGACGAACCCGGCCATGGGCCCCAGGTAGGTGCTGGCGTAGTGGCCGAAGGAGCCGGCCACCGGATTGTGCACGGCCATCTCCCCGAGAGCGCGCATGACCATGAACACTGCCGCGCCACCGATCAGATAAGCCAGCAATACCGCTGGGCCGGCCATCTGGATCGCGGAAGCCGAGCCGTAGAACAGCCCGGTGCCGATCGCCGAGCCGAGCGCCATGAAGCGAATGTGCCGGGCCGAGAGCCCGCGCTTGAGACCTTCTTGCATTTCGCACCCTATATTTGTTTTAGGCGAAAGAGGGCACGGCCCCTCTCAACGAAAGGGTCCGTGCTGCAGAGGCCGGCCCGCGAGAGCCAGCGCCGGATCACAGGCTGGGCAATACTCCGGCCGGCAGCAGGCCGGTCAGGCAGCCCTTGGCGAGCAATTCGGAGGCGGCCTCGATGTCCGGGGAGAAGAAGCGGTCGCGGTCGTAGTGCGGTACCTCGCGACGCAGGGCCTGGCGTGCCTGCTCCAGCTTGGCGGAGGTTTTCAGGCCTTCGCGCAGGTCCAACCCCTGGCAGGCTCCGAGCCATTCGATGGCCAGGACGCCACGGGTATTCTCGGCCATTTCCCACAGGCGCTTGCCGGCAGCCGGCGCCATGGATACGTGGTCTTCCTGGTTGGCCGAGGTCGGCAGGCTGTCGACACTGTGTGGGTGAGACAGGGCCTTGTTCTCGCTGGCCAGGGCAGCAGCAGTGACCTGGGCGATCATGAAGCCGGAGTTGACCCCACCGTTTTCCACCAGGAACGGCGGCAGCTGGGACATGTGCTTGTCCATCATCAGGGAGATGCGACGCTCGCTCAGCGAGCCGATTTCGGCGATGGCCAGGGCGATATTGTCGGCCGCCATGGCCACCGGTTCGGCGTGGAAGTTGCCGCCGGAAATCACGTCACCCTGGGCAGCGAACACCAGCGGGTTGTCCGACACGGCGTTGGACTCGACGGCCAGCACGTCGGCAGCCTGACGCAGTTGGGTAAGGCAGGCGCCCATCACTTGCGGCTGGCAGCGCAGCGAGTACGGGTCCTGGACCTTGCCGCAATTCTTGTGGGAGTTGGAAACTTCGCTGGCATCACCCAGCAGGTCGCGGAAGCAGGCGGCAGTGTCGATCTGACCACGCTGGCCACGGGCTTCATGGATGCGCGCATCGAACGGCGAACGCGAACCGAGCGCCGCTTCCACGGTCAGGCTGCCGCAGGCGATGGCGCCGGCGAACAGGTCTTCGGCCTGGAACAATCCCCGCAGGGCGTAGGCGGTGGATGCCTGGGTGCCGTTCAGCAGGGCCAGGCCCTCCTTGGCAGCCAGCGTCAGCGGCTCGAGGCCGGCGACTGCCAGCGCTTCACTGGCCGGCAGCCACTCACCCTTGTAGCGAGCCTTGCCTTCACCGAGCAGGACCAGCGACATGTGCGCCAGCGGTGCCAGGTCACCAGACGCGCCAACCGAGCCCTTGAGCGGAATGTGCGGATAGACCTCCGCGTTGACCAGGGTGATCAGTGCGTCAACGACCTTGCGGCGGATGCCCGAGAAACCACGGCTGAGGCTGTTGATCTTGAGGACCATGATCAGCCGCACCATGGCGTCATCCAGCGGTGCACCGATCCCGGCTGCGTGGGACAGCACCAGCGAGCGCTGCAGGTTTTCCAGGTCGTGACTGGCGATGCGGGTCGAGGCCAGCAGGCCGAAACCGGTGTTGATGCCGTAGGCGGTGCGGTCCTCGGCGATAATGCTCTCGACGCAGGCAACGCTGGCGTTGATCGGCGCATCGGCACTGGCATCCAGGCTCAGGCGCACAGGGGCGAGGTGCACCTGGCGCAGTTCGGCCAGGGTCAGAAATCCGGGTTTCAGGTGCAGCTTCATCAAGAGGTCTCCTCGGCCGTTCATCGGCATCGGCGTTGTCGCCGCCCGCGCCGGCAATTCAGGGTGTGGACGGCGGTTGTGCCGCCGTCCTTGAAAATTGGTTCAGGCCCCGCGCACCGGGTACCCGGTGCAGGGGCTGCGTACCGCAGTGCGGCGCGCAACCAGGAAATAGAGGACCGCCGGAACCACGAGGCCGATGATCCAGGAGATATCCACGCCACCCAGGGCGTCCACCAGCGGGCCGGTGTAGAACTTGGTGGAGATGAAGGGCAGCTGCACCAGCACGCCGATCACGTAGACGCTGATGCCGGGGAGGTTCCAGCGGCCGTAGCGGCCGTCGGGGTCGGCCAGCGCCGGCACGTCGTAGTGCTCGCGGGTGATGCAGTAGTAGTCCACCAGGTTGACCGCGCTCCACGGGGTGAAGAAGGCCAGCAGGAAGAGGATGAAGGACTTGAACGCGCCGAGGAACGAATGCTGGCCGAGCAGCGCGATCAGGGTCGCGGCGCCGACGATCAGCAGGACGAACACCAGGCGCTGCACGCGACTCACTTCCAGGTGGCCACGGAAGCCGCTGATCACCGTGGCGATGCACATGAAGCTGCCGTAGGAATTCAGCGTCGAGATGGTGATCTTGCCGAAGGCGATGCTGAAGTACAGCAGCGCGGCGACGGCGCCGCTGCCGCTCAGGCCGACGATGTAGGCCACTTCATGGCCGGCGAACTGGCCGTTGGCCCCCGCGGCGGCGAACACACCGAAGATCATCGCTACCTGCGCGCCGATCACCGAACCGGCGCCCACGGCGAGGAAGGTTTTCACCGACGAGGTGCTGCTGGGCAGGTAGCGCGAGTAGTCGGCGACGTAGGGGCCGAAGGCGATCTGCCAGGAGGCGGCCAGCGACACTGCGAGCAGGAAGCTGCTCCAGCTGAAGTGGCGGATCTGCAGCAGCGCACTGACGTCGGTCTGGTTCACCAGGCGGCTGAACAGGTAGATGAAGGCGATCACGCCGATGACGCTGGCGATGCGACCGATGACGTGGATCACCCGGTAGCCGAGCACGGTCACCAGCACGATGACGCTGGCGAACATCAGGATGCCAACGCTGTCGCTGACGCCGAACAGCTGGCCCAGCGCCTGGCCGGACAGCACCGTGCCGGTGGCGGTGAAGCCCAGGTACATCAGGCACACCAGCACGATCGGGATGGCCGCGCCATAGACGCCGAACTGCACGCGACTGGAGATCATCTGCGGCAGGCCGAGCTTCGGCCCTTGGGCGGCGTGCAGCGCCATCACGCCGCCGCCCAGCAGCTGGCCGATGAGCAGGCCGATCAGCGACCAGAACACATCGCCGCCCAGCACCACAGCCAGGGCGCCGGTGACGATGGCGGTGATCTGCAGGTTCGCACCCAGCCACAGGGTGAACTGGCTGTAGAGCTTGCCGTGGCGCTCAGCCTCGGGGATGTAGTTGATCGAGCGCACCTCGATCAGGGGTTTGGAGCTATCACTGGCCTGGGACATCGTTATTGTTCTCCCGAAGGGAATTCTTGTCTGTCGATGTACAGCTTGTTCACGGACCACGCCGCCGCATCACTCCGTGCAGCGGCCCTCTCCCGGGTCCTGATTGGGGACTATTTGCCGGTGATCATCGGCAGGTTCAGGCCTTGCTCCTTGGCGCAGTCGATGGCGATCTGGTAGCCGGCGTCGGCATGGCGCATCACGCCGGTGCCTGGGTCGTTGGTCAGCACGCGGGCGATGCGCGCCGCGGCCTCGTCGGTGCCGTCGCAAACGATCACCATCCCCGAGTGCTGGGAGAAGCCCATGCCCACGCCGCCGCCGTGGTGCAGCGAAACCCAGGTGGCGCCGCTGGCGGTGTTCAGCAGGGCGTTGAGCAGCGGCCAGTCGGACACGGCGTCGGAGCCGTCCTGCATGGCTTCGGTCTCGCGGTTCGGGCTCGACACCGAACCGGAGTCGAGGTGATCGCGGCCGATCACGATCGGTGCTTTCAGCTCGCCGCTACGGACCATTTCGTTGAACGCCAGGCCGAGCTTGGCGCGCTGGCCCAGGCCGACCCAGCAGATGCGTGCCGGCAGGCCCTGGAAGCTGATGCGCTCGCGGGCCATGTCCAGCCAGCGGTGCAGGTGGGCGTCGTCCGGGATCAGCTCCTTCACCTTGGCGTCGGTCTTGTAGATGTCTTCGGCGTCGCCCGACAGCGCGGCCCAGCGGAACGGACCGACGCCGCGGCAGAACAGCGGACGGATGTAGGCCGGGACGAAGCCGGGGAAGTCGAAGGCGTTGGCCACACCCTCTTCCTTGGCCATCTGACGGATGTTGTTGCCGTAGTCGAAGGTCGGGATGCCCTGCTTCTGGAACGCCAGCATGGCGTTGACGTGCACCGCCATGGACTGCTTGGCGGCCTTCACCACGGCAGCCGGGTCGGTCTGCGCGCGGTCGCGGTACTGCTCCCAGGTCCAGCCGGCCGGCAGGTAGCCGTTGAGCGGGTCGTGGGCGGAAGTCTGGTCGGTGACCATGTCCGGGCGCACGCCACGCTTGAGCAGTTCCGGGAGGATTTCCGCGGCGTTGCCCAGCAGGGCGATGGAGATGGCCTTGCCTTCAGCGGTGTATTTGGCGATGCGCGCCAGGGCGTCGTCGAGGTCCTTGGCCTGCTCGTCGACGTAGCGGCTGGCGAGGCGGAAATCGATGCGGCTCTGCTGGCACTCGATGTTCAGCGAGCAGGCGCCGGCCAGGGTCGCGGCCAGCGGCTGGGCGCCGCCCATGCCACCGAGGCCGGCGGTGAGCACCCAGCGGCCCTTGAGGTTGCCGTCGTAGTGCTGGCGGCCAGCCTCGACGAAGGTTTCGTAGGTGCCCTGGACGATGCCCTGGCTGCCGATGTAGATCCACGAGCCGGCGGTCATCTGGCCGTACATGGCCAGGCCCTTGGCGTCGAGTTCGTTGAAGTGTTCCCAGTTGGCCCAATGCGGCACCAGGTTGGAGTTGGCGATCAGCACGCGCGGGGCGTTGGCGTGGGTCTTGAAGACGCCGACCGGCTTGCCGGACTGCACCAGCAGGGTCTCGTCTTCATTCAGCTCCTTCAGGGTCTCGACGATCTTGTCGTAGCACTCCCAGTTGCGCGCGGCACGGCCGATGCCGCCATACACAACAAGCTCCTTCGGGTTCTCGGCAACTTCCGGGTCGAGGTTGTTCATCAGCATGCGCAGCGGCGCTTCGGTCAGCCAGCTCTTGGCATTCAGCTGGGTGCCGCGCGGGGCACGGATTTCGACGTCACGGAATTTGGTCACGGAGGGCTCCTTCGCTTTGCTCGGGTCGTTGGCCATGGGGGCGGCCTGGCGGTTCGTTCGACGGTGCCGAGGAGTTCGCCACCATCATGTCTATGCTTGTATGTACAAGTATAAGCAAAGCGAAGGCCAACCTTGGCTGAGAGCCACCTCGGCAATCCTGCATAGAATTACAACCATATGATTTATAAGAAATAAATTATGGTCTCTTGAGATATTCGTAACTGACTAGCGTGGTGAACCCTTTGGTGCAATCGCACCAGAAGAGCGCCTTTCGGCACTGTCTCGTGGCGTTCGGTAACACCGAGCGCTACGAACGGACACAGGTTGTATAGACAAGACATGGCAAGCACGAATTGAAAGCCTGCACCGTACGGTGAAGAGTGCCGGCAAGGCCACGCCTGCGCGACCTGCAGGAGCAGATCACGCCCGCGAGCAGCGCCTGCAAGGTACTGCTCACACCAACGAAAAGGGCGCCTTCCGGCGCCCTTTCTGTTCAGCGTGCGTCGAGTTCGATCACGCAGATGTCCGCACTCCCCGCCACCGTCAGCCACCACTCGCGCAGTGCGCCGTCGCCTTCGGCGATCAGCGTGTCATGCAGCCCCAGCACACCGCTGGCCGCACCGTTCCAGCTCACGTGAATCCCCTCGCCCGCACTGAACAGCAGCACGGTCGATGCGCTGCTGAAGAAGTGCGCCGCGCCTTCCAATTTCAGCCACTGCAACCGCGCCCGGTAGCGAGTGGGCGAATAGATCAGGTTGAAGTCGCGGATCGCGCCGCCCAGCAGTGTGCAGTCCACCGCGCTGGCGCCATCGAAGGCGAAGGCATCGAGCGCGCGCAGGTCGCGGGAATCAGCACCATCTACCTTCAGCCGCATACCCTCGCCTTCCAGCACGCTGATGACGCGCTGGTAACCGGTGAACGCGGAGAACGGCCCCGGCGCGCCGACGTCGGCGATCGACACGCGCCAGCCGAAACCGTCCAGGCCGTCGCCGGTGTCGCGGACGATCTCGCGGGTGGTGCCCGCGCCGTTCTTCCAGGGCATCGCCGGATAGTCGGCGGCGCGCAGCAACGTCAAATCGGTCATGAACTGAAACGTCCTTCCAGGCGGTAACGCGAGCCCGGATACAGCAGGCGCGCGCTAGTGACGGTATTGCGCCCCGACCAGGTGCGTCGGCGAATCAGCAGGCACGGTTCGTGGCGGTCGATGGACAGCAGCTTGCATTCATCGGGACTGGGCAGCACCGCCTCGACCACGTGCTCGCCCTCGCTCAGCGGCGCCACTTGCGTGAGGTAGGCGAACGGCGTTTGCCCGGTGAAATCCTGCTTCAAGTACTCCGGCGCGACAGCCGCGTTGACGTAGCGGTCCTCGATCTGCACCGGGATATCGTTCTCGTAGTGCACGATGATCGAGTGGAAGATGCGCTGCCCTTCGCGCACATCCAGCGCCAGCGCGCGCTCGGCGGTGGCGAGTTCCTCGATCAGACTGACCACCACGCAGTGGTGCTTGTGGCCGCGCGCGGTGATTTCCTCGGCGATGTTCTGCACCTGGAACAACGCCGACTGGCCCTTGGGTTCGGCGACGAAAGTGCCCACGCCCTGCATCCGCACCAGCAGGCCATCGGCAGTCAGCTCGCGCAGCGCGCGGTTGATGGTCATGCGACTGACGCTCAGCTCCTCGACCAGCTCCGCCTCGGACGGCACGCGGTGGTGCGGCGGCCAGGTGCCGGACTGGATCTGCTGGATGATCAGTTGCTTGACGCGGGCATACAACGGCGCGGGAATTTCCCCCATCTGCGCGGCGAGCGACGAACCCTCGGCGGGCGGGGTAGGCGTGGGCGATGCGGGCACGGGAAACTCCTTGTCATGGCGACGGCTGGTCTGACTCCGGCATGTACCGGATTCGACCGGTGCATACAAGCCCTCTGACGACCGTCGGGTGCCTTGCAGTTTACGGCCCCGGCAAACGTCTGTATATGTATATACAAATTCCAAGAAGCCCACGAGGACCCCGCGCATGTCCGCCCTGTTCGCCGAATCCGCCCTGCTGCCCTCCGGCTGGGCGCGCAATGTCCGCTTCGAGATCGATGCCGACGGTCTGTTCACCGCGATCAGCCCGGACGCCAGCGCAGAGGGCGCCGAACGGGTCTCCGGCCCACTGCTGGCAGGCATGCCGAACCTGCACTCGCACGCCTTCCAGCGCGCCATGGCAGGCCTGGCGGAAGTCGCCGGCAATCCCAACGACAGCTTCTGGACCTGGCGCGACCTGATGTATCGGCTGGTCGGCCGCCTGTCACCCGAGCAGGTCGGGGTCATCGCCCGCCAGCTCTACATCGAGATGCTCAAGGCCGGTTACACCGGCGTCGCCGAATTCCATTACGTGCACCACGACGTCGACGGCAAGCCCTACGCCAACCCGGCGGAGCTTGCCCTGCGCGTCAGCCAGGCCGCGGCGGCGGCTGGCATCGGCCTGACCCTGCTGCCGGTGCTCTACTCCCATGCTGGCTTCGGTGGCCAGGCGCCCAACGACGGGCAGCGCCGCTTCATCAACGGTACCGGGCAATACCTGAAACTGATCGACGGCCTGCGCACGCACCTGGCGACGCAACCGCAGCAGAGCCTTGGCCTGTGCTTCCACTCCCTGCGCGCGGTGACGCCGCAGCAGATCGCCGAGGTACTGGATGCCGATTCCACCGGCTGCCCGGTGCATATCCATATCGCCGAGCAGCAGAAGGAAGTCGACGACTGTCTGGCCTGGAGCGGCCGTCGTCCGCTGCAGTGGCTGTACGAGAACGTCGAGGTCGATCAGCGCTGGTGCCTGGTCCACGCCACCCATGCGGAAGCCAACGAAGTGACCGCCATGGCCCGCAGCGGCGCGGTCGCGGGCCTGTGCCTGACCACCGAGGCGAACCTGGGCGATGGCATCTTCCCGGCGGTGGATTACCTCGCCCAGCACGGCCGCTTCGGCATTGGTTCGGATAGCCATGTGTCGCTCAGCGTGGTCGAGGAACTGCGCTGGCTCGAGTACGGCCAGCGTCTGCGCGACCAGCGCCGCAACCGCCTCTATGGCCAGGACCAGCCGATGGTCGGTCGTACCCTGTTCGACGCTGCACTCGCCGGTGGCGCCCAGGCACTGGGCCAGCCCACCGGCGAACTGGCGGTGGGCAAGCGCGCCGACCTGCTGGTACTCGACGGCGGAGATCCTTACCTGCAGACCGCCCGTGGCGACGCCATCCTCAACCGCTGGCTGTTCGCCGGCGGCGATCGCCAGATACGCGATGTGATGGTTGCCGGGCAATGGCGCGTGCGAGCCGGCAAGCATGCCTTGGAGGAACAGAGCGCCCGCGACTTCGCCCGCGTCCTCCGCGAGCTGCTGAACTGACCCACCGCGCAGGAGCGGGCCATGCCGCGACCGGCGTATAAAAGCATCGCGAGCCTGGCCCGCTCCTGCAGGGTTATTCCGCATAGCAAAAACGCCCCTCGGGGCGTTTTTTCGTCAGGGCGCGGAGGAGGTTTCCCCGGCTCGCCAGATCAGGTCGTCGGTCTGGTAGCCGCGCTCGTGCGCCAGCTCCAGCAGCTTCATGCGGGTAGCGTCCGGCACCACCGGCTGGCGTGAGAGCAGCCAGAGGTATTCGCGGTTCGGATTGCCCACCAGCGCTGTCTGGTAGTCGTCGTCGACGTAGAGCACCCAGTAATCACCCTTGGCAAGGCCGGGGAAGAGGCGCGAGAACGTATTGTCGAAACGCACCCAGAGCTTGTCGGTACGGCCCGGCTCCTGCGCCTCGGCGCGGCCGGTCGCCTGGTCCCACTGGCCATCCTTCGTCAGGCAGCGATTGGTCACCGCGATGCTGGCGTCGTCCTGCAGGCGGTAATGGGCTTCGGATTGCGCGCACTGGCGCTGGAAGAACATCGGCTTGCGCGCCAGCTCGTACCAGGTGCCCTCGTAGCGTTTGAGGTCGACCTGGACGGTCTGCGGCGGCTGCTGGGCGGAGCCCGCGCAGCCACTCAGAACGGCGAGGCAGGCCAGCCAGGTGAGGGATCGAGGGATGTATCGACGCATTCGCTCCTCCTTGGCTGCCTGCCCTGCCCGGGCCGCTTACTTCAGGCCCTGGGCGGAGAACAGCAGCACTTTGTCGCCGGCGTACTGGATGCTGATGAAGGCTTTCTCGTCGCCCCAGGTGCAGCTGGAAACGCCCAGTGCGCCGGAGCATTCGGCGGGCTTGCCGAGCAGGCTTTCCACGTCGGCCTTGCTCATGCCGGTTTTGATCTTGGAATAGTTCTCCTGGTTCACTTTGCTGCAAGCGGCCAGGACGACACAGAACGCGACGAGCGCGAGGCGGCGGAAGGACATCGACAACTCCATTGTTTGAGGGGCCCAGCCAACAGCTTGGCACAGGGCAGCCAGGATGGCCGCCGGCTTGGAGTCAGAAACGCGAGCCGGGTTCCGTGAGGAACTGCGCTTCTTCCACCGTGGATGGGCGACCAAGGATGCTATTGCGGTGAGGGAAGCGACCGAAGCGCTCGATCACCACCTGGTGCTTGCGCGCGTAGGCGAGGTAGCCGGCGAACAACACCTTCTCGCTCTCGCTCGACTCGGCCTGCAGTGCCTCGTACAGACGCACCGCCTCGTTCTGGCTGGCCAGGTCTTCGGCGTGCTCCAGGACGATGTAGACGAACACCCGCTCGATGCGCGGCAGTTGGCGGTCGAGCCCGGCTTCAAGCCCCTGACGCACCAGTTGCTGGGCGCGGGCGTCACCGGCATAGGCTCGCGGTGAATCGCGGAAGACCATGCGCGGCAACTGGTCCAGCAGCAGGATCAGCGCCAGCCAGCTCTGCGGCTCGCGCTCCCATTCCTGCAGACCACCGTCCAGCGCCTGGCGCACCAGGCCACCGAAACGGTTTTCCGAGTCCACGTCCTGGCAGCCGCTCTTGCCGAACCACAGCGCGTTGCGCTGGGCGGCGACATCATTGGCATCCAGCGCAGTGCCGAACCACCAGTCGAGCAGGGTCTGCCAGGGCGTGGTCGTCATCAGCCTTCCTGGTGGTAGGCGGTGGCGCGTTCGACTTCTTCCTTCGAGCCCAGGAACACCGCGACACGCTGGTGCAGGCTGTCGGGCTGGATGTCGAGGATGCGCTGCTTACCGTTGGTGGCGGCGCCGCCGGCCTGCTCGATGATGAAGGACATCGGGTTGGCTTCGTACATCAGGCGCAGCTTGCCGGGCTTCTCCGGCTCACGGGAATCACGCGGGTACATGAACACGCCGCCGCGGGTCAGGATGCGGTGTACGTCGGCCACCATCGAGGCGATCCAGCGCATGTTGTAGTTCTTGCCCAGCGGG
>CBIGPF010000173.1:0-12972 GCA_966191535.1 uncultured Pseudomonas sp. | reverse complement strand
CAGCGCGCGGCCGACGTGGCCGGCGCCGAATACGGCGATGTGCGCCTGGGGCTGGCCCATGGGTTCGAACAGCAGCACGGTGGCGCCGCCGCAGCACTGGCCGAGGCTGGCGCCGAGGCTGAAGCGTTCCAGCTTCGGCTCGCGTTCGCGGGCCTGCAGCATGTCGCGGGCGATCTGCATGGCCTTGAATTCGAGGTGGCCGCCGCCGATGGTGTCGTAGGCCTTGTCGGCGCTGATCACCATCTTCGAGCCGGCGTTGCGCGGGGTCGAGCCGCGTTCTTCGATGATGGTCACCAGCACGCTGGCTTCGGCGCGCTGTTGCAGGTCGGCGAGGGCACTGATCCAGTTCATGGCTTCAACCTCTGAGGCTGGGCTTTTCGTAGGAGCGAGCTTGCTCGCGAATGGACTTCCCGGCGGCTACGGCGCTGGGCGGTTCGCGAGCAAGCTCGCTCCTGCAGGTTCCTGAAAGGGTGGGGCGCCGCTGGCAGGGCGGAGGACGGAAGTGGGAACGTCTGTCCCTGCCAGCGGTGCCCCATGGTCACATCAGGCCGGTTCGACCTGCACCTGGGGCTTCTCGGCCTGGGCAGCTTTCAGCTTGCGCATCTGCTCCACGCCCCAGAGCACGCGCTCGGGGGTGGCCGGGGCGTCGATCTGCGGATGGGCGCGGTAGTCGGCTAGGCTGGCCACGGCGTCCTTGATTGCGCAGAACACCGAAATGCCCAGCATGAACGGCGGCTCGCCGACGGCCTTGGAGTGGAACACCGTCTGCTCGGGGTTCTTGCGGTTCTCCACCAGCTTCACCCGCAGGTCGATGGGCATGTCGGCGATGGCCGGGATCTTGTAGCTCGCCGGCCCGTTGGTCATCAGCTTGCCCTTGGCGTTCCAGACCAGCTCTTCCATGGTCAGCCAGCCCATGCCCTGGACGAAGCCGCCTTCCACCTGGCCGATGTCGATGGCCGGGTTCAGCGACGCGCCGACGTCATGGAGGATGTCACTGCGCAGCATCCTGTACTCGCCGGTGAAGGTGTCGACGATCACTTCCGAGCAGGACACGCCGTAGGCGAAGTAGTAGAACGGGCGGCCGCGCGCCTGGCTGCGGTCGTAGAAGATCTTCGGCGTGCGGTAGAAACCGGTGGAGGAGAGCGACACCTGGCCGAAGTAGGCCTGTTGCACCAACTCTTCGAACGGCAGGATCAGGTCGCGCACGCGCACCTGGTTGTTGCGGAACTCGACGTCTTCCTCGGTCACCTTCCAGTGCTTGGCGGCAAACTCCACCAGGCGCTGCTTGAGGGTCTCGGCGGCGTTCTGCGCGGCCTTGCCGTTGAGGTCGGCGCCGGAAGAGGCAGCGGTCGGCGAGGTGTTGGGCACCTTGTCGGTGTTGGTCGCGGTGATCTGCACGCGGTCGATGTCGACCTGGAAGACCTCGGCCACCACCTGGGCGACCTTGGTGTTCAGGCCCTGGCCCATCTCGGTGCCGCCGTGGTTCAGGTGGATGCTGCCGTCGGTGTAGATGTGGATCAGCGCGCCAGCCTGGTTGAGGAAGGTAGCGGTGAAGCTGATGCCGAATTTCACCGGGGTCAGCGACAGGCCTTTCTTCAGCACCGGGCTGCTGGCGTTGAACTCGCGAATCTCGGCGCGGCGCTTGGCGTACTCGGCGCTGGCTTCCAGTTCCTCGGTCATTTCCTGCAGCAGGTTGTGTTCCACCCGCTGGTAGTAGTGGGTGACGTTGCGCTCGTCCTTGCCGTAGTAGTTGCGCTTGCGCACATCCAGCGGGTCCTTGCCGAGGTGGCGCGCGACCGCGTCCATGATTTCCTCGATGGCAACCATGCCCTGTGGGCCGCCGAAGCCGCGGTAGGCGGTGTTCGACGCGGTGTTGGTCTTGCAGCGGTGACCGTTCACCGTGGCATTGCCAAGGAAATAGGCGTTGTCGGAGTGGAACATCGCGCGGTCGACGATGGAGCCGGAGAGGTCCGGCGAGTAGCCGCAATTGCCGGCCAGCTCGATGTTGATGCCGTGCAGCAGGCCGTCGTCCTCGAAGCCCACGTCGTACTCGACGTAGAACGGATGGCGCTTGCCGGTCATCTGCATGTCTTCGACGCGCGGCAGGCGCATCTTCGCCGGGCGACCGGTGAGGCGCGCGATCACCGCGCACAGGCATGCCGGGGCGGCTGCCTGGGTTTCCTTGCCGCCGAAGCCGCCGCCCATGCGGCGCATGTCGATGACCACCTTGTTGAAGGAGATGCCCAGCACTTCGGCGACGAGCTTCTGCACTTCGGTGGGGTTCTGCGTCGAGGTGTAGACGATCACGCCGCCGTCTTCGGTGGGCATCACCGAGGAAATCTGCGTCTCCAGGTAGAAGTGCTCCTGGCCGCCGATGTGCAGGGTGCCCTGGATACGGTTCGGCGCGGTGGCGAGCTGGCCTTCCGAGTCGCCGATCTTGTGCTGGTGGCTGTCGAGCACGAAGTGCTTCTTGCGCAGCGCTTCGACCACGTCGAGCACCGGCTCCAGGTCCTCGTATTCGATGATCGCAGCCATGGCGGCCTTGCGCGCGGTTTCCAGGCTGTCGGCGGCGACGGCGATGACCATCTGGCCGACGTACTCGACCTTGCCGTCGGCCAGCAGCGGGTCACCCGCGACCACCGGGCCGATGTCCAGCTGGCCGGGCACGTCGTCCTTGGTGATGGCGATGGCGACGCCGGGGAACTGGTAGCAGGGGCTCACGTCCAGCCTGGTGATGCGCGCGTGGGCGCGGTCGCTCATGCGGGCATAGACGTGCAGCTGGTTGGGGAACTCCAGGCGGTCGTCGATGTAGATCGCTTCGCCGCTGACATGCTTGGGCGCGCTCTCGTGCTTGACGCTGCGGCCCACGCCGGTGGTGAGGTCGGCGCGGAACAGCGCGGTGAGTTCTTCCTGGCTCTTCTGGGGCTTATGCATAGTGGGTCACCCGGGTCACGGCCTGAGGAGCTTCCAGTTCCAGGAAGCACTTGCGCAGCAGGTTCTGCGCGGTGAGCAGGCGGTATTCCTTGCTCGCGCGGAAGTCGGTGAGCGGGGCGAAGTCCTCGCTCAGTGCCAGCGCGGCGCGTTCGAAGGTGGCGCTGTTGAAGGTCTGGCCGAGCAGCGCGGCCTCGCAGGCGGCGGCGCGTTTCGGAATGGCGGCCATGCCGCCGAAGCCGGTGCGCACGGCAGTGATCTTGCAGTTCTCCACCGTCAGGTTGAAGGCGGCGCAGACGGCGGAGATATCGTCGTCCAGGCGCTTGGAGACCTTGTAGGCGCGGAACGCCTGGCTCTCCTGCGGGCGGGGGATGATCACCTGTTCGATGAACTCGCCTTCCTGGCGCGCGGTGACCTTGTAGTCGATGAAGTATTCGTCGATGGGCAACTCGCGGCGCTCGTTGCCCTTGCGCAGCACCAGGCGTGCGCCGAGGGCGATCAGCAGCGGCGGCGAGTCGCCAATGGGCGAGGCGTTGCCGATGTTGCCGCCCAGGGTGCCCTGGTTGCGGATCTGCAGCGAGGCGAAGCGGTGCAGCAGCTCGCCGAAGTCCGGGTAGTCGCGAGCCAGGGTTTCGTAGCAGTCGGTCAATGGCGTCGCTGCGCCGATCTGGATGCGATCATCGAAGACATCGACGCGCTTCATTTCCTCGACGTGACCGACGTAGATCATCACCGGCAGTTCACGGTGGAACTGGGTGACTTCCAGGGCCAGGTCGGTACCGCCGGCCAGCAGGCGCGCCTGCGGGTTGGCGGTGTAGAGGTCGGCCAGGTCGGCGATGGTCAGCGGCAGCAGGCAGCGCTTGTCGCCGCTGTTGAGCTCGGCAGTTTCGCACGGGGCGATGGCTTTCAGCTGGGCGATGATCTCGGGCTGGGCGACGTCGAACTGGTCGGGCTGCCTCTGGCAGCAGGACTGCTCGGCAGCGTCGAGGATCGGGCGGTAACCGGTGCAGCGGCAGAGATTGCCGGCCAGCGCCTCATGGGCTTCGGCCTTGCGCTCGTCGGCGGTTGCGCCGGCGGTGTTCTTCTGCAGGGCGAACAGCGACATGACGAAGCCTGGGGTGCAGAAGCCGCACTGCGAGCCGTGGCAGTCGACCATGGCCTGCTGCACGCCGTGCAGTTCGCCGCGGTGCTTGAGATCGTCGACGCTGATCAGCTGCTTGCCGTGCAGCGAGGAGACGAAGGTCAGGCAGGCGTTGAGGGTGCGGTAGCGGATGCGCTCGGCACCGTCTTCGCCGACCAGTTCACCGACGACCACCGTGCAGGCACCGCAGTCACCGGAGGCGCAGCCCTCCTTGGTGCCTGTCTTGCCCAGGTTCTGGCGCAGGTAGTTGAGCACGGTGAGGTTGGGATCGAGGCGGTCTTCGACACGCAGCTCGCGATTGAGCAGGAACCTGATCAAGGCTTGCCTCCAGGCTGATTCTTGTTTTTGGTAGGGCACTGGATGGCGAATCTATGGAAAGCTGACTTTTGAGTCAATAAAATTTCTGTCTCAATGGTCAGAAAGTTTTCTGCGGATGATGAATGGTCTTGCAGAGTCGTTGCGCGAGCGGGCCCTGCGCGCGATACGGCAGGCAGGATGGATGGGGCCCAAGCGATCCCCCTGCTGTCTGCGCGCGAGGCTTGATGGGTATCGCTGCGCTCCACGCCATCCTGCGAAGAGCAGCCCAGTTCAGGGCGGCAGAAAGAAAAAAGGCGGCAAGCCGGGGTAGGGCTTGCCGCCAAGGCGTGGAACTCGTCGATCAGGCCTGCTGGGTGGCGCTCAGCTGGTACTCCTCGCCGGCGTAGTAGGCGCGCACCCGGCGGTCCATCACTGCGCGCCAGAGCGGCGGGAACAGCGCGAGAACGATCATCCCGGCGTAACCGTTGGGCAGCTGCGGGCTCTCGTCGAAGTGGCGCAGCACCTGGTAGCGGCGCTTGGCGTTGGCGTGGTGGTCGGAGTGGCGCTGCAGGTGGAAGAGGAACAGGTTGGTCAGCAGGAAGTTGCTGTTCCAGGAATGCTCGTGGGTGGTCCGCTCATAGCGCCCGGTTTCCAGGCGGCGACGGTGAAGGCCGTAGTGTTCGACGTAGTTGACGATCTCCAGCAGGGTGAAGGCCATCACCGACTGGCCGATGAAGTACACCGCGCCGATCCAGCCGAAGGCGACGCTGAAACCGACCAGGAACAGCGCGCTGATCGCGTACCACCAGATCAGTTCGTTGCGCCAGTGCAGCGCCGGCAGGCCCTTGCGCTTGAGGCGTTCGGTCTCAAGCCGCCAGGCGTTGAGGAAGTTGTGCTTGTAGGCATGGGGCAGGAAGGCATACAGGCTCTGGCCGTAGCGCGAAGAGGAGGCATCTTCCGGCGTGGAGACATGCACATGGTGACCGCGCACGTGTTCCACCTTGAAGCCTGCGTAGCAGACCGCTGCCAGCAGCAGCCCGCCCGCGTTCTGCTCCAGTTCCGGATCCTTGTGGATCAGTTCGTGGGAGACGGTGATACCGATGGCGCCCATCACCGTGCCGACGGACAGGATCCAGCCCAGTTGGCCCACCCAGTTCCAGGCGTCGTACGTGGCCAGCACCCAGCCGCCGTAAACCAGCATGCCCAGCAGCAGCGGCACGGTCAGCAGGCTGAGGAAGCGGTAGTAGCCCTCGCGCTCCATGGGCGGGACTTCCTCGATTTCGTCGGGGTTGGCCGGATCGCGGCCGACCACGAAGTCCAGTAGCGGGATCACCCCGAACACCACGGTGATCACCAGCCAGGGCCAGGCATTGGGATATTCGCTGCCGAAGGACCACCAGTAGCTGACGGGAATACCGAATACAGGCACCAGCCAGATCCAGTAGCCGGCTTTCTTAAGACGCAACATCCAGGCGGAGGAAAGGAACAAAGCGAACATGGACGACTCCCGATACGTCTCTTATGTAGGATTGTCAGACAATCCTGCGCCTGTTCCTTCCAGTGGGCGCACCAACCTTTGTTCTGTCGTCCCCCCTGGGCGGGAGATTGCGCGGTAACACCCTGTGTTACACTTCGCGTCCGCAACACCCCCTCGAAAGCGCCCGATTCTTAAGGACAACCATGACGTTCAAGGCCCCGGACAGCCTGGCTGAGCAGATCGCGCATCACCTTGCCGAACGCATCATCCGGGGCGAACTCAAGGAACGCGAGCGCATCCAGGAGCAGAAGGTCACCCAGACCCTCAACGTCAGCCGCGGCTCGGTCCGCGAAGCGCTGCTGATCCTCGAACGCCGCCACCTCGTCGTCATCCTGCCGCGCCGCGGTGCGCAGGTGTCCGAATTGTCCGCCGCGCATGTCGAAAGCCTCTATTCGCTGGTGATGGAGCTGTACATCATGCTCGCCAGCAGCGTCGCCCGGACCTGGCGCGAGGACGTTGAACTGGCGCCCTTCATGGCGATCCAGCAGCGCCTGCTGGACAACCTCGAGCGCGGCGACATCAACGCCTTCGTCGAATCCAGCTTCGACATCATGCGTGCCGCCTTCCCGTTCGCCGCCAATCCCTACCTGCAGGAGACCGTCGAAAATCTCCTGCCGGCCATCAGTCGCACCTATCATCTGGCCCTGGAGCGCCGCAAAGGCGAGATGAGCCAGTTCATCGGTAGCTTCGAAAGCTTGCTGCGCGCGGTGGTGGACCGTGATGAGGCGGGCATTCGCGAGGTCCTGCTCGACTACGGTCGGCACAACAGCCAACTGGTCCTGGCCGCACTGGCTGAACGATAAGAAGAGAGGGGAAGAGGGCGCATGCGGCTCAAGTGCATCAAGCTGGCGGGCTTCAAGTCCTTCGTCGACCCGACGACGGTCAATTTCCCGAGCAACATGGCGGCCGTGGTCGGTCCCAACGGTTGTGGCAAGTCCAACATCATCGACGCCGTTCGCTGGGTGATGGGCGAGAGTTCGGCGAAGAATCTCCGTGGCGAGTCGATGACCGACGTCATCTTCAACGGATCCAACACGCGCAAGCCGGTGACCCAGGCATCCATCGAGCTGGTGTTCGACAACTCCGACCAGACCCTGCTGGGCGAATACGCCAGCTACGCCGAGATTTCAATTCGCCGTCGCGTGACCCGCGACGGCCAGAACACCTACTTCCTCAACGGTACCAAGTGCCGTCGCCGTGACATCACCGACATCTTCCTCGGCACGGGCCTCGGGCCGCGCAGCTACTCGATCATCGAACAGGGCATGATCTCCAAGCTGATCGAGGCCAAGCCCGAGGATCTGCGCAACTTCATCGAGGAAGCCGCCGGCATCTCCAAGTACAAGGAGCGCCGCCGCGAGACCGAGAACCGTATCCGCCGCACCCAGGAAAACCTTGCGCGCCTTACTGACCTGCGCGAAGAGCTGGAACGCCAGCTCGAACGCCTGCACCGCCAGGCCCAGTCGGCGGAGAAGTACCAGGAATTCAAGGCCGAGGAACGCACCCTCAAGGCCCAGCTCGGCGCCCTGCGCTGGCGCGACTTGAACGAGCAGGTCGGGCAGAAGGAAAAGGTGATCGGCGACCAGGAAGTGGCCTTCGAGGCGCTGGTGGCCGAGCAGCGCAGCGCCGACGCCAGCATCGAACGCCTGCGCGACGGCCACCACGAGCTGTCGGAAACCTTCAACCAGGTACAGGGTCGCTTCTATTCCGTGGGCGGCGACATCGCCCGCGTCGAGCAGAGCATCCAGCACGGCCAGCAGCGCCTGCGCCAGTTGCAGGATGATCTGCGCGAGGCGGAGAAATCCCGCCAGGAAACCGAATCCCACCTGGGCCACGACCGCACCTTGCTCGCCACCTTGGGCGAGGAGCTCGAGCGCCTGGCGCCGGAACAGGAAATCAGCGCCGCCGCCGCCGACGAGGCCACCGTCGGCCTGGAAGACGCCGAGCAGCGCATGCACGACTGGCAGCAGCGCTGGGACGCTTTCAACCAGCAGAGTGCCGAGCCGCGCCGTGAGGCGGAAGTGCAGCAGTCGCGCATCCAGCACCTGGAGCAGAGCCTGGAGCGCCAGGGCGAACGCCAGCGCCGCCTGAACGACGAGCGCACGCAACTGGCCGCCGATCCGGAAGATGCCGCGATCCTCGAGCTTGGTGAGCAGGTCGCCGCCATCGAGTTGCTGCTGGAAGAATCACAGATCGAGGAACAGGAGCTGGCCGAGCGCCTGGAGCGCGTGCGCCAGTCCCTGCAGGAAAGCACCGCCGCGCAGCATCAGGCGCAGGGCGAGTTGCAGCGTCTGAATGGTCGCATCGCCTCGCTGGAGGCACTGCAGCAGGCCGCGCTCGATCCGGGCGACGGCACCGCGCAATGGCTGCGCCAGCAGGGCCTGGAGCAGCGCCCGCGCCTGGCCGAGGGCCTGCGGGTGCAGTCGGGTTGGGAGCTGGCGGTGGAAACCGTGCTCGGTGCCGACCTGCACGGCGTGCTGCTGGACGATGTGAAGGGCCTGCCGTTCAACGCGCTGGAGAAGGGCGAACTGCGCCTGCTCGATCTCGCCGCTGGCGCTGTTTCCCGTCCTGGCAGCCTGCTGGACAAGGTCGAGACCAATGTCGACCTGAGCTACTGGCTGGGTCGCGTGCGCCCGGTGGAAACCCTGGAGCAGGCGCTGGCCCAGCGCGCTTCACTGGGCGACGGTGAAAGCCTGATCAGCCGCGACGGCTACTGGGTCGGCCGCAACTTCCTGCGCGTGCGTCGTGGCGAATCTGCCGATGGTGGTGTGCTGGCGCGTGGCCAGGAGCTGGAGCGACTGTACGCCGAGCGCGAGACGCTGGAGCAGCGCCTCGCCGACATCGACGAACAACTGGTGCGCCTGCGCGACGAACAGCGCCAGGCCGAAGAGGGCCGCGACCAGGTGCGTCGCCGCCTGCAGGATGAAGGCCGCCGTCAGGGCGAGCTGAAGGCGCAGTTGTCGGCGCAGCAGGCCAAGGTCGAGCAGCTGACCCTGCGCCGCCGTCGTCTGGACGAAGAGCTGGCCGAACTGGCCGAGCAGCACGCTATCGAGCAGGAGCAGCTGGGCGAAGCCCGTCTGAGCCTGCAGGAAGCGCTGGACGCCATGGCGGTCGACACCGAGCGCCGCGAGTCGCTGCTGGCCGAACGTGACGGCATGCGCGAGAAACTCGACCGCATTCGCCAGGAATCGCGCCAGCACAAGGATCATGCCCATCAGTTGGCCGTGCGCGTCGGCTCCCTGCGCGCCCAGCACGAATCCACCCGCCAGGCGCTGGAGCGTCTGGACGGCCAGGCGGTACGCCTGGTCGAGCGTTGCGAGCAGCTCAACCTCAATCTGGAGGAGGGCGCCGCGCCGCTGGAAGAGCTGCGCATGCGCCTGGAAGAGCTGCTCGACCGGCGCATGGCGGTGGAAGACGAACTCAAGCACGCGCGCCTGGCGCTGGAAGACGCCGACCGCCAGCTGCGCGACGCCGAGAAGCGCCGCACGCAGGCCGAGCAGCAGTCGCAACTGCTGCGCGGCCAGCTGGAGCAGCAGCGCATGGAGTGGCAGGCGCTGAACGTGCGACGCAAGTCGCTGCAGGAACAGCTCCACGAGGACGGCTACGACCTGCACGGCGTACTGGGTACCTTGCCCCACGACGCTGCCGAGAAGGTCTGGGAAACCCGCCTGGAAGAACTTGCTACGCGCATCGGCCGCCTCGGCCCGATCAACCTCGCGGCGATCGAGGAGTACCAGCAGCAATCCGAGCGCAAACGCTACCTGGACGATCAGAACGACGACCTGGTGGAAGCGCTGGATACCCTGGAAAACGTGATCCGCAAGATCGACAAGGAAACCCGCAACCGCTTCAAGGAAACCTTCGACCAGATCAATGCTGGCCTTCAGGCATTGTTCCCCAAGGTTTTCGGCGGCGGTCACGCCTATCTGGAACTTACCGGCGAGGATCTACTCGATACCGGGGTGGCGATCATGGCAAGGCCGCCGGGCAAGAAGAACAGCACCATCCATCTTCTGTCCGGTGGCGAGAAGGCCCTGACCGCTCTGGCGCTGGTGTTTGCGATCTTCCAGCTGAACCCGGCACCGTTCTGCATGCTCGACGAAGTCGACGCGCCGCTGGACGATGCCAACGTCGGTCGTTATGCGCGACTGGTGAAGGAGATGTCGGAGAAAGTGCAGTTCATCTATATCACCCACAACAAGATCGCCATGGAGATGGCCGATCAATTGATGGGCGTGACCATGCACGAACCGGGTTGTTCACGTCTGGTGGCAGTGGATGTGGAAGAGGCTGTTGCGCTCGCGGAAGCCTGATCACGCAAGTGAACTTGAGCTATGCTGGCTAGATGCCGCGTAACAAGTCTAAAGCATTGATTTGATTGGGGTAGAATTCGCTTCGCAGGTGCCGGTGGCAACGGCTATGAAAAGTTGCAAAGAGTGCGGCGGAGTGTCGCCACAGGCAGTGTAAAGTTATGTGAGAGCGTGTTAGCTTAACGCCCACTTTTGTATTGCGTGGAAAACATCAGTCAGAACATGTAGTTGGCTCCACGTTTTCAAGGGATAGGATGTCCTTTTTTTCATCATCATTTTTTGTTCAGGGGCTACGGGATTAGATGGATATCGGTCTACGCGAATGGCTGATCGTCATTGGGCTTATCGTGATCGCCGGCATTCTGTTCGACGGCTGGCGTCGTATGCGGGGCGGCAAGGGCAAGTTGCGTTTCAAGCTGGATCGCCAGTTTGCCAACCAGCCCGATGACGCGGATGAGGGCAGCCCGGAACTGCTCGGGCCTTCCCGTGTGGTCGAGCACCGCGAGCCGGAGCTGGACGAGGAAGACCTGCCCAAGCTCAGCGCCAAGGAATCGCGCGGCAAGCGCCGCGGCGAACCGCGCCAGGGCGACCTGAATCTGGACGACCCGGCGCCGAACCTGCTCGGCCCGCTGGATGAAGAGGATTTCCCCAACCCGCTGGACGAGGCGCCGCAGGAGAAGGAAAAGCCCCGGAAGGAGCGCAAGAAGGACAAGGAGCGTGCGGCTCCGGCAGCCCCCGCTGCGCCGACAGCGCCGCTGGCTCCGGTCGAGGAAGTGCTGATCATCAATGTCATCAGCCGCGACGAGAACGGCTTCAAGGGCCCGGCGCTGCTGCAGAACATCCTGGAAAGCGGCCTGCGCTACGGCGAAATGGACATCTTCCATCGCCACGAAAGCATGGCGGGCAATGGTGAAGTGCTGTTCTCCATGGCCAACGCGGTCAAGCCGGGTACCTTCGATCTGGACAATATCGACCAGTTCAGCACCCGCGCCGTGAGCTTCTTCCTCGGCCTGCCAGGTCCGCGTCATCCCAAGCAGGCGTTCGACGTGATGATCGCCGCCGCCCGCAAGCTGGCCCAGGAGCTCAATGGCGAGCTGAAGGACGAGCAGCGCAGCGTGATGACCGCGCAGACCATCGAGCACTACCGTCAGCGCATCATCGATTTCGAGCGACGTGCCCTGACCCAGAAGCGCTAAGCTTTCCGCACGCTGCACAGAAGCCCCAAGCGACCCTTGGGGCTTCGTATTTCTACCTCAAGCAGAAAAGCCGCCCGAGATTCCCGCATGACCGATTCCCAGAACGCTGCCGAACGCATTGCCCAGTTGCGCAGCGAACTCGACGACCACAACTACCGCTACTACGTGCTCGACGAGCCGAGCGTGCCGGACGCCGAGTACGACCGCCTGTTCCGCGAGCTGAAGGCACTGGAGACCGAGCATCCCGAGCTGATTACGCCCGAGTCTCCGACCCAGCGCGTCGGCGGCGCAGCGGCTTCCGCCTTCGGCGAGGTACGCCATGAAGTGCCGATGCTCAGCCTGGGCAACGCCTTCGAGGAGCAGGACCTCAATGACTTTGATCGCCGCGTGCGCGAAGGCCTGGCGGACCAGTTGCCATCTTCCGACCTGTTCGGCGGTGGCGCCGAGGTGGAATACAGCTGCGAACCCAAGCTCGATGGCCTGGCGGTCAGCCTGCTGTACGAGAACGGCGTGCTGACCCGTGGCGCCACGCGCGGCGACGGCACCACCGGCGAAGACATCAGCGTCAACGTGCGCACCATTCGCAATGTGCCGCTGCGCCTGAAGGGCGAGGGCTGGCCGGCGGTGCTGGAGGTGCGTGGCGAGGTCTTCATGTCCAAGGCCGGATTCGACGCGCTCAACGAGCGGCAGATGGAGGCTGGTGGCAAAACCTTCGCCAACCCGCGTAACGCCGCCGCCGGCAGCCTGCGTCAACTGGATTCGAAGATTACCGCCAGCCGTCCGCTGGAGTTCTGCTGCTATGGCTTTGGTCGCGTCGAGGGCGGCACGTTGCCGGGTACCCAGGTCGATATCCTCGAAGCCTTGAAGGGCTGGGGCATCCCGATCAGTCGCGAGCTGAAACTGGCCAGGGGTGTCGACGGTTGCCGCGCCTATTACGAAGATATCGGTGCACGCCGCGACAGCCTCGCCTACGAAATCGACGGCGTGGTGTTCAAGGTCAATCGCACCGACTTCCAGCGCGAACTGGGCTTCCGTGCCCGTGAACCGCGCTGGGCCATCGCCCACAAATTCCCGGCGCGCGAAGAGCTCACCGAATTGCTCGATGTGGAATTCCAGGTTGGCCGTACCGGCGCAGTGACGCCCGTGGCGCGTCTGAAGCCCGTCCAGGTGGCAGGTGTGACGGTGTCCAACGCCACCCTGCACAACATGGACGAGGTTGCGCGTCTGGGCCTGATGATCGGCGATACCGTGATCATCCGCCGTGCCGGCGACGTGATCCCGCAGGTCATGCAGGTCGTGACCGAGCGCCGTCCTGCCGATGCGCGCCCGGTGGAAATTCCCACCCAGTGTCCGGTATGCGGTTCGCAGGTCGAGCGCACCCAGCTGGTCAAGCGCAGCAAGGGCAAGGAGTCGGTCAGCGAAGGCGCCATCTATCGTTGTGTTGGCCGGCTGTTCTGCCAGGCGCAGCTCAAGCAGGCGATCATCCACTTCGTCTCGCGCCGAGCCATGGACATCGATGGCCTCGGCGAGAAGACTCTCGTCGAGTTCGTCGAACTGGGC
>CBIGPF010000172.1:0-12996 GCA_966191535.1 uncultured Pseudomonas sp. | reverse complement strand
GGCCCCGCGCCGGCGGGCTTTCTTTCGGCGCGCGCTGCCTCGCGAACCACCAGCCAAGGCGGGCTATCAGGAATACAGCGCCTTGAACTGCTCGCGCAGCACGTTCTTCTGCACCTTGCCCATCACATTGCGCGGCAGTGCATCGACCACCATCACCCGCTTGGGCTGCTTGAAGCGCGCCAGCTTGCCATCGAGGGCAGCGAGCACCTGCGCTTCGGTCGGCGCCTGGCCCTTGCTGGCCACCAGCACGGCCGTCACGCCCTCGCCGAAGTCCGGGTGCGGCACGCCGATCACCGCCGACTCGGCCACGCCGGGCAGGGTGTCGAGGATCTCTTCCAGCTCCTTGGGATACACGTTGAAGCCGCCGCTGATGATCATGTCCTTGTTGCGCCCGACGATCTGCACGTAGCCACGCTCATCGACGAAGCCGATGTCTCCGGTCATGAAGTAACCGTCCGCGCGCAGCTCCTCGGCGGTCTTCTCCGGCATGCGCCAGTAGCCCTGGAACACGTTCGGCCCGCGCACTTCGATCATCCCCGGCTCGCCCTGGGGCAGCAGGGTCGGCTCGGCCTGGCCCGGATCAGTGATACGCAGCTCGACGCCCGGCAGCGGGAAGCCCACGGTGCCGGCGATGCGTTGGCCGTCCAGCGGGTTGGAGGTGTTCATGCCGGTCTCGGTCATGCCGTAGCGCTCGAGGATGGCCATGCCGGTGCGCTCGGAGAATGCCTTGTGGGTCTCGGCGGTGAGCGGCGCGGAGCCGGAGATGAACAGGCGCATGTGCGCCACCGCCTCGCGGGTCAGGCCCGGCTGGTCGAGCAGGCGGGTGTAGAAGGTCGGCACGCCCATCAGCAGGTTCACCTGGGGCAGCAGCTTGAGCATCTGCGCTGCGTCGAACTTGCTCAGGAAGAGCATCGAGCCGCCGGCCATCAGCAGGCTGTTGCAAGCCACGAACAGGCCGTGGATGTGGAAGATCGGCAGTGCGTGGAGCAGCCAGTCCTCGGCGGTGATGTTCCAGTAGTCCACCAGCGCGCGGGCATTGGAGACCAGGTTGCCATGGCTGATCATCGCGCCCTTGGAACGCCCGGTGGTGCCGGAGGTGTAGAGGATCGCGGCAAGATCGGAAGCGGCACGCTCGACGTCGGCGAAGCGTCCCGGCTTGCCGTGCACACGCGCCATCAGCGAGCCGTCGCCGGCGTCGCCCAGGGTCTCCACGTGGGCCACGCCGCTGACATTCGCCAGCTCGCGGGCCTGGGCCTCGAAGGCCGGCGCGCAGACGAACAGCGAGGGCTCGGCGTCGTCGAGGAAGTAGCGCAGCTCCTCGCCGGTGTAGCCACTGTTGAGCGGCAGGTAGACCGCGCCGACACGCAGCACGGCGAGGTACAGCATGACCGTCTCGGGACTCTTGTCGACCTGCACGGCGACGCGGTCGCCCGGCTGCACGCCGAGCTCCACCAGCGCATGGGCGAACTGCGAGGTGCTGCGCAGCATGTCGGCATAGCTGTAGCCCCCGCCGTCCGGGGTGCGGATGAAGGGCTTGGAAAGGTCGCTGGGCAGGTGTTTGCCGACTTCGGCGAAAAGGCTCTGGTTCATGGTGAGGTCCTAGCGTTTTGTTTTCGCCGACAGGGTGGCCAGCTTGCGCACCTCGGGTGAGGCGGTGACCGCGCCCTGGTTGGCGTAGGCTTCGTGGTTCTTTTCGATCTGGCGCAGTTCGTAGCGGTAATTGACCATCAGCCCGGCGGCCTGGCGCAGACCGCTGCTGGAAAGGTCGCCGCGCCAGTTCAGGCGCTCAAGGCGTGCGCCGTTGCCCAGGTGGAAGCGCGCCACCGGGTCCAACGGAAATCCCGCGCCATTGCGGGCATGCAGGAAGTACTCGGCCGCCAGCGCCAGCATCGGCTGCTCCGTGCGCGGCGGCGGCGCAGTGTCGGGCTTGAGCGCCTTGAGCAGGTCGGCGGCGGCCGCGCCCAGTTGCGGATCCTCGCCCAGGCTGTCGAGCCAGCGACGGAAGCCAGGCACCGGCGACAGGGTGACGAACTGGCGCAGGCCGGGAATCTCCCGCGCCAGCTCCTCCACCACCTGCTTGATCAGGAAGTTGCCGAAGGAAATACCGCGCAGGCCGTCCTGGCAGTTGCTGATGGAATAGAACACCGCGGTGTCAGGCTCGTCCGCCGAGTCACTAGCGGGCTTGCCCTCCAGAATCTCTGCAATCGCACCAGGCATGGAGCGGGTCAGCGCCACCTCGACGAAGATCAGTGGCTCGTCGGCCAGGGCCGGGTGGAAGAAGGCGAAGCAGCGGCGGTCGGCCGGCTGCAGGCGGCTGCGCAGGTCGTCCCAGTCCTTGATGGCGTGGACGGCCTCGTACTTGATGATCTTTTCCAGGATCGACGCCGGCGTCGACCAGTCGATGCGCCGCAGCACGAGGAAACCCCGGTTGAACCAGGAGGCCAGCAGGTGCTGCAGGTCGTGGTCCACCGCCGCCAGCTCCGGCCTGGCTTTCAATTCCTGCAGCAGCAGGCGGCGCATGGCGATCAGTTCAGCGGTGCCGCCGGGCGCCTGGTTGAGGCGACGAAAGAGCTCCTGGCGCGGCGGCTCGCTGGCCTGGAACAGCGCCGTGGTATTGGCCGACGACGGGTCGTCGAGGTAGCGCTGGCAGGCCTCGGCCAGCGCCTCGTGGGGCGGCGCGAAGTCCGTCAGCAGGGTGTCGAAGAAGGCTTTCTGCTGCTCCTGCGGGCAGTCCCGATAGGCGCACAGGACCTGCTGCGCCAGGGCCACGCCCGAGGCTTCGCCGTGGCTGGAGATCAGCTTGTGGCAAGCCTGGGCCAGCGCCTGGGCATTGCCCGGCGCCGGCTCGCGCGATTCCAGCAGTTGCCGGCCGCGCTCGGTGATGCTCTGCAGCAGTTCCTGGAAGAAGCTGATGTTCATGCGTCCCCCTCAGCGTGTGGACAGTTGAATCAATCCCCCGCCAGCATGGGCGGCGGGCAGCGCTGATACCAGCGCGAGGCCTGCTCGTAGGCGTGGGCCAGCTGCAGCACGGCCATGTCGGCCTGGTGCTTGCCGATGATCTGCAGGCCCATGGGCAAGCCCTGCTCATTGAAGCCCACCGGCACGTTGGCCGCCGGGCAACCGGACAGGGTGGCCGGGATCACCACTTCCATCCAGCGGTGGTAGGTGTCCATGGCCTTGCCGGCGATTTCCTTTGGCCAGTCCCAGGTCTTGTCGAACGGGAAGACCTGGGCGCTGGGCAGCAGCAGGTAGTCGTAGCGCTCGAACAGTCGGCTGATCGCACGGTACCAGTCGCTGCGTGCGGCGGAGGCGCGGAACACGTCCATGGCGGAGAGCTTCAGGCCGTTCTCCACTTCCCAGATCGCCTCGGGCTTGAGCAGCTCGCGCTTGGTCGGGTCGGTGTAGGCCGCGCCCAGGGAGCCGGCGACCATCCAGTGACGCAGGGTGCGCCAGGTGTCCCACAGGCGTTCCGGCGAAAAGCCCATGGCGGTCTCCTCGACGTGGCAGCCGATGGCTTCGAAGTCGGCGAAGGATTGGCGGCACAGCTCCAGCACGCCCTTCTCCATGGGCAGGTGACCCCCCAGGTCGCCCAGCCAGCCAAGGCGCGCGCCCTTGAAGTCACGCTCCAGCTTGCCGGCGAACTGCTCGCCGCTCTCGGCAATGGACAGCGGTGCACGGGCATCGCCGCCGGCCTGTACCGACAGCAGCAGCGCCACGTCGCGCACGCTGCGGCCCATGGGGCCCTCGTAGCCGAGCTGGTCGATGAACAGGTCGGCACTGTCGTCGAAGGGCACGCGGCCCTGGGACGGACGGAAACCGATGATGTTGTTGAAGGCCGCCGGGTTGCGCAGCGAGCCCATCATGTCGCTGCCGTCGGCCACCGGGACCATCTGCAGCGCCAGGGCCGCCGCCGCGCCACCGCTGCTGCCGCCGGCGGTGCGTTCGGGCGCGTAGGCGCAGCCGGTGGCACCGAAGATCGGGTTGTAGCTGTGGGAGCCGAGGCCGAATTCGGGGGTGTTGGTCTTGCCGATGATGATCGCCCCGGCCGCCTTGATGCGCTCGACCATGATGCCGTCGCGCTCGGGCAGGTAGTCGCGGAACAGCGGCGATCCGAGGGTGGTGCGGATGCCCTGGGTCAGCGACAGGTCCTTCACCGCGTGGGGCAGGCCGTGCATCCAGCCACGGTATTCGCCACGGGCCAGTTCGGCGTCGCGCTGGTCGGCTTCGGCCAGCAGGAGATCGTCCGGTTGCTGGCTGATGATGGCGTTCACCGCCGGGTTGAAACGCTCGATCTGGTCGAGGTGCGCCTGCATCACTTCACGGCAGGAAACCTGCCGCAGGCGGATGCGCTGGGCCAGTTCGTGGGCCTGGAGCTGGACGAGTTCGTTGTGCTTGTTCTTCTGGCTCATGGAACGAGGCCTTTTTTCATCAGGGCTTCCGCGATGGGAAGGTTCAGTCGGGTTCAACGACCCCATCAGCGGATGGGGCTTGTATCGAGTAGCGCGTTCGCCGGGCCGCACGCTGCCGGCACGCCCACCAAGGTGGACGCGAGCAGCGTCGGTCTGAGACGTCCCAGGTCGGGGATCAGCGCATCAGGTTGGTCCAGATACGGTCGGCCAGGCGGATCGCGCCTTCGCCGCAGGTCTTGCTGAACACCACTTTGGTGCCCTCGGGGATGTGCAGTTCCGGCGCATCCTTCAGGCTGGCGTCGAGGAAGGGTTCCACGCCCTTGATCGGGCTCTGGTGCTTGAGGAAGTTCTGGGTCATCGCCGAGTTTTCCGGCTGGCTGAGGAAGGCGATGAACTTCTTCGCGTTCTCCGGGTGCTTGGCGCCGGCCGGGATCACCAGGTTGTCCACCCAGGCCATCACGCCCTCTTTCGGGTAGAGGTACTTCAGGCTGGACTTCATCTCACGCGCGCGCATCGACGAGCCGCCCCAGAACATCGACATGTCGACTTCGCCCGAGGCCAGGTTCTCGCGGATCGAGCCGGCCTTGGAGCTGTAGGTCTTCACGAAGGGCTTCTGGTTCTTCAACAGGGTCAGCACCTGTTGCATCTGCTTGGGGTCTTCGCTGCACAGCGGGATGCCCAGGTAGAGGCTGGCGGTATCGATCACCTCGCTCGCCGAATCGAACATGTTGATCTTGCCCTGCAGCTCCGCCGGCGGGGTGAACAGTACCGAGTAGCTGTCGGCCGGGTCGCTGTACTTGGCGCTGTCCAGCACCACGCTGGTGGTGCCCCAGATGAAGGGCACGGCATAGGCGCCTTCCGGGTCCCAGGTGGGTTTCTTCAGGTTGTCCTCGACGTTGGCGTAGTAGGGCTGGCTGGCCGGATCGAAGCGCTCCAGCAACTTCTCCTGGATCAGGATCGGTACGAACTGGTGCGAAGGAATGGCCACGTCGTAACCAGTCCCGCCCTGCTTGAGTTTGGCCAGCAGGGTTTCGTTGGAGTCGTAGGAATCCACGGTCACCTTGATGCCGGTTTCCTTCTCGAACTTCTCGAGGATCTGTGGGGTGAAATAGCCACTCCAGCTCACCACGTTCAGTTGTTCGGCGGCGTGCACGTTGGCCACCAGACCCATGGCCAGCGAGGCCCCTACAGCAGCGATCAGTTTGCTCATCTTCTACTCCGGTATGTGGGCTCAGGCCTTCTTCTTGCCGAGCAGGTAGGACAGGGTTACGAACAGCACGGAAACGCCGAGGATCAGGGTCGACACCGCGTTCACATCGGGCGTCACGCCCATGCGCAGCAGGCCGAAGATGAAGATCGGCAAGGTGGTGGTGCCAGCCTGGGAGACCATCATCGAGATCACGAAGTTATCCAGCGAGACGATGAAGGCCAGCATCACCCCGGAGAAAATCCCCGGCATCAGCAGCGGCAGGGTCACCTTGCGGAAGGTCCGCCAGGGGCCCGCGTAGAGGTCCGCGGCGGCCTGTTCCAGAGACAGGTCCATGTCGTTCAGGCGGGCACGGATCGGCAGGTAGGCGAACGGGATGCAGAACACCGTGTGGGCGATGATCAGGTTGCCGTAGCCCAGCGACAGGCCGAGGGTGGAGAACAGCGCCAGGGTGGCGACGCCGACGACGATCTCAGGCAGCACCAGCGGCAGCATGATCGCCCCCATGGACAGGCGCAGGCCCTTGAACTTGGCCCCGCGCGAGGTACCCAGTGCAGCCAGGGTAGCGATCGCGGTGGCGATCACGCTGGCGCACACGGCGATCAGCAGGCTGTTGCCGGCGGCCTGGCGCAGCGCCTGGTTGGCAAAGGCGCTGCGGTACCAGTCGAGGCTGAAGCCGGTCCACACGGTGGCGGACTGGTTGGCGTTGAACGAGAGCACCACCAGCACCACGATGGGCGCGTAGAGGTACAGGTAGAACAGCAAGCTCAGGGCTCCGAAGCCACGGAAATCCTGCACACCCAGACGGCGTTTGGTCAGCAGCGAGAGCATCATTCACCTCCCTGGGCGATGCGCAGGCGTTCGGCGCGCATCGCGTAGAACATCAGCACCAGCATCACGGCGCCCATCAGTACCAGCGACAGCGCTGCACCGAAGGGCCAGTTCCGCGAGTCGCTGAACTGCCGGAAGATCAGGTTGCCAAGCATCATCTTGGTGCCGCCGCCGAGCAGTTCGGGGGCGATCATCGCGCCCAGGCAGGGCACGAAGGTGAGGATGGCGCCGGCCAGGATGCCTGGGCGGGCGATCGGCAGGACGACCTTGCGCAGCGTGCGGATGCGTCCCGCGTAGAGATCCTGGGCGGCCTCCAGCAGGCGCATGTCCATCTTCTCGAGGGTGGCGTAGATCGGCAGCACCACGAAGGGCGCGTAGGTGTAGACCAGGCCCAGCAGCACGGCGCCGTCGGTGTAGAGCATATTCAGCGGCTGGTGAATGATGCCGAGGCTCATCAGCGTGCCGTTGACCACACCGGTACCGCGCAGCAGCAGGATCCAGGCGTAGGTGCGGATCAGCAGGTTGGCCCAGAACGGCACGGTGATCAGGAAGATCAGCAGGCCGCGACGGTGCGCCGGCTGCATCGCCAGCCACACCGCCACCGGGAAGCCCACCAGCAGGGTGATGACGGTGGTCGCCGCGGCAATGCCGATGGAGCGCAGCGCGATCATCACGTAGGAGTCGGCGAAGGCCAGGCTGTCGTCGAGCTGGCGCTCGAACAGCAGCGATACATAGGCGTCGATGCTGAAGTGCGGGTTCACCCCGCCATAGGGGTTGGCCTGCATCAGCGAGTAACCGACCACGATGAAGATCGGCACGATCAGGAACAGCCCGATGGAAACCAGCGCCGGCGATACGCCGAGGAAGCTGCGCAGCGCCTGGCGTCGCTCCAGCGAATTGCCGGAGCTTGTGGATAACTGCTTCATGTTCACCCCCGCTCAGTCCACCAGGACGCTGGCGCTACCTTTCTCGAACAGCAGCCCGGCGCGTTGCCCGGCTGCCAGGCGCCCACGCTGGCCGGCGCTGTTGGGCGCGCGGACCGTCAGGCGGGTGCCGTCGGCGAGGCTGACCTGGTACTGCAGGTCGGTGCCCAGGTAGATCTGCTGGACCACGCTGCACGGCGTGGCCGACGGAGTGTCCTCGGCCACCAGTTGCAGGCGCTCGGGGCGGATCGACAGAGTGACTTCGGCGCCAACCTTCAGGCCTTCGCGAGCCTGGGCCTCGATCAGTTGGTCGCCGGGGAGGCGGTAGTGCGCGCAGTCGCCGGTGAAGTTCTCGACACGGGCCGGGAGGAAGTTGGTCTCGCCGATGAAGTCGGCGACGAAGCGGTTGCGCGGGTGTTCGTAGATGTCGTCCGGACGGCCGACCTGCTGCACCTCGCCCTCGGAGAGCACGGCGATGCGGTCGGACATGGTCAGGGCTTCTTCCTGGTCATGGGTGACGAAGATGAAGGTGATGCCGGTCTTGGACTGGATCGCCTTGAGCTCTTCGCGCATGGCCTGGCGCAACTTGAGGTCGAGCGCCGACAGCGGCTCGTCGAGCAGCAGCACCTTGGGATGCGGCGCCAACGCGCGGGCCAGGGCGACGCGCTGTTGCTGGCCACCGGAGAGCTGGGTCGGCTTGCGCTGGGCGAAGCGTTCCATCTGCACCAGGGCAAGCATCTCGCGGACGCGCTCGGCGACCTGCGCCTTGCTCATGCGCTGGCCCATCGGGTGGGATTCCAGGCCGAAGGCCAGGTTCTCGGCGATGGTCATGTGCGGGAACAGTGCGTAGTGCTGGAACACGGTGTTCACCGGGCGCTCGAAAGGCGGCCGGTCGGCGATGTTTTCGCCGTAGAGCTGGATTTCCCCGGAGGTGGGGAACTCGAAGCCGGCGATCATCCGCAGCAGGGTGGTCTTGCCGCAGCCCGAAGGGCCGAGCAGGGTGAAGAACTCGTTGTCGCGGATGTCCAGGTCGACGCATTTGAGCGCGACGGGACCGCTGGCCGGGTCGCCGTAGACCTTGCGCACGGAGCGGATAGAGACCGCCGCCGTCTGCAGGCTGTGCAGGGCATTCATGGTGAAACCTCCGCATCCTTCCCGTCCGCCGCACGCTGGCGCTCGGGGGATCTTGTAGTTGTTCTGGCAGGGCTGGAGTAAACGCTGGATGCAGCGCTGGCCGTGGGTTCGGCTCGATATTGTGGTGATGCTGCTGGAGCGGATATTCGAAGAAAGGTGGTTGAGCGGAAAGCTCAATTTTCTTACATTCGATATTAAATAAATTAACAGCTAAAAATTGATACCCGAGGCTGAGCCCATGTCCATCCAGCGCCTTCCGCCGCTCAATGCCGTTCGCGCCTTCGAGGCCGCCGCCCGGCTGGGCAGCTATGTCGCCGCTTCGAAAGACCTGCATGTGACGCAGCCGGCCATCGGCCGTCACGTGAAGCTGCTGGAGGACTGGCTGGGCGTGCAGCTGTTCGAGCGCACCCCGCGCGGAGTGAGCCTGACGCCGGCCGGGCAGCGCTACTACGCGAAGATATCCACAGCCCTGCAGCAGATCGCCGACGCCGGCCACGAACTGGCCCCCGGCGGCACCGCGCGCTGGCTGAAGATCCTGGTAGTGCCCGCCTTCGCCAAGCGCTGGCTGATGCCGCGCCTGGAAACCCTGCGCCAGCAGCGCCCCGGCCTGAAGGTAGCGGTGGAACCCAACCCGACTTTCACCGAAGTTGACGGTAAAAGCGCCGATCTCGGGATTGTCTACGGACTTCCCGGCGTCTATCCGCAGTGCCACAGCACCCTGGTTCGGCCGGCGGTTTTCCCGGTGTGCTCGCCTGCCTACCTCGAAGAACACGGACCGCTGACCAGCGTGCACGAGCTGGCGCAGCACAAGCTGATCCACGTCGACGATGGCGAATGGTGGAACCTCTGGCTCTCCACCATCGGGCTGGACTTGCGGGTGAATTCCGACGTGCTCTACGTCAGCAACGACCACGCGCTGTCCATGGCCGAGGCCGGCCACGGCATCGCCCTGGCCAACCTGGTGCTGGTGAAGCACCAGCTGGCCGCCGGCACGCTGGTGCGACCGCTGCCCGAGGAAGTGCCGCTGGAAAGCTACCAGCTGCTGCTGCCCACCGGCGCGGTGAGCGCCGACGTGGCCTGGTTCGAGGACTGGATTCGCGCGGCGTTGCAGGAGGAATTCTCGCCACATGCCACCCACGAGACTGAGTCGACTGAATAGCTAGGCGGAGTGCCGAAGACAGTGCGACTAGCACGGCGAGGCGCTCCAACGACGCTAGACAGTTGAATCAGCCTCGTGGGGCGTAGGCGAAGACGTCGGCGCGCATCTGATGCGGGTCCATGCCCGCCGCCACCAGTGCATCCAGGGTGCCGTAGACCATCGCCGGCGAGCCGCTGGCGTAGACACGCAGGCCGGACAATTCGGCAAAGTCCTCGCACACCGCTTCATGCAGCAGGCCGCAGCGCCCCTGCCAGCCGCACAGGTCGCTGACGATCTTGTGCAGATGCAGGTTGGGTACGCTCTCCCACTGGTCCCAGTGCGGCAGCTCGTAGAAGTCTTCCGGGCGACGCACGCCCCAGTAAAGGTGCACCGGGTGGACGAAACCGGTGGCGCGGCAGAATTCGATCAGGCTGTGCATCTGCGCCATGCCGGTCCCGGCGGCGATCAGCACCAGAGGGCCGTCCGGCAAGTCAGCCAGGTGCGCGTCGCCGAACGGCATCTGCACGCGGGCAAAGCGGTCGCGCTGCAACTGGGTCAGCAGCTCGATGGCGCTGTTCTCGCGGGCCAGGATGTGCAGTTCCAGGTCACGCCCTTCCTGCGGCGCGGAGGCCAGGGAGAAGGCTGCCGGATCGCTGCCCTCACGCTCGATCAGCACGTACTGCCCGGCGTGGTAGCGCGGCGGCTTGCCGGCCGGGGCGCGCAGGCGCACACGCCAGACGTCGCCCCCCACCGGCTCGCAGAGGGTCAGTTGGCAGGACAGCTTGCGCACCGGCAGTTCGCCGGGGGCCAGCACGCCGTCCCAGTGCAGCACGCAGTCTTCCAGCGGCTCGGCCAGGCAGGTGAAGAGTTCGCCATGGTCGCGTACCTCGCCGTCCTGGCGCACGCGGCCTTCCACCAGCAGCGCCGCGCAGATATGGCAATTGCCGTTGCGGCAGCTCTGCGGGCACTCGTAGCCCAGGCGCCGCGCACCATCGAGGATACGTTCCCCGGGCCGCAGCTCGAGCTGGGCGCCGGAGGGTTGCAAGGTCACTTTCAAGCGCTGTTCTCGTTCTTCTATGCGGGCGGCCTCTGGCGCACCGCCGCCCTTGGTGTTCGACGGCCCGTCAGTCGATGCCCAGGCTCGCCCAGATTTCGTCGACGCGACGGGTCACCGCCGGATCCTTCTCGATCACCCGCCCCCACTCGCGGCTGGTCTCGCCCGGCCACTTGTGGGTGGCATCCAGGCCCATCTTCGAGCCGAGGCCGGAGATCGGCGAGGCAAAGTCCAGGTAGTCGATCGGTGTGTTGTCGATCATCACCGTGTCGCGCTTGGGGTCCATGCGCGTGGTGATGGCCCAGATCACGTCGTTCCAGTCGCGGGCGTTGATGTCGTCGTCGGTGACGATAACGAACTTGGTGTACATGAACTGTCGCAGGAACGACCAGACACCGAGCATCACGCGCTTGGCGTGGCCGGGGTACTGCTTCTTCATGGTCACCACCGCCATGCGGTAGGAACAGCCTTCGGGGGGCAGGTAGAAATCGGTGATCTCGGGGAACTGCTTCTGCAGGATCGGCACGAAGACTTCGTTCAGCGCCACGCCGAGGATCGCCGGCTCATCCGGCGGCCGGCCGGTGTAGGTGCTGTGGTAGATCGGTTTCTGCCGGCGGGTGATGCGCTCGACGGTGAACACCGGGAAACGGTCCACCTCGTTGTAATAGCCAGTGTGGTCGCCGTACGGGCCTTCATCGGCCATCTCGCCGGGATGGATCACCCCTTCGAGGACGATCTCGGCGCTGGCCGGCACCTGCAGGTCGTTGCCGATGCACTTGACCAGTTCGGTCTTGTGCCCGCGCAGCAGGCCGGCGAAGGCGTATTCGGAGAGGCTGTCCGGCACCGGGGTCACGGCGCCGAGGATAGTCGCCGGATCCGCACCGAGGGCCACGGCCACCGGATAGGGCTGGCCAGGATGTTTCTGGCACCACTCGCGGAAGTCCAGCGCGCCGCCACGGTGGCTGAGCCAACGCATGATGACCTTGTTGCGGCCGATCACCTGCTGGCGGTAGATGCCCAGGTTCTGCCGTTCCTTGTTCGGCCCACGGGTGACCGTCAGGCCCCAGGTGATCAGCGGCGCGACGTCGCCGGGCCAGCAGGTCTGCACCGGCAACTTCGACAGGTCGACATCGTCGCCCTCCTCGATCACTTCCTGGCACGGCGCATCCCGAAGAACCTTGGGCGCCATGTTGATGACCTTCTTGAAGATCGGCAGCTTGGACCAGGCGTCCTTCAGCCCCTTGGGCGGCTCGGGCTCCTTGAGGAAGGCCAGCAGCTTGCCGATCTCGCGCAGCTCCGAAACGTCCTCGGCGCCCATGCCCAGGGCCACGCGCTCAGGCGTACCGAACAGGTTGCCGAGTACGGGAATGTCATAGCCGGTGGGCTTTTCGAACAGCAGGGCCGGGCCCTTGGCGCGCAGGGTGCGGTCGCACACCTCGGTCATTTCCAGTACCGGGGATACCGGGGCCTGGATGCGCTTGAGCTGTCCGCGCTGCTCCAGGGCAGCGATGAACTCGCGCAGGTCGCGATACTGCATGAGGATCTCGATGGCGGCAGGATGATGCGACAGTCTACCGCCTATCGCCGCCAGGCAGAAACACGAAGGCCGGGTTTCCCCGGCCTTGTGGCATTGCAGCAGCGCGCAGAGTCGCTGACAAATCTGAGCGAAGCGGTTCTGGCTAGGCGCCTGGCCTCAGACAGTACTTTGTGTACGGCGGAGGCCAAGCAACAACGCCAGAACAGATTTGCCGGCGACTCTTACTTGCTGCGCTTCATCGAGTCGAAGAACTCGTCGTTGGTCTTCGTCTGGCGCAGCTTGTCCAGGAGGAATTCCACGGCGGCGATCTCGTCCATCGGGTGGAGGATCTTGCGCAGGATCCACATGCGCTGCAGCTCTTCCTCACCGGTGAGCAGCTCTTCGCGGCGGGTGCCGGAGCGATTGATGTTGATCGCCGGGAACACGCGCTTTTCCGAAATGCGACGGTCGAGGATCAGTTCCGAGTTACCGGTACCCTTGAATTCCTCGTAGATCACTTCGTCCATCTTCGAGCCGGTTTCGATCAGCGCGGTGGCGAGGATGGTCAGCGAACCGCCTTCCTCGATGTTGCGCGCGGCACCGAAGAAGCGCTTGGGCTTTTCCAGGGCATGGGCGTCGACACCACCGGTGAGCACCTTGCCGGAGCTCGGGATCACGGTGTTGTAGGCACGGGCCAGACGGGTGATGGAGTCGAGCAGGATGATCACGTCCTTCTTGTGCTCGACCAGGCGCTTGGCCTTCTCGATCACCATCTCGGCGACCT
>CBIGPF010000171.1:0-12998 GCA_966191535.1 uncultured Pseudomonas sp. | reverse complement strand
CGCCGATGGTCCCGGGCAGATCACCTACAAGGTCGAGACCCAGGACCACACCGACAGCGGCCTGAAGGACACGGCCACCGGCAGCAAGATCTTCCTGTTCAACACCGCGGCTGGCGTGGAAGGCCGCGTGGGTGGAGAGGACGGCACTGTCGCCTTCCGCGTGACCCTGGGGCAGGACGGCAAGATCACCCTCGATCAGGTGCGCGCCGTCGTTCACCCGGATACCACCCAGGCCAATGAGGGCGTCAGCCTCGCGCCGGACAGCGTGACCCTCACGGCGACCGTCACCGACAAGGATGGCGATAGCGCCCAGGCCCACATCGACCTGAGCGGCAAGTTGACCTTCCTCGACGATGGTCCGAGCATCACGCCGTGCAACGACGCGGACATCAAGCTGACCGTGGACGAGACCCACCTCGGCGTGCCGGACACCAGCAGCGCTTCGGTGGCCGACCTGTTCACCGCCCACTTCGGCGCGGACGGTGCCGGGTCGATCACCTACACGCTGGCCGGCGCCGACAACACCGACTCCGGGCTGAAAGATACCCAGACCGGTCAGAAGGTCTACCTCTACAACACCGACAACGGCATCGAAGGACGCCTGCAGGGCACCGATACCGTGGCCTTCCGCGTGTTCGTCGATGGCGATGGCAAGGTTACCCTGGAGCAGTTGCGTGCCCTGGCACACCCGGACACCAGCAACCCCGATGACGCCCTGAGCCTGAGCGGGCAGGTGACCCTGACCGCCACCATCACCGACAAGGATGGCGACAGCGCCAGCGCCCATATCGACCTGGGCAGCAAGCTGACCTTCCTCGACGATGGCCCGAGCATCACCCCGTGCCTGGACGCCGATATCAGCCTGGAAGTGGACGAGTCCGACCTGTCGAACGACGCCCGTGTCGAAGTCAGCCTGGTGTCCCAGCTGTTCACGACAAGCTTCGGCGCTGACGGCCCGGGGACCGTCACCTACAAGGTGACCACCGTCGACGGTACGGATAGCGGCGTGCAGACCTCCAAGGGTGAATCCATCGTGCTGTACAACGTGGATGGCACCGTGGTCGGCAAGGTCGCCAGCACGGGCGCGATCGCCTTCGTGGTCAGCGAGGACCAGGGCGCGCTCATGCTCGACCAGCGCCTGGCGCTCAAGCACCCCGATCCCACCAATCCGGACGAGCCGCTGCGCCTGCCCGAAGGCAAGATCACCCTCACTGCCACCATCACCGATGGCGATGGCGACAAGGCGTCGGCCCATGTCGACCTGGGCAGCAAGATGGTGTTCTACGACGATGCGCCGACCATCAGCGCCGTCAGCCAGGGCGCGCCCGCCCTGGTGGTGGATGAGACGAACCTGGGAGCCAACGCCAGCGCCGACTTCTCCAGCCAGTTCACCAGCAACTACGGTGCAGACGGCAAGGGCTCGCTGACCTACAAGGTCGAAGCCGTCGCCAATGGCAGCGACAGCGGCCTGCAGACCAGCCAGGGCCAGACCATCCTGCTGTTCAACGAAGGCACCAGTGTGGTCGGTCGCGTGGGCGGCCCGGCCGGGGCCATTGCCTTCAAGGTCACGGTCACCGACGGTGTCGTGACCCTCGACCAACAGTTGGCGCTCAAGCATCCGGACGCCAGCAATCCCAATGACTCGGTGAGCATCGCCGGCGGCAAGATCAACCTGGTCGCCATCATCACCGACGGCGATGGCGATTCCAGCCGCGCCCAACTCGACCTGGGCGACCGTCTCACCTTCAAGGATGATGGTCCGAGCATCAGTGCCCACGACCAGGGCGCGCCGGTCCTGACGGTGGATGAAACCAACCTGGCCGGCAACGCCAGCGCGGACTTCTCCGGGCAGTTCACCAGCAGCTTCGGTGCCGATGGTGCCGGCAGCCTGACCTACCAGCTCAGCGCTGTTGCCAATGGCATGGACAGCGGCCTGAAAACCACCCAGGGCCAGACCATCCTGCTGTTCAACGAAGGCGGTAACGTCGTCGGCCGCGTCGGCGGTGACCAGGGCGCCGTCGCCTTCAAGGTCACCCTCGCTGGCGGCGTGGTCACCCTTGACCAGCAGATGGCGCTGCAGCACCCGAACGCCAGCAACCCGGATGATTCGGTCAGCCTGCTGAACAACAAGATCAACCTGGTCGCCACCATCACCGATGCCGACGGCGACTCACTCTCCGCCAGCCTTGACCTGGGTGGCCGGCTGGTGTTCAAGGACGATGGTCCGAGCATCACCGCCAACGCTGGCCAGGCGCCGGTGCTGATCGTCGACGAAACGACACTGGCCACTGACGCAACCGCCAACTTCAGCGGTGCCTTCACCGCCAATGGCGGCGCCGATGGCGGCATCGTGAACTACAGCCTCTCCGCCACCACCGGCACCGTGAGCGGGCTGCAGACCACCAGCGGGCAGAGCATCGTGCTGGTCAAGGTCAGCGACACGCTGGTCGAGGGCCGCGTAGGCAACGCCAGCGGCGCGGTCGCCTTCAGCCTGACCCTCAACAGCGTTTCCGGTGATCTCACGCTCGATCAGAAACTGGCGCTCAAGCATGCGGATGCCACCAACCCCGATGACTCGGTCACCCTGCTGGGCAGCAAGATCTCCCTGGTGGCGACCATCACCGATGGCGATGGCGACCAGCGCTCCGACAGCGTCGACCTGGGCGGCAAGCTGGTGTTCAAGGACGACGGTCCCGTACTCATTGCCGGTGGCAACGTGACCGGCCAGGTCATGGAGGATGCGCTGCCTGGCGGCAACCCCGACGGTGCCAGCGATACCACCGTGGCCAAGGGCTCGCTCGCCAGCCTGGTGAACTTCGGCGCGGACGGCCCCGGCGCCTTCTCGCTGACCGGCGACTACTCGTCGCTGACCGCGCAGCACCTGACCTCCGGCGGTGTGGCGCTGGTCTACAGCGTGGTCGGCAACCTGCTGACCGCCATGGCCGGCGCCAAGACCATCTTCACCCTGTCGGTGGATGCGGCGGGCAACTACGAGTTCAAGCTGGTCGGCCCGCTGGATCATCCGTTGCACAACGGCAGTGACGCGGAGCAACTGGCGCTCAACCTCGGTGGCGTGATCAAGGCCACCGACGGTGACGGCGATCCGGTCAGCCTGGGCAGTGGCTCGCTGGTGATCAACGTGCAGGACGACCTGCCGGTAGTGCACAGCGAACCGCCGTGCCAGACCGTCTCCGAGGTCCCCGGCTTCGTGCTCAGCGGGACGCTCGACGTGAGCTTTGGTGGTGACGGCCGTGGCGCCTTCGACCTGAGCGGCAACACCGCGCCGGATGGCCTGCATTACGTGGTCACCCAGTTGGCCGGTGGCGGCTCGCAGCTGACCGCCTACGACGGCTCCAACGAGGCGTTCTTCGTCCTCAAGGTCAATGCCGATGGCACCTACAGCTTCGAGGTGCTCAATTCGCGGCCGATTACCGAGGTGGGGTACGACCTGACGCAGCTCGCCGCCGGTGGTCCGCAGACCTCCTTCACCATGACGTCCAATGGGCTCTCGGTGGTGCTGAACAGCCCCAATGGCGTGGTCAACCCATCGACCAACGGCCTCGGTGTGGGCAACAACAACCTGATGAATGTCGGTGAGTCCCTCAATGTCGCCTTCAGCGAGAAGGTCTACGACGTCGGCTTCAACCTGCAGAAACTCTCCACCAGCGATGTGCTGACCTGGAAAGTGCTCGGCGACGGCGGCGTGGTGCTGGCGACCGGTACCTTCTCGCCGCCGGCCGGCTATGGCGAGAACAGCTCGATCTCCTTCAACCTGCTGACGGACGGCCACTTCACCACGGGTTCGGCCTACCAGCTCGCAGAAGGTGGCTTCAACACCGTGGTGTTGGGCAGCAGTTCCGGTGACTACCGCGTCGTCAACGTGTCGGCCGGGCAGTCGGTCCTGCCGAATGACCTGGACCTCAACTTCCATGTCGGCATTACCGACGGAGACGGCGACAGCACCGGTCTGAACCTGTGCGTGGACCTGAGCGCACCGCAACCCCTGCTGGTGGTTGGCAGCAACAGCAGCGACATCGATGGTTCCACCACCCAGCACACCGTGCCCAACCCGCAGGATGCGGATCACGCGGGGACCATCAGTGGCGGGGCCGGCAGCGACGTGTTGATCGGCGACCCGGGCGGCGTCTCGGTCTACACCCAGCCGGGCAAGAACTACAACATCTCGCTGATCGTCGATACCTCCGGCAGCATGAAGGACGCCTCCGGCACTGGCAGCCTGTCGCGCATGGACCTGGCGAAGAACGCGCTGGTCAACCTGGTCAATGCCATCAAGGGCCACGACGGCACCATCAACGTCAACCTGGTGTCGTTCGGCGACAGCGCCAAGAGCGTCAGCTTCAACGGCCTGACGACGGCCAACGTGACCTTGCTGATCGCTGCGATCAACGCCCTCAGCGCCAACGGTGCGACCAACTATGACGATGCCATGCAGAAGGCCACGGCATGGTTCAACACCCAGGTCAGCACCAACCACGCCGATGCGGCTCACGGCTACGTGAACCTGGCGTTCTTCCTCACCGACGGCAACCCCACTGTTTACAACGGCAACTCCAGCAGCGGCAACAGCACCAGCTACAACGACATGAACGTTGCGATCACCTCGGGCAACGACATGCTGCACCATGCCGGGACGCTCGTCGGCGACAACTCGGTGGCGGTCAATGCCATCGGTATCGGCAGCGGTATCAACAGCGACTACCTGCGCTACTTCGACAACACCAACACCACTGGCACCGTGGTGACCAACGTCGACGGCACGAACCTGTCCAACACGGTCGGCCAGCCGCAGATCATCAACACCGCCGAGCAGTTGCAGGCGGCGCTGCAGGAAGGCTTCAGCACCAGCACGCCGGTAAGCGTGGGCAACGACCACCTGGTCGGCGGCGCGGGCAACGACATCATGTTCGGCGATGTCATCAACACCGACCAGCTGGCCTGGGCCGGGCATGCCGCCGGAACCCACAATGGCCAGGGCTTCCAGGCGCTGGTGGACTACCTGACCGCGACCACCGGCAGTACGCCGACGGTGACCACGATCAGCAACTACATCATCCAGCACGCGGATCAGTTCAACGTTGCCGGCGATACCCGCGGTGGCGACGACATCCTCGAAGGCGGTCCCGGCAATGACCTGATGTTCGGCCAGGGCGGCAACGACAAGCTGATCGGCGGGCCTGGCGACGACATCATGTACGGCGGCGCCGGCGCGGATGAGTTCATCTGGAAGTCGGGCGATACCGGCCACGATGTGATCAAGGACTTCAGCATCGCCGAGCACGACGTACTGAACTTCGCCGACCTGCTGCAAGGGGAAACCGCCACGGCGTCGTCGCTGGCGCACTACCTGACCTTCTCGGTCGCTGCCGGCACCACCACCATCGGCGTCAGCCCCACCAGCGGTGGCGCGGTCACCCAGACCGTCGACCTGGCCAACGTCGACCTCGCCGCCAAGTACGCGGGCCATGCCGGCAATGGCGTGCTGTCGGCGGGGGATACCCAGACCGTGCTCAACGGTCTGCTGGGGGATCACGCGATCAAGACCGACACCGTCTGAGCCTGTGACGACCGTCGAAACCGCCGCCTTCGGGCGGCGGTTTCGTTTGTGCCCGACGCCACGGGAAATGGAGCGTCTGGGGGCACGGCTATACGGCTGGTGAATGATCGTCGCCCTGCGTCCTCACTGGCGCCTATGCTCGGGGCCACACCATCCTCCCCAACGAACAACAAGCAACGAGGTTTCCCCATGCGCGAAGTGGTGATCGTCGACAGCGTCCGTACCGGCCTGGCCAAGTCCTTCCGTGGCAAATTCAACATGACCCGTCCGGACGACATGGTCGCCCATTGCATCGACGCGCTGCTGGCGCGTAACAACCTCGACCCGCTGCTGGTGGACGACTGCGTGGTCGGCGCCGGCTCCAACGAAGGCGCCCAGGGCCACAACATCGGCCGTAACGCGGCGGTGCTGTCCCGCCTGGGCACCCATGTCGCCGGCATGACCCTGAACCGCTACTGTTCCTCGGGCCTGCAGGCCATCGCCATCGCCGCCAACCAGGTAGCCTCCGGCTGCAGCGACATCCTGGTGGCCGGTGGCGTCGAGTCCATCACCCTGACCATGGGCAAGCAGAACCTCGACAACTTCGTTAACCCGCGCCTGAAAGACGAGTTCCCCGGCATCTACTACCCGATGGGCCAGACTGCCGAGATCGTCGCCCGTCGCTACAACGTCACCCGCGAGCAGCAGGACCTGTACGCCCTGCAGAGCCAGCAGCGCACCGCCCGCGCCCAGGCCGAAGGCCTGTTCGACGATGAAATCGTGCCGATGAGCGTGAAGTACCTGGTGGAAGACAAGGCCACCGGCGAGAAGAAGGTGCTGGATGGCGTCGTCGATCGCGACGACTGCAACCGTCCGGAAACCACCCTCGAGGGTCTGAACTCGCTGAAGCCGGTGTTCGCCGAGGACGGTTCGGTCACCGCCGGCAACGCCTCGCAACTCTCCGACGGCGCCTCGATGACCCTGATCATGAGCCTGGAGAAGGCCCTGGAGCTGGGCCTCAAGCCCAAGGCCTTCTTCCGCGGCTTCACCGTCGCCGGTTGCGAGCCGGACGAGATGGGCATCGGCCCGGTGTTCTCGGTGCCCAAGCTGCTCAAGGCCAAGGGCCTGCAGGTCGCCGACATCGACCTCTGGGAGCTCAACGAAGCCTTCGCCTCGCAGTGCCTGTACGCCCGCGACCACCTGGGCATCGACAACGAGAAGTACAACGTCAACGGCGGCTCCATCTCCATTGGCCACCCCTTCGGCATGACCGGCTCGCGCCAGGTCGGCCACCTGGTGCGCGAACTGCAGCGCCGCAACCTGCGCTACGGCATCGTCACCATGTGCGTGGGCGGCGGCATGGGCGCCACCGGCCTGTTCGAGGCCGTTCGCTGAGGCACCCGGCTCTCCCCACGCAGGAGAGCCGAACGCAAAAAGCCCCGGCAGCGATGCCGGGGCTTTTTCTTTGCCCGGTGCTTGAGCCGGGGCTAGCCGCAGGCAAAAGAAAACCCCGGCCAGCGGCCGAGGTTTTTGCGGTTGGACCGGTGGCGATCAGCGTCCGACGCGGGCGAACAGGTCGGATGCCTGTTGCATGCGGGTGATGTACAGCATCACCTCTCGCTCGGCATCGAAGCGGGTGAAGTAGGGCCCTTCGAGGGTCCCCTCGCGGGTCGAGAAGAAGTACTGGCCATTGACCGCACTGATCCGGTCGCTGCGGTAATGGGTGGCCGCCTGGCCGTCGCCGACGCGTTGTCCCAACATGAGCTGACCTCCCGAACGAAAGGATTAATTGTATCGAGTGTATGCCGCAAAGCCCCGCCGCGCCGGGGCTGCAGAGGAATGGCGACGAACGGCAGCAATTCGTTTCAGCGGTGAAACACTCGCTCGGGGGAGCTTCACGCTCCCTTGACTATGCTCAGTGTCCGGCGGCGGTCGCCGTCGGGCAGGGTCGAAAAATCACGATTATTTTGGTTATAAGAAAATCAAAATATATTCTTTTTAATGCGTAAAGACCTTGTGCATAGTGCTTACCAACACGAACAAGGAGAGACCCATGAGCTTGCGACTTGGCGACATCGCCCCCGACTTCGAACAGGAATCCAGCGAAGGCCGCATCCGTTTCCATGAGTGGCTCGGCAACAGCTGGGGCATTCTGTTTTCCCACCCGGCCGACTTCACCCCGGTGTGCACCACCGAGCTGGGCCTGACCGCCAAGCTCAAGGACCAGTTCGCCGCCAAGGGCGTGAAGGTGATCGCCCTGTCCGTCGACCCGGTGGACTCCCACGTGAAGTGGATCGACGACATCAACGAGACCCAGAACACCGTGGTCAACTTCCCGATCATCGCCGACGCCGACCGCAAGGTGTCGGAGCTGTATGACCTGATCCACCCGAACGCCAACGACACCCTCACCGTGCGTTCGCTGTTCGTCATCGATCCGAACAAGAAGGTGCGCCTGACCATCACCTACCCGGCGAGCACCGGGCGCAACTTCAACGAGATCCTGCGCGTCATCGACTCGCTGCAGCTCACCGACAACCACAAGGTCGCAACGCCCGGCAACTGGCAGGACGGCGACGACGTGGTGATCGTGCCCTCGCTCAAGGACGAGGAAGAGATCAAGCAGCGCTTCCCCAAGGGCTACCGCGCCATCAAGCCCTACCTGCGCCTGACGCCGCAACCCAACAAGTGACTCTCCGCTCCCCATCCGGGAAGTCGCTTAACGAGCAAACCTCGAGCGGAAATCGGGCCGGTTCGCCGGCCCATTTTTTATCTTTCATGCGCGGACCACGCCGCGCTTTTTTATTCAAGCTCTGACTTACCCGCCAAACGGGAAGAAGACGTCAGCCCACGCCAAGGAGAAGACCATGGGTCATTCCACCTGGCGCCGCAGCCTGGCCGTCGCTCTTCTCGCGAGCCTGCCGATCGGCGCCTACAACAGCCCCGCCAACGCCGCAGACGCCCCGAAAGAGGTGCGCCTGGACTACGCCTACTACGCGCCCACCAGCCTGGTGCTCAAGCACTTCGGCTGGCTGGAGAAATCCCTCAAGCCGCAAGGCACCGAGGTGCGCTGGGTGTTCAGCCAGGGCAGCAACCGCTCGCTCGAATACCTCAACGCCGGCAGTACGGATTTCGCCTCCACTGCCGGCCTCGCCGCTGTGCTCAGCCGCGCCAATGGCAGCCCGCTGAAGACCGTCTACATCGCCAGCCGCCCGGAGTGGACTGCACTGGTGGTGCCCAAGGATTCGCCGCTGAAATCCATCGCCGACCTCAAGGGCAAGAAGATCGCCGCCACCAAGGGCACCGACCCGTACCTGTTCCTGCTGCGCAGCCTGCAGCAGGCGGGGCTGGACAAGAACGACGTGGAGATCGTCCACCTGCAGCACCCGGACGGCCGCGCCGCGCTGGAGCAGGGCAGGGTGGACGCCTGGGCCGGTCTCGACCCGCACATGGCGGCCAGCGAGCTGCAGGCCGGTTCGCGGCTGCTGTACCGCAACGTCGACTTCAACAGCTACGGCGTGCTCAGCGTCACCGAGAAATTCGAGCAGTCACAGCCGCAGCTGATCAAGCAGGTCATCGCCGCCTATGAAGAAGCGCGCCAGTGGGCCGTGGCGCACCCGGAGGAGACCGCGAAGCTGCTCGCCGAGGAAGCCAAGCTGCCGCTGGAGGTGGCCAAGCTGCAACTCTCGCGCACTGACTTCAGCAAGCCGTTGCCGGGTGCCGAACAGGTCGCCGCGCTGAAGGCCGCAGCGCCGATCCTGCTGGACGAACAACTGGTGCGTCCGGGCACCGATGTCACCGCCGTGGTCGATCAGCTGATTGCTCCGCAACTGGCTGGTGAAGTGATCGGCAAGCCCGCCATCGCCACGGCGGGGCAATAACCCATGCCTGCCCAGAGCCTGCGCCTGGCACGCCAGCGCCGTGCACTGAAGCTGCGCTGGCCACGGCGGAGCTGGCGCGCCTGGCTGGTGCCGTTGCTGCTGTGCGCAGTGCTGGAGTTGTCGGTGCGTGTCGGCTGGTTGGCCGAGCACCAGATGCCGGCGCCCAGCAGCGTCGCGCTGACCCTCTGGCAACTGGCGCAGGGCGAGCTCTGGAAGCATGTTGCCGCCAGCCTGGCGCGGGTCGCTGCCGGCTTCTTCATCGGTGCCGCGGCGGCCGTGCTGATCGGTACCTGGGTGGGCCTGAGCCAGCGCGCCGAGGCCTACCTGGAACCCACCTTCCAGGCGCTGCGGGCCATCCCCAGCCTCGCGTGGGTGCCCTTGCTGCTGCTCTGGCTGGGGATCGACGAAACCCCGAAGATCGTGCTGATCGCCCTGGGCGCCTTCTTCCCCGTCTATCTCTCGCTGGTGGCCGGCGTGCGCAACGTCGACCGCAAATGGGTGGAGCTGGGCCGGTTGTATCACCTGTCAGCCTTTGCCCTGGTGCGGCGCATCCTCCTGCCGGCGGCGTTGCCGAGCCTGTTCACCGGCCTGCGCGGCGCGCTGAGCCTGAGCTGGATGTTCCTCGTCGCTGCCGAACTGATCGCCGCCACCCGTGGCCTGGGCTACCTGCTCAGCGACGGCCGGGAAACCTCGCGGCCGGACATCGTCATCGCCGCCATCCTGGTGCTGGCGGTGCTCGGCAAGCTCAGCGACAGCCTGCTCAAGGCGCTGGAGCAGCGAGCGCTGGCCTGGCGCGATACCTTCGTTGGCAATCGTCCTCAAGAGCAGGGAGTGAGCCAATGAGCGCCTTGCTGGAACTGCGGGACATCCGCAAGAGCTTCTCCGGCGTGCGGGTGCTGGACGACGTCAGCCTGAGCCTGGCGCCGGGCGAGGTGGTCAGCCTGCTCGGCCCCAGCGGCTGCGGCAAGAGCACGCTGTTGCGTATCGCTGCCGGGCTGGACGACGAGTTCGCCGGCGTGCTGGAGCGCAACCCGCTGCTGGGTTTCGGCCCGGATGGCGGTACCGGCCGTGGTGGTGGTGGCGTCGGCGTGGTGTTCCAGGAGCCACGCCTGCTGCCCTGGCTCACGGTAGCGCAGAACATCGGCTTCGCCGACGGCTGGCTGGCGGACGATCACCGCATCGAGCACCTGCTGCGCGACGTGGGGCTGGAGGGCAAGGGTGACCTGCTGCCCAAGCAGCTCTCCGGTGGCATGGCCCAGCGCGCAGCCATCGCCCGTGGTCTCTACGGGAGGCCGCAGGTGCTGCTGCTGGACGAACCCTTCAGCGCGGTGGACGCCTTCACCCGCATCCGTCTGCAGGACCTGATCCAGCAACTGGCGCTGGAGTACGACATCAGCATCCTGCTGGTCACCCACGACCTGGACGAAGCGTTCTATCTCAGTGATCGCGTTCTGTTGCTTGGCGGCATACCCAGCCGACTGCGCCGCGAATTCCCCGTCCCGCTGCCGCGCCCGCGTGACCGACGCGCTGTGGAACTGGCCTTCCTGCGCGGCGAAGCGCTGACCGAGCTGCACCAGTCCCACGTCATCTGACGCCCGCCAATTCCCCGACCTGCCCACCCTGCCCGCGATCCACGCGCAGGGTGGGTGCGTTTATCTAACAAAAAAGAATAACTAAATGAATAAATAACATTTATTGGAATATGAGAGAGGCTGTTAAGGTCTATGCACATTGGTTAGCAGGGCGGCATTTGTACCGCTCTGATCGTTATAAGGAAGCGTGCAGATGTATGTAGTCACCCTTGCCGGCAGCCCGAGCCAGCGTTCCCGTTCCGGCGTCCTCCTGGACGTCGCGCGGAACTGGCTGCACGCCCAAGGCGCCGAGGTGCGCTCCTACAGCGTGCATGACTTCCCGGCTGAAGACCTGCTGCACGCACGCTTCGACAGTCCGCGGGTCGTCGAGCTGATCGAGCAGGTCCTGCGTGCCGACGGCCTGGTGATTGCCACCCCTGTCTACAAGGCGTCCATCGCCGGTGCGCTGAAGGTCATCCTCGACCTGCTGCCGGAGCGGGCGCTGGCACACAAGGTGGTGTTGCCCCTGGCTACTGGCGGCAGCAACGCCCACATGCTGGCGGTGGACTACGCGCTCAAGCCGGTGCTCGCTGCGTTGAAGGCCCAGGAAACCCTGCACGGCGTGTTCGCCGAAGAGAGCCAGGTGCAATACCCCGAGGGCAATACCCCGGCGCGCCTGGAATCCACCCTCGAACACCGACTGCTGGAATCCCTGGAACAGTTCCACGGTGCCCTCGCGCGCCGCCCGAAACCCATCGACCCGAACCTGCTCAACGAGCGGCTGATCAACGCCCGCTGGAGCATCTGACCGACACCTTCAACGCAGGCGAACGCCCAGCCCCAACCCGGCAAGCGTCCCCCGCGTCATACAAGAAAAGGCCCTCACCGTCCCGATAACGGGACCGCAGGTCCGGCAAGCACACTCGATAAAGGAGCACTCCCATGCGGACCCTCACTTTGCGTAGTGGACTGGCGGCCCTGCTGATCGCGGCCCTGTCCTACAACGCCCAGGCAGACGAACAACCCGGTACCGTGCGTATCGGCTACCAGAAGTACGGCACCCTGGTGCTGCTCAAGGCCCGTGGCACGCTGGAGAAGCGCCTGGCCGAGCAGGGCGTCAAGGTGCAATGGACCGAATTCCCCGGTGGCCCGCAGTTGCTGGAAGGCCTGAACGTCGGCAGCATCGACTTCGGCGTCACCGGCGAAACCCCGCCGGTATTCGCCCAGGCCGCTGGCGCCGATCTCGTCTACGTCGCCCACGAGCCGCCGGCACCGACCAGCGAAGCGATCCTGCTGCCCAAGGATTCGCCGATCAAATCCGTCGCTGAGCTCAAGGGCAAGAAGGTCGCCCTGAACAAAGGCTCCAACGTGCACTACCTGCTGGTGCGCGCCCTGGAGAAGGCTGGCCTGAAGTACAGCGACATCCAGCCCGTCTACCTGCCACCGGCCGATGCCCGCGCTGCCTTCGAGCGCGGTAGCGTGGATGCCTGGGTGATCTGGGACCCCTACCAGGCCGCCGCCGAGAAGCAGCTCTCCGCCCGCACCCTGGTGGATGGCACCGGCCTTGTGGATAACCACCAGTTCTACCTGGCGACCCGCCCTTATGCGACCAACCACCCGCAGGTGATCACCACCCTGATCGACGAAGTGCGCTCGGTGGGCGAGTGGTCGCAGCAGAATCCGCAGCAGGTCACCGACCAGGTCGCGCCGCTGCTCGGCCTGCCGGCGGACATCACCTTCACCGCGGTGAAACGCCAGGGCTACGGCGCCCAGCCGATCACCCCGGAGGTCACTGCCGCACAACAGAAGATCGCCGACACCTTCACCCAGCTGAAGCTGATTCCGAAGGCGCTGAGCATCAAGGACGTGGTGTGGACGGCGCCGGCCAAGGTGGCCGCCGCCCAGTGACACACCTGTATGAGCGGGGGCGGGCCCCCCCCCGCCGGACGCCCCGGGGGGTGTGGGTTGCGGGGGGGGGCCCCCGCCCCCCCA
>CBIGPF010000170.1:0-13002 GCA_966191535.1 uncultured Pseudomonas sp. | reverse complement strand
AACCTGATGGCCCTGCGCTTCGCCAACACCCTGTTCGAGCCGGTGTGGCGCAACGGGCACATCGACCATGTGCAGATCACCGTCAGCGAAACCCTCGGCGTGGAAAACCGCGGCAGCTACTACGACCATGCCGGGGCCATGCGCGACATGGTGCAGAACCACCTGCTGCAGCTGCTCTGCCTGGTGACCATGGAGGCGCCGGTGCGCTTCGACGCCGAGGCGGTGCGCAACGAGAAGGTGAAGATCCTCCAGGCGCTCACGCCGATTTCCGGGCAGGACGTGCAGGACAAGACCGTGCGCGGCCAGTACACCGCCGGGCACATCGGCGGGCAGGAGGTTCCGGCCTACTGGTTCGAGAAAAATGTCGACAACGACAGCGATACAGAGACCTTCGTCGCCGTTCAGGCAGAAATCGACAACTGGCGCTGGGCGGGCGTGCCGTTCTACCTGCGCACCGGCAAGCGCATGGCGAAGAAGTGCTCGGAGATCGTCATCCAGTTCAAACCGGTACCCAACAGCCTGATCGGCAGCGGCGCCGGCGCGGCGAACCGCCTGTGGATAAGACTGCAGCCGGAGGAGCGCATCAGCGTGCAGCTGATGGCCAAGGCGCCGGGCAAGGGCATGCAACTGGAGCCGGTGGAGCTGGACCTCAATCTCGCCCAGGCGTTCAGCAGCAACAAGCGTCGCTGGGACGCCTATGAGCGGCTGCTACTGGACGTGATCGAGGGCGATTCGACGCTGTTCATGCGCCGCGACGAGGTGGAGGCAGCCTGGCGCTGGGTCGACCCGATCATCAAGGGCTGGCACGAGCACTACCTGAGCCCGCGCCCCTATCCCGCCGGCAGCAATGGACCGGAACAGGCGCAGACGCTGCTGGAGCTGCAGGGGCGGCGCTGGTTGGAGTGATGCGTTGCGACTTCAGGTCTGACCTACGAAAAGCAGCACTCCGTTGACCTCGCTCAGCACGCGCAAGCCCCGGATTTCCTAGAGTGGCGGCCTTTTTCCCACGACCCGCTACGCCGCCATGTCCCCCACGTCGTTTTCTCCCGAACTGCTCTGCCCCGCCGGCTCGCTGAAGAGCCTGCGCCATGCCTTCGCCTATGGCGCCGACGCCGTCTACGCCGGCCAGCCGCGCTACAGCCTGCGAGTGCGCAACAACGAGTTCGACCACGCCAACCTCGCCACCGGCATCAACGAGGCCCACGCCCAGGGCAAGCGCCTGTACGTGGTGGTCAACATCGCCCCGCACAACGCCAAGCTGAAGACCTTCCTGCAGGATGTCGAGTCGGTCATTGCCCTGGGTCCGGATGCGCTGATCATGTCCGATCCCGGCCTGATCATGCTGGTTCGTCAGCACTTCCCGGACGTTGATATCCACCTCTCGGTGCAGGCCAACGCCGTGAACTGGGCCAGCGTGGAGTTCTGGCGTCAGCAGGGGCTCAAGCGGGTGATCCTGTCCCGCGAGCTGTCGCTGGAGGAGATCGGCGAGATCCGCGAGCGGGTCCCCGGCATGGAACTGGAAGTCTTCGTCCACGGCGCGCTGTGCATGGCCTACTCCGGGCGCTGCCTGCTATCGGGCTACATCAACCGCCGCGACCCCAACCAGGGCACCTGCACCAACGCCTGCCGCTGGGAATACCAGGCCCACGCCGCCCACGAGGACGAACTGGGTCACGCGGTGCGCAATGCCGAGCCGACCCTGGGCATCGGCGCTCCGACGAAGGAAATCGTCCTGCTCGAAGAAGGCAACCGCCCCGGCGAACTGATGGAGGCCTTCGAGGATGAGCACGGCACCTACATCATGAACTCCAAGGACCTGCGCGCCATCCAGCACGTGCAGCGTTTGACGCAGATGGGCGTGCATTCGCTGAAGATCGAGGGCCGAACCAAGTCCCACTACTACGTTGCGCGTACCGCCCAGGCCTACCGCAAGGCCATCGACGATGCCGTCGCCGGGCGCGCGTTCGACCTCGGCCTGATGGACACCCTGGAGTCCCTCGCCCACCGCGGCTACACCGAGGGCTTCCTGCGCCGCCACGTGCACGACGAGTACCAGAACTACCAATACGGCCACTCGCTGTCCGAGCGCCAGCAGTTCGTCGGCGAGTTCACCGGCGAGCGCCGCAACGGCCTGGCCGAGGTGCGGGTGAAGAACCGCTTCGAGGTCGGCGACAGCGTCGAGCTGATGACCCCGGCCGGGAACCGCACCTTCCGCCTGCACGCGCTGGAGAACAACCGCGGCGAATCCATCGGCGTCGCGCCGGGAGACAGCCATGTGGTCTACCTCCCGGTGCCCGAGGAGCTGGACCTGCAGTACGCCCTGCTGATGCGCAACCTGAAGGGTGGCTCCACCCGCAATGCACGAGAGCTGGCTACCGCCGGCGGCTGCGGGGGCGGGTGCGGCAAGGGCGGGTGCGGCGGGAACTGATGCCGCAGGTCACACCGGCACGGGCGCGAATCTGCCCTACGTTGCTACCGGAACAGCAGTCGAAGCCCCCATCCTGCGAAGAGCCCTGCTGGCTTGGTCCCAACGGGCTCAAGGGTTCTGCAGGAACACCACATACCCCCTGAACCACCGGCTCTTCGCCAGGTAATCCGGCGCCTGCCACTCCCCGTACTGCGCCAGCCCGATGCGGAAGGGCAACTGCAACCGCGCCACGCGCGGCAGGTACGCCTGGTAGTTGGGAATGGTCTGGCGCCCCTGGTAGGTCTGCACCACCACCTCGTCCACCACGCCGGCCAGGCGGTTGATGGTCTCCGGCGCGGCATTGCTGCCCCAGTCCATCAGCCCGGTGATGCTCAGCTTGCAACCGGCGGGCAGGCGCGTGCGCAGGTCCTGGAGAAAGTCGACGTACTCGTTCAGGTAGCGCGTGCGCGCGTCGAAGTCGATCTGCACGCCCACCACCGGATTACCGGCGGCGCGCCAGCGGCGCAGCTGGGACAGCAGGGTGCGGTAGATGTCCTCGTTCCAGCGCAGGGTGTGGGCGCGGTAGACCACCCAGACCTCGCCCTGCTTCAGCCGTGGAATGGCGATCCCCTGGGCGATCAGGCGGGCGCGGCCATCCCTGTGGCGCGGTGCGCTGACTTGCCCCTGCAACACATAGAGGGTGCGCGCCTGGGCCAGCACCGGCTGCGGGGCGACGCCGCTCCAGAGCCAGAAGGCATCGTGCTCGGCGGCGTCCACCCCGGCCGCCGAGGCGTTGCCCGCGAGCAGCGCCAGCGCCAGTGCCACGACGCGCCGCACGGGGCTTACCAGTAGTACTTCAGGGACTTCGCCCAGGGCGTGGCGGAGTACTGGCCCTTGAGGGTGCGGAACCACTGCTTGCGCTGCGCCGGGGAGATGTCCTGGCTGCCACAGCCGTTGAAGCCGCTGGGCGCATAGCAGTTGATGGCGCGGAACAGCGCGTAGGCGCGGTCTTCTTCCACAGCCTGCTTGTCGGCGATGACCTTGAGGTAGCCGTCCATGCGCGAGTAGGGCGTGCCGGGGAACAGCGATTCGCCGCCGCCGAGCTCACGTTCGCTGGGCTGGGTGTCCAGCGGGAAGCCATCCAGGCCGTTGCGAAGGATGAACTCGCCCAGGCAGTTCAGCGCCTTGGGCGGCTGAGGGTCCTGCAGCAGATCGCGGGCGACGTCGACGATGGCCGGGCATTCGTAGCCGCTGTCGTTCTTGCCGCCCGGCCACTGGAACAGCGACAGCGGCATGCTGCCGTAGAGGTAGCCGATGCTCGCGCCGAGCGGCTTGCCGCTGCCGTCGGTGGGCAGCAAGGCGAGGTCGTCGATGTAGGCCTGGTACTGACCGTGCAGCAGGTCCTTGTAGAGCAGGGCGAACAGTGCGGTGTCGCGCTCCTCCACCGAGATGCTGGTGGATTTCGCCTGCTGGCGGAGCAGGTCGGGACCGGCGACGTGGCGCAGGAGGATCTCGCGGATGATCGGCGTGTGTACCGGCGAGCCTTCGGCGAAGACCTTCACCAGGCGGTCGCTGCGTTCGTAGTTGAAGGCCAGCGCCAGCTCCAGCTGCTCGCGCTGCAGCGGCTGCTCGGCGAGCGGCAGCAGGCGCAGCCAGAGCTTCTCGGCACCGATCCAGTCGTTGCCGGCCTCCAGGGCGAAGCCACGCAGGGTCTGCTGGCTGAAAGCGAGGTAGTCGAGCTTGGCCGGCACGTCCTCGGGCAGGGACTTCAGCGCCTCGGTGGGGTTTTCCTCGACGTACAGCAGGTAGGCCGCCGTCAGGTAGTCGTGCAGGCCGGGGTACTTCGCGAAGAGGTCCTTCTGCGCTGCCAGGCCGGCGGCGTCCAGGGCACGGGGCTCGTTGGCGTCGTGGTGGCGCATCTGCATCAGGTCGAGCACGGCCAGCAGGCGCGCGTCGCGCACGTCCGCCGGGTGGGCGGTGACCAGCAGCTTGTTGTCCACTTCCTGCACCAGTTGGGCAAGATCGTCGGCATCCTCGCGGCCGAACAGCTCGGCATACTCGCCGGCCAACCGGACTTCGTCGCTCATCAGCCAATAGACGCGGCGTGTCAGCCCCTTGGCCGAAGCGCTGTACTGGCCCTGTGGATAAGCCTTGAGGTAGTCGCCCAGCGCGGTTTCGGCCTGGGCGAGGATCTTCTTGTCGACCTTGCGCAGGTCCGGATAGCCCAGCTCGTCGAAAGCGTTCTGCTGCGCCTGGTTGAGCAGGCCGCGGGCAACCATGTAGCGCGAGGCCTCCTTCAGCCAGGCCTGGTCGCTGTCCTGCAGGGCGCGGAAGGATTTCAGCGCCTCGGCAAAGCGACCGCTGTAGAAGTCCGCAGCGCCCTTGAGGTAGGTGCGATAGCCCTTGGCCGGGGCACTCTGCAGGTCATTGGGCAGCAGCACGCTGAGCTGGGTCTCGTCCCACTGGCAGGCGCCCAGCAGGGTCAGGCGCGCACGGGCCAGGCCCTGGCGCTCGCCAGCGGTAAGGCTGTCGGCCAGCAACAGTTGGCTGAGGAAGTCCTGGGCGGTGACCGCGTTGTTGCTGCGGCAGCGGCTGCCTTCGCCGCTGGCGAAGCTGTCGGCGGAGGACTGCACGGCATCCGCCGGCAAGCCGATGCGCGCGGCAAGATCGGCCAGCGGCGCAGTGCTGGCAGCACTGGCGCTGTCGCTCGAATCACTGGGTGCGGCGCCGTCGAGCCAGCGCGCCAGCGGGAACGGCACCTGGCCGTAGCCCAGCTGCTGCTCGTCATCGGTCAGCGCACGGTTGGGGATGCTCGCCTGACCGGCGTCGGCCAGCAGCAGCTGCAGGTTGACCCGGCTGTCGTTGCCCGGGCTCAGGAACGGCAGGCTGTTGCATACGTCCAGCGAGTCGCGCTTGAGGTTCCAGCTCGGGTAGCAGGAGTCGTCGCTGCTCGCGCGCGCTTCCTGCACGCCTAGGCAGCCGGTGATCAGGGCCAGCAGGGTCAGTCCGTACAGACGCATGAATGATCCTTGTCCGTTGGAGCCCGCTCACCGGGCCGGAAATCAGAGCAGGAGGAATCTTACCTCGCCACGACCGGTCTTGCCCGTCTGCATGGGTACAAGACTGTAAACGCGATCTACCGCACAGCAGAGCCTGCGACACGTTGTCCAGCTGGATTCTTCTTTGTTCCGGCTCAAAGAAGGAATCTGCCGACCGGGTATTTCTTTACCTAACGACAGTTCGTCGATTACGGAGAGTTACCCATGCTTGATCAGGAAGAGATTTCGCTTTCCCGCCGCACCCTGCTGGCCGGCGCCGTGGTCCTGGGCGTTACCGGGACCATGCTCGCCAGCGGCAAGGCAGTGGCTGACGGGGAAGCAGCGCCGAAGAACATGGGTCCGGCCGCGGACCTCTCGAAGCTGGAACACGTCCAGGTCGAGCTGGTCACACCACCCTTCGTCCATGCTCACGAACAGCGCGCCAAGGGCAAGCCCAAGGTCGTCCAGTTCCGCATGGTGATCCAGGAAAAGACGCTGGTCATCGACGACGACGGCACCGAGATCCACGCCATGACCTTCAACGGCTCCGTACCCGGGCCGATGATGGTGGTGCATCAGGACGACTACCTCGAACTCACCCTGGTCAACCCGGCGACCAACACCCTGACCCACAACATCGACTTCCATGCCTCCACCGGCGCCCTGGGTGGCGGTGCACTGACCATCATCCAGCCCGGCGAGGAAGTGAAGCTGCGCTTCCGTGCGACCCGCCCCGGCGTGTTCGTCTACCACTGCGCCCCGGGCGGCGCGATGATCCCGTGGCACGTGGTCTCGGGCATGAACGGCGCGATCATGGTGCTGCCGCGTGACGGCCTGAAGGACCGCGAAGGCAAGGCACTGAAGTACGACAAGGTGTATTACATCGGCGAACAGGACTACTACGTCCCGCGCGACAAGGACGGCAAGTTCAAGCGCTACGGCACGCCGATGGAAAGCTACAACGACATGCAGGAAGTCATGAAGGGGCTGATTCCCAGCCACATCGTGTTCAACGGCAAGGTCGGCGCCCTGACCGGCAAGAACGCCCTCACCGCCAGCGTCGGCGAGACCGTGCTGCTGATCCACTCCCAGGCCAACCGCGATACCCGTCCGCACCTGATCGGCGGCCACGGCGACCATGTCTGGGCCACCGGCAAGTTCAAGAACCCGCCGGAGGAAGACCTGGAAACCTGGTTCATCCCGGGCGGCGCGGCGGGTGCGGCGCTGTACACCTTCCTGCAACCGGGCCTGTACACCTACCTCAACCACAACCTCATCGAGGCTGTCCTGCTGGGCGCCGCGGCACACATCCAGGTCGAGGGCAAGTGGAACTCCGACCTGATGAGCCAGGTCCAGCCACCGGCTGCCATCAAGTAAGGCCCACGGCCGGTCCTGCGGGGCCGGCCCTTTCCCGGTACACGATACCGGCGACCGACTGACTGGGCAGACCATGCGCAAGACCTTCCTGATCGGCGTCCCCGTCGCGCTGCTGCTGGGCGGGACCTTCCTCCTGCTGCGGCCGCACTACGAACCGGAACTCGCGCCGCAAACCGTGACCCTCAAGCCGCGGGACTTCGACTTCCGCCCGGCCGGCGACTACTGGCTGGAAAAGCAGGCGGTGGACGCACCTTCGCAGCGTGAGCACCTCGCGCCGGCCTTCGACGTCATGAAATTCCAGGTCAGCCAGGGCGAATACGCCCGCTGCGTCGCCGAGGGCGATTGCCTGGCACTGGACAACAGCGCTCCGCGCGACGACCTCCCGGTGACCGGCGCCAGCCTGCTGGATGCGCAGCTCTACGCCGACTGGCTGTCCAGACGAACCGGCCAGCAATGGCGGTTGCCGACCGACCGCGAGTGGGCCTTCTTCGCCGGCTCGCGCTGGGCCGACGATGCCCTGCGCATCGACGACGACGATGGCAGCAACCCCGCCCGCCGCTGGCTGGCGCGCTACCGCCTGGAAGCGGAAACCCGCACCAGCGCCTCGGCGCAGCCCCAGGCGCGCGGTCACCACGGGCTGAATGAATACGGCGTGGCCGACCTCGGCGGCAATGTCTGGGAATGGACCCAGAGCTGCCACCAGCGGGTCAACCTCGATGCCCAGGGTGCCCAGACCCAGCGCGCGGAGTACTGCTCGATCCGCATCGCCGAAGGACGCCACCGCGCAGCGATCAACGATTTCGTCCGCGATGCCCGCGGCGGCGGCTGCAGCGCCGGGCAGCCGCCGGACAACCTCGGCTTCCGCCTGGTCAGAGACATCCCTTGATTCCCCTCAAGTTTCGCCGCAGCCCATAAGCGTTATGCTGCGGCGGGACCTACGGGAATCATTGACGTGACCGCCAATCTCTCCCTCAACCGCGCCTGGCTGGGCAGCTTGCCGCCCTTTGCCAACAGCAGCCGCGAGGAACAGGACGATATCCTCCGCCAGGCCAGCATCCTGCGCCTGAACAGCGGCGTGGCCGTGTTCGAGCAGGGCGCGCCAGCGACCAGCTTCTACCTGCTGGTGCATGGCCGCCTGAAAGCCACCCAGCTCACCGGCGACGGCCAGCGCGTACTGGTCCGTGTGGTCAACCCGGGCGACCTGTTCGGCTTCGTCCGCGCCCTCGGCCGGTGCGACTACCCCGCGACCGCCACCGCCAGCCAGGAAAGCCTGGTGCTGTCCTGGCCCACCTCGCAGTGGGAACCGCTGCTCGCCCGCCATCCCGGCTTCGCCCTGAACACCGTGCAGGCCATCGGCGTGCGCCTGCAGGAAGCACATGTGCGCTTCTGCGAACTGGCCACCGAGGAAGTCGAGCGCCGCGTCGCCCACACCGTGCTGCGCCTGGTGCAGCAGTCCGGGCGACCGGAGGCCGACGGCATCCGCATCGATTTTCCGGTTACCCGCCAGGACATCGCCGAGATGACCGGCACCACCCTGCACACCGTCTCGCGCATCCTCAGCGCCTGGGAAGACCGCGGCCTGGTGGTCGGGGGGCGGCAGAAACTGCTGGTGTGCAACCCGCAGCAACTGATGCGAGTCGCCGGCGGCGACGAGCGGGAAGCGACGGTCGAGCCCGCTTGACTGCAATCAAGGAGCGCGGCGCACCGCCTTCCCTAGACTGGCCGCCACCGTCCCACGATTGACTGCCACGACGACTGCGGCCGCCGTGCCCCACTCCACCCGAGGCCCGCCATGACCGACACCCTCACCGAACGTACCCTGAGCGACCTGGCCTTCAGCCTGCCCGGCAGCTCAGCGCTGTTCCACGACTACAAGCTCGACTTCTGCTGCGCCGGCCAGCGCAGCCTGCGCGAGGCTGCCAGCGAGCAGGGCCTGGACGCCCAGCGCATCGCCGCCGAGCTGCAGGCGCTGCCGACCGCCAACGACCAGACCGACTGGCGCCTGACCAGCAACGACCAGCTGATCGACCACATCCTCGATCGCTACCATCGGGTTCACCGCGAGCAGCTGCCCGCACTGATTCCACTGGCCGAGCGCGTGGAGAAGACCCACGCCGCGCACCCGCAATGCCCCGCCGGGCTGACCGCGCACCTGAAGAAAATCCAGGAAGAACTGGAGTGGCACATGTGCAAGGAAGAAAGCGTGCTGTTCCCCTGGCTGCGCCAGGGCATTCCGCTGACCCACGTGCAGGGACCGATCGGCGTGATGCGTCATGAGCACGACGAACACTCGCAGTCCCTCGCCGTGCTGGCCGACCTGACCGACGACCTCACCGTCCCGGCGGATGGCTGCAACAGCTGGCGCCGCCTCTACAGCGGCCTGGAAGAACTGCGCCGCGACCTGATGCAGCACATCCACCTGGAGAACAACCTGCTGTTCCTGGGCGCCAATCATCCGGCCTGAGTGCCGGGCCGGGAGCCAGGAGGGCGACCAGTGACAGCTTGTCTCACCACGCTGCCGAACGGCATCGCGCATACTGGCGGGATTGTCCCCGCCCAGGAGCGCTCCGCCATGCTCGCGCATCGCGTCCACCACCAGATTCTGTGCGGCCACCACCTGTTCAACGTGCTCAACGAAGAACAGCTGGAGCAGCTGCTTGCCACCAGCACGCTGCTCAACCTGGAGAAGGGCGACAAGCTGTTCCTCCAGGGCGAGCCGGCCCACGCCTTCTATTTCGTGATTTCCGGCGCGGTGAAGATCTACCGCCTGACCCCGGAGGGCCAGGAGAAGGTGCTGGAAGTCGTCGGCAGCCGACAGACCTTCGCCGAAGCCATGATGCTGATGGACACCTCCGACTACGTGGCCTCGGCCCAGGCGCTGGAACCCACGCAGGTCTATCGCTTCTCCAACCGCACCTACATGGAGCTGCTGCACAGCAACCCGCAGCTGCCCTTCTCGCTGCTCGCCACCCTCTGCGTGCGCCTGCACCGGCGGATCAACGAGATCGAGACGCTGTCGCTGAAGAACTCCACCCACCGGGTGGTGCGCTACCTGATCACCCAGCTCAACCGCCAGGGCGGCGAGGACCATCGCTTCGAGTTGCCGATGGCCAAGCAACTGGTGGCCGGGCACCTGTCGATCCAGCCGGAGACTTTCTCCCGCGTACTGCGGCGGCTGATCGACGAGAAGATCATCGACCTCAATGGCCGCACCGTGCAGGTGCTCGATATCGGGCGCCTGGAGCAGTTCGAGTAAGCCATGCGCCAGTGCCTGTACTGCCAGCACGAAAGTCCCGAGGACGCTGCGGACTGCCCGCAGTGCGGGATGCCCCTGCCGGTGGACCAGGAACTGGCGAAGCAGCGCCGGCTGCGGCGCTTTGCCTGGTACTGCGTCATCCTCGCGGTGTTCTGCGGGGTGATGATGGTCTGGCTGCCACGCTGACTCCCGCTCAAATCTGCTCATGCTCTTCGTAGGAGCGAGCAAGCTCGCGAACCGAACCCCGCCGCGAGGCCTGTTCGCGCGCTTGCTCGCGCCTGCAGAAAGAGCTGCTATCCCTGCCGGCGGGTCAGCTGCCGGTATAGCTGCGGCAACTGCACCGGCAGCTGGGCCGGGTCATTGATCAGCAGGTAGCCCTGGCTGCCGAACAGGTGCGGCAGGTAGTCCGCCGCCTCGCGGTCGATGGTGATGCAGAACGGCACCAGCCCGGCTCGCCGGGCTTCCAGCACGGCCTGGCGGGTGTCCTCGACGCCGTAGCGTCCCTCATACAAATCCAGGTCATTGGGCTTGCCATCGGTGAGGATCAGCAGCACCCGCTGGCGCTCCTTGCGTTCCAGCAACAACTGCGTGGCCCGCCGGATCGCGGCGCCCATGCGCGTGTAGTAGCCGGGCCGCAGTGCGCGAATGCGCCCGCGCACCGTGTCGTTATGGCGCTCGTCGAAGGTTTTCAGCTGGGTCAGGCGCACCTGCTGGCGGCGCAGCGAGGAGAAGCCGTACAGCGCGAAACGATCGCCCACCGCCTGCAACGCCTCGCCGAACAGCAGCAGGCTGTCGCTGATCAGGTCGATCACCCGGTGGTCGTTGTCGATGTGCGCATCGGTGGACATCGACAGGTCCGCCAGCAGCAGGCAGGCCAGGTCGCGGCGGGTCTGCCGGCGCTCGAGGAACAGGCCCGGTTCGCTGCAGGCACCCAGGCGGCGTTCGACGCTGAAATCCAGCCAGGCCTCCAGATCCAGTTCCGCGCCCTGGGGTTGCCGGCGCAGCCACTGCGGCTGCTGGCGCAGGCTCTCGAACTGCCGGCGCAGGCGACGCGCAATCGGCGCCAGGGCATCGGGCAGCGGCGCCGGCACGGCGTCGCGGGGCAGCATCGGCTGCAGGCAGACGTGATCATCGATCAGTTGCTGGCGACGGTAGTCCCACTCCGGAAGGCGAATGCCCTCGCCCAGAGGCACGTCATCGAACTCGGCGGCCGGCAGGTCGAGGTCGAGCTTCAACCCGCCGCCTTTCTTCTGCCGTTGCCGGGACATGCTCAGGTGATCGAGGTCGTCGGCGACCTTCGCCGCGTCCAGGTCCTCGCTGTCGTCGCCAGCGCGATCCAGCTCGATGTGCTCGGACCAGCTGAACAGGTTTTCCAGGCGGAACAGCAGCAGGCCGCCGCGGCCAGGGTCCTGCTCGACCCGCTCGGCGCGCTTGCGCGCCAGGCCTTTCGCCTCGCTGTGGGCGGAGCGGCCCTGCTCGTCGCCATCGATCAGGTCGGTATGCTGCGGCGCAGCGAGCCGCTGCGGCGGGTAGAGCCACAACGGAACCGGCCAGGGCGCCTTTTCACTGCGCGGCAGGCGCTCGACGCTGCCCGGATCACGCAGTGCCCGTTGCAGCGCCAGCTCCAGCTCCGCTTCCGCCGGTGGCAGGTCAGCGGGGTCGGGCCGCAGGCCGAGCAGCGCCTCCACCAGCCGGCGGTAGCGCGGGCGCAGCAGCGGGTAGCGCGCCAGCACGGCCAGCGTCCAGGCCTGGTTATCCAGTGCCCAGTGGCGCATCGGCTGACTGTGCGCGGCCAGCAGCGCCAGCCAGCGATAGAGCTCACGGTTGAGCTCGGCGTCGGGGAACACGGCCAGCTGTGCGGGCAGACGCAGGGAGTCGGCATCGAACCAGGCCACCGGCAACTGCTGGCAGGTGCCGGCCACCTGTTGCAGCAGGCTGCGGCGCACGAGCAGTTCGCGGGCGCTGGCCGCTTCCACGCCAACGCCCGCCTCGCCGCCGGTGCCACGGAACAGCAACAGCAGGCTGCGCCGCACTTCGTCCAGGCTGACTGCCGCCTCCTCGAACTCAGGGCTGGCGCGACGCGTGATGAAGCGGTGCCAGACGCGGCCGAAGCCTTCTTCGATTTCGAGGTGGATGGTCATGGCGCCTCCGGAAGGCAGAGAGAAGGAACAGGGCTTGGCGTCCCAACAGAACACCGGGCCAGTCCCCTCGCCCTTCAGGGAGAGGGTTAGGGATAGGGCGCTGAAAGCGCGCTGCCGGTCGGCTCACTGCGCTCCGGCAGGCTCCGTAAACGTCAAAAGGGCCCGCCGCAACGCGGACGGGCCCGGGTGGACGGTATCGATCAGCTCACCTGAGCCGCGCCGGAGGCAACGGCCACGCGGCCGCGCTGGCGGAAGCTCAGCAGGTAGCAGATCAGCCCGATGAAGAAGCCGACACCGGAGTACAGGCGCAGCCAGAAGAAGATCTTCAGCTGCTCGACCGTGGCCATGAACGGCATGGCCGCGCCATCGGCCGGCATGCGCTGCAGCCAGACCTGGACGATGCCAGCGGCAGTGAGCATCAGGGTGATCAGCAGCATGGAGATGGTCATCAGCCAGAAGCCCCAGATCTCCAGGCTCTGCGCACGGGCGTCAGGCGCCTCGCCGATACCCCGCAGGCGCGGCATGGCGTAACTGATCATGGTCATGACGATCATCGCGTAGGCACCGTAGAAGGCCAGGTGGCCGTGGGCCGCGGTGAGCTGCGAACCGTGGGTGTAGTAGTTCACCGGAGCCAGGGTGTGCAGGAAGCCCCACACACCGGCACCGAGGAAGGCCGTCACGGTGGTGCCCAGTGCCCAGAGCGCGGCAGCCTTGTTCGGGTGTTCGCGACGACGACGGTTCACCATGTTGAAGGCGAACAGCACCATGGCGAAGAACGGCAGC
>CBIGPF010000169.1:0-13113 GCA_966191535.1 uncultured Pseudomonas sp. | reverse complement strand
TTCGGTGATGTGGATGACCTGGGGTTGGCGATCATCCGTGACATTGCCACCCAGCTGCGCCAGCCGCTGCGTGACCTGCGCCGCGAGGCCGCCGAGCGCGCGCAGCCGGGGGCGACCGCTGCCAACGTGCCCTTCGGTCTGGACCTGGAGCGCGGCCAGCGGGTGACGCGGGAGACCGTGCGGCTATTCTTCGACTTCGTGGAGGGCAACCCGCAGGCCTTCATCATCGGCGTGCGCGAGCTGCACGGGCCGTCGCCGGTGCTGCGCGAGGCGCTGGCAAGGGTGATGGACGAGTTCGGCGAGGACATGGCGGAGGACATCCGCCAGTTCCACCTGCTGCCGGATGTCGACGAGGGCGAGCTGAATCAGCTGTCGCGGTTGATCAGCCGGCAGCTGTTCCAGCAGTCACTGGATTACCTGGAGCGCCCGCCGGAGCTGCGCGAGGAAGTCTGCGCCCTGGCCGAGCGACAAATCCTGTTGCTCTTCACCGGCGTCGCGGTGCTGCAGACCTTCGGCATGCTGGCTAGGCTGTGAGTCTTATTGGGTCGTAGCGGGAGCGTCACCATGTTGCCTTTGCCCCTGTTCGGCGGCTGCGCCTGCGGCGCGGTGCGCTACCGGGTGGATGCCGAGCCGGAGGAGACCGGCTACTGCCACTGCCGCATCTGCCAGCGGTCCAGTGCCGCGCCGGCGGTGCCCTGGGCAGTGATTCCGCTGACGGGGTTCACCTATACCGCCGGCGAGTTGGGCCTGTGGCGCTCCAGCGAGGACGGCGAGCGGCGTTTCTGCGTGAAGTGCGGCACGCCGATGGAGTTCCGCGTGCGCGATGGCGAGACCGTGGGGCTCAACACCGTGACCCTGGACGAGCCGGAGCTGATCGAGCCGCAGTGCCATGTCTGGTGCTCATCGCAGCTGTCGTGGTTCGACACGGCGGATGATCTGCCGCGCCGGCAGGAGGGCTGACGCCGGCGTCGGTTGATACCTGTAGGAGCGCGCCATGCGCGCGATCGCGGGCATGGCCCGCTCCTACAAGTTGACGCCGCTGCAGCCGTCACCAGGGCACTGCGTGCCCCACAATGAAAAACGCCAGGCGATTGCCTGGCGTTTTCGTTGTTGCGCAGAACTCAGCCGGCGAAATCCAGTGTTTCCTTCCAGCGGGTTTCCAGTGCCTTGGTGTCATGGTCGAAGGGATGGAAGCCGGGGCGGAAGTAGTCCAGCCACGGGCGGATCAGGTTGACGAAGTAGCCGCGGCGCGGGTGCAGCAGTACGCCCAGGCCGTGCTTCCAGCTACGCCAGTTGAACAGCTGGCCGTCGCGGCGCAGCAGGTTGATCTGGAAGCCAGCGATGACGCCGAGGAAGATCCCGGTGGTCAGGAGCATCACCGCGGTGCGGGTGAAATAGCCGCCGTAGACTTGCTGGTAGACGTCGTAGGCGACTGCCTTGTGCTCGTTCTCCTCGACCGCGTGCCACATCCACAGCTTGTACATCTTGTCTGACTTCATCTGGCTGCTCAGGTCTTCACGCTTGAGCAGTTGCTCGGCCATGGTCGCAGTGAAGTGTTCCAGGGCGCAGGTGATCGCCAGCTGGTGCTTCTTGGTGGTGACCTTGCTGATGGACTCGAGCAGCACCTTGATGCGCAGTTCCAGGGTTTCCAGGTCGATTCCGTGCTCGTCGGCATAGTCGTTGTAGGCCGCGTGCTCCTTGGAGTGCATGGCTTCCTGGCCGATGAAGGCGCTGACGTCCTTCTGCAGTTGCGGGTCCTGGATGCGGTCGCGGACGGCGCGCACGCTGTCGACGAAGAACTTCTCGCCGTAGGGGAACAGCGAGGACAGGTTGTTCATGAAGTGGGTCATGAAGGGTTGCCCGTCCCACCAGTATTTCGGCGTTTCGCTGAAGCTGAAATCCATGCGGCGGACCGGGAAATTGGCGCGGATCGGCGTGGTACTGGCGTTCATCACTAACTCCTTCTTGTTGTGCGGGCTGGCCTGCAGGAGCGCGACGCGCGGTAGGACGGCGCCCCGGGCAAGCCCTGTCGTTAGTTCGCTATGCACCTTGCGAATGTGCCATTAGCTGATGTCATGTTCGGAGTCTTGTCGGACAATCGCCAGGTCATATCTGGCCCTGGCTGGGTCGAATCAGGCCAAGCCGGCCACGACCAGCCATTGGATGGGGCGGCTGCGTGCGGCTGTTTGCGGAGGGGGGCGCGGAAATGAAAACGGGCGCCGAAGCGCCCGTTCCTGTCACTAACGGCCTGTCACTCCTCGTCGAGGGCGAAGGCGGTCAGGCAGTAGGTGGAAATCTGCGCGTCGTTGAGCTTGGTCGAGCCACCCAGTTCCGGCAGATCGATGATCGCGGCGGCCTCGAACACGCTGGCGCCCATGCGGCGCACCAGTTGCGCGGCAGCCAGCAGGGTGCCGCCGGTGGCGATCAGGTCATCGAAGATCAGCACGCTGTCGCCTTCGCAGAGGCTGTCGGCGTGCACTTCCAGCAGGGCTTCGCCGTACTCGGTCTCGTAGGCCTGGGCCAGCACGTCGGCCGGCAGCTTGCCGCGCTTGCGGAACAGCACCAGGGGCTTGTTCAGCTCGTAGGCGATGATCGATCCGATCAGGAAGCCGCGCGCATCCATGGCGCCGATGTGGGTGAAGTCGGCCTCGACATAGCGCTGAATGAAGCTGTCGGCGACGAAGCGCAGGGCTCGCGGCGACTGGAACAGCGGGGTGATGTCGCGGAACATGACGCCGGGCTTGGGAAAGTCGGGAACGGCACGGATCACGGACTTCAGGTCGAGTTGGTTGAGGATCATGCTGGATGTGCACCTGATGCGGTTTTTGCAGAGGCCAAAGTATAACGGGCCCGCCAGTCGGCGAGCCCGTTTTCGATGACCGGAAAGTCAACCAGCTGGTCAGCTTTTGTGTCTGTCAGCTTTCCAGTTGGCCGCCAGCCAGTGCGCACAGTTCGATGGAGTCGAGAATGTGCACTTCCTTGCCTTCGGCGGCGATCAGGCCGTTCTGCTGGAAGCGGGTGAACACGCGGGAGACGGTTTCCACAGCGAGGCCCAGGTAGTTGCCGATCTCGTTGCGCGACATGGCGAGGCGGAACTGCTGGGCCGAGAAGCCGCGGGCGCGGAAGCGCGCGGAGAGGTTCACCAGGAAGGTGGCGATGCGCTCGTCGGCGGTTTTCTTCGACAGCAGCATCATCATCTGCTGGTCGTCGCGAATTTCGCGGCTCATCACGCGCAGCAACTGGCGGCGCAGTTGCGGCAGTTGCTCGGACAGCTCGTCGAGGCGTTCGAAGGGAATCTCGCAGACCGAGGTGGTTTCCAGGGCCTGGGCCGATACCGGGTAGCTCTCGGTGTCCATGCCGGACAGGCCGACCAGTTCGCTTGGCAGGTGGAAGCCGGTGATCTGTTCTTCGCCGCCGTCGGTGATGCTGAAGGTCTTCAGGGCGCCGGAGCGCACGGCGAAGACAGAGCCGAAGGCGTCGCCCTGACGGAACAGGAATTCGCCTTTCTTCAGCGGTCGGCCGCGTTTGACGATTTCATCGAGGGCGTCCATGTCGGTGGTGTTCAGCGACAGGGGCAGGCAGAGGGGAGCCAGGCTGCAATCCTTGCAGTGCGCCTGGGGAAGTGCGCGCACTTTGATGGTTTCGGCCATGAGTGTTCCTTGAATGGGATGGCACACAAAAACCAAGGGTACCGCAGACCGCAAGTCGCGCGCCAGTTGGCGACCTGTCTGAATCGCTGGTTTCAGCGACGGGGATGAGTGTTTACGAGGGGTGTGTCGAGTCTCGAATCCTTTCGAAAAGTGCCGGTTCAGGGCTGTTCCTACACCACTGGACTACAGACATATCCTGTATCAATGGGTGCGACAGTTGGCCCCGTACCGTCGGTCGTGCGAAGGGGAACCCGCGGGTCAGATGACCCGAGAGAAGCGTTGCAGGTTCTGCATCGGCAGGTAACGGTCGAACAGCATGCACAGCGAACGCACCAGCAGCCGGCCGGACGCGCTGACATCGATGCCGCGCGGACCAAGGGTGATCAGCCCGTCCCGCGCGAAGCGTTCCAGGTCGTCCCAGATCTCCGCGAAGTAGCCGCGGAAGTCGATGTTGTAGAGGTCCTCGATGTCCTCGAAGTTCAGCTGGAAATGGCAGATCAGCTGCTGGATCACCGCGCGGCGGATCAGGTCGTCCTTGTTGCAGTGCAGGCCGCGGCGGGTAGCGAGTTGGCCCTGGTCGAGGGTGTTCTGGTAGTCGGCGATGTCATTGCTGTTCTGGCAGTAGAGATCGCCGATCTGGCTGATCGAGGAAACACCCAGGCCGACGAGGTCGCAATGGCCGTGGGTGGTGTAGCCCTGGAAGTTGCGCTGCAGGGTGCCGTCTTCCTGGGCCATGGCCAGCTCATCGTCTGGCAGGGCGAAGTGGTCCATGCCGATGTAGCGGTAGCCAGCGGCTTCCAGTTGCTCGGTGGTGCGGTGCAGCATCTCCAGCTTCTGGCCGGGGGAGGGCAGGTCTTCGGCCTTGATCCGCCGCTGTGGCGGGAAGCGTTCGGGAAGATGCGCGTAGTTGAACACGGACAGCCGGTTGGGCTGCAGGGCGATGACCTGCTCGACAGTGCGGGCGAAGGTGTCCGGGGTCTGCCTGGGCAGGCCGTAGATCAGGTCGATGTTGATCGAACGGAATTGCAGGGTGCGCGCCGCGTCGATGATGGCGCGTGTCTCGTCGAGACTCTGCAGCCGGTTGATCGCCTGTTGTACGTCCAGGTTGAAGTCCTGCACACCGATGCTGGCGCGGTTGAAGCCCAGTTCGCGGAGCAGGCCCATGGTCGACCAGTCGGCCTCGCGTGGATCGATCTCGATGCCATAGTCGCCGAAGTCGCCTTCGACGAAATGGAAGTGGGTGCGCAATTGCGCCATCAGTTCGCGCAGCTGGCCGGGGCTCAGGAAGGTCGGGGTACCTCCGCCGAAATGCAGTTGCTCGACTTGCTGCTGGCGACCCAGGTGACGGCTGACGATCTCGATTTCATGGATGAGACGGGCGAGGTAGGGGGCGCTGCGGCCACGATCCTTGGTAATGACCTTGTTGCAGGCGCAGTAGTAGCAGATGTTCGCGCAGAACGGGACGTGCACGTAGAGCGAGAGCGGGCGCTGGGCCTTCTGGCTATCGCGCAGCGCGTGCAGCAGGTCGAAGGGTCCGACTCCTTCGTGGAACTGCACGGCTGTGGGATAGGAGGTGTAGCGCGGGCCGGACAGATCGTATCGGCGTATCAGATCTGCGTCCCAGCGAATATTGTCGAGCATGCCGATGTTCCCCGGTGGCGAGCTTTTCCTGCGCAGTCTAGGGAGAGTCCGATAGAGGCCTGTTGACCTGTATCAAGCGGCTTTATGGTGGGGAATGCCGGTGCTGGCGTGCATGTCGTGACCCATGATCCAGGTCTGGTGCGGTCCGGGAAGGGTCCACAGGCCGAAGAGGATCACCAGGATGCCGCCGGCCATGCGTACGCTGCGCTTGCGCAGCAGAGCGGTGATGCGCTCGGCGGCAAGCCCGGTGGCGAGCAGCACCGGCCAGGTACCGAGGCCGAAGGCGAGCATCAGCAGGGCGCTGTCGATGGCCGAGCCCTGGCTGGTGGCCCAGAGCAGGGTGCTGTAGACCAGGCCGCAGGGCAGCCAGCCCCAGAGTGCGCCCAGCAGCAGTGCGCGCGGCAGCGTGGCGACCGGCAGCAGGCGGCTGGCGAACGGCTGGATGTGCTTCCACAGGCCACGGCCCAGGGCTTCGATGCGGGTCAGGCCGCTCCACCAGCCCGCCAGGTACAGGCCCATGGCGATCAGCAGCAGCCCGGCGATGACCCGCAGTGCGGAGGCGAAGGGGGTGCGTGCCACGGCCCAGCCGGCAAGACCGAGCAGCAGGCCGGCGCAGGCGTAGCTGAGGATGCGTCCAAGGTTGTAGGCGAGCAGCAGGCGCAGACGTCGACCGCGCTGCTCCGGCGGGATGGCCATGGTCAGCGCGCCCATCAGGCCGCCGCACATGCCCAGGCAATGGCCGCCACCGAGCAGGCCGAGGATCAGCGCGGACGCCAGCAGCGGCGCCAGATCAGGCATCGCGCTTGTCCTGCTTCCGGCCCGCGTGGGAGTCGTCACCTTCGGCTTCGTCGATGCCAGCCTGGTGCTTGGGGTCCTCGTCGTCGAACAGGATGCTGTGGGCTGGCCCGTCCATGTCGTCGTACTGGCCGCTGTTCACCGCCCAGAAGAAGATCGCGATGCAGATACCGACGATCACGACGGCGACCGGAATCATGATGTAGAGAGCGGGCATTTCAACTCCGTGGCAGCGCCTGCGTCGCGTGCGGTGCGACGGGCAGGGCGGTGGTCGCTGGCGGGACGCCTGCGCCCTTGGGCAGTCGGGTCAGGCGCAGGGCGTTGAGCACCACGGTCAGCGAGCTGATCGACATGCCCACCGCGGCCCACACCGGCGTAATCCAGCCGAGGGCGGCGAAGGGCAACATGAGCCCATTGTACAGCCCCGCCCAGATCAGGTTCTCGATGATGACCCGGCGCGTGCGTCGGGCCAGGCTGAAGGCCTGCACCACGCTGTCCAGTCGGTTGGACAGCAGCACGGCATCGGCGCTGGTCTTGGCGAGGTCCGTGGCCGAGCCCATGGCGACGCTGATGTCGGCAGCGGCCAGCACGGGCACGTCATTCACGCCGTCGCCCAGCATCAGCACACGGTGGCCTTGCTGGTGCAGCTGGCGCAGGACCTCCAGCTTGTCGTCCGGACGCAGGCCGCCACGGCAGTCATCGATGCCCAGTTCGGCGGCGACGCGGCCGACCATGGGTGAGCTGTCGCCGGACAGCAGCAGCGTGCGCCAGCCGCGAGCGCGGCAAGCGTCGAGCAGGTCGGCGGCGTCTTCGCGGATGCGGTCGTCCAGCACCAGCCAGGCCAGCGCCCCGCTGTCGTCACCCAACAGCAGCCACTGGCCGGGTTCCTGCGGGTGTTCGGGCGCGGCGCTGCCGCTGAGGGCGCAGACGAAGGAGGGTTCGCCGATGCGCAGGCGGCGCTCGCCGACCAGGCCTTCCAGGCCCAGGCCGGGATGACTTTCGACATTCTCGGCGGGCTGCGGGGCGCGGCCGAAGGCGCGGGCGATGGGGTGTTCGGAGCGGTTCTCCAGCGCGGCGGCGAGGGCCAGGCAGGTATCACTGTCCAGCGCCGCCAGCGGCCTGACCGCACGCAGCGTGAGACGGCCTTCGGTAAGCGTGCCGGTCTTGTCGAAGATCACCGTGTCGATGTGGTTGAGGCCTTCCAGCACATGGCCGCGGGTCACCAGCAGGCCGAGCTTGTGCAGGCTGCCGGTGGCGGCGGTCAGCGCGGTTGGGGTGGCCAGGGACAGCGCGCAGGGGCAGGTCGCCACCAGCATCGCCAGGACTACCCAGAAGGCGCGGGAGGCGTCGTGTTGCCACCAGAACAGGCCAACCACGGCGGCGAGCACCAGCAGGGCGACGAGGAACCATTGCGCGGCTTTGTCGGCGAGCTCGGCGAGGCGCGGCTTGTCCGACTGGGCGCGTTCGAGCAGGCGAACGATGGCGGACAACCGGCTGTCGCCACCCAGTGCCTTGACCTGCACGGTCAGCGGGCCTTCGACATTCAGGGTGCCGCCGGTGACGCTGTCGCCGCTCTGGCGTGCTTGTGGCAGGTACTCGCCGGTGAGCAGGGATTCGTCGACGCTGGACTGGCCGTCGAGAATCAGGCCGTCGGCGGGAATCACTGCACCGGGCTGAACCAGAACACGGTCGCCGACGTTCAGTTCGCTGAGCAATACGCGGCTGCTCTGGCCACTGTCGTCGAGGCGCAGGCAGGACGCGGGCAGCAGGTTGACCAGTTGTGCGGTGGCGGCGGCGGTTCGTTCACGGGCGCGACGTTCGAGGTAACGGCCGGCGAGCAGGAACAGGGCGAACATGCCGACGGCGTCGAAGTAGAGGTCGCCATGGCCAGTGACGGCGGTCCAGATGCCGGCGAGGTAGGCGCCGCCGATGGCCAGGGACACCGAAACGTCCATGGTCAGGTGGCGGGTGCGCAGGTCACGCACGGCACCGCGGAAGAATGGCTGGCAGGAGTAGAAGACGATGGGCGTGGTGAGGAACATCGCGACCCAGCGCAGGATCTCGTGCAGCTCGGGGCTCAGGTCGATGTTGAATTCCGGCCAGGTGGCCATGGTCGCCATCATTGCCTGGAACCACAGCAGGCCGGCGACACCCAGCTGGCGCAGGGACTTGCGGTTCTCCTGGTGCAGCTGCTCGGCGGCACGGTCCGGCTGGTAGGGGTGGGCGGCGTAGCCGATCTTGCGCAGCTCGGCGAGCAGTTCGCTCAGTGGCAGCTCGCTGTCGGACCAGCGCACGTGCAGGCGGTGGTTGGACAGGTTGAGGCCGGCCTCGGCGATGGCGGGCAGGCCCTTGAGGTGCTTTTCGATCAGCCAGCCGCAGGCGGCGCAACTGATGCCTTCCATGAGCAGGGTGGTCTCGGCCAGTTCACCCTGGTGCTGGACGAAGGGCTGCTGCACGTCCGGGCGGTCGAACAGCTTCAGCTCGTCGGCGAGCTGTTCGGGGAGGGCGTCAGGGTTGGGTGCGGCTTCGGTGCGGTGGCGGTAATAGCCTTCCAGGCCGCCGGCAACGATGGCCTCGGCGACTGCCTGGCAGCCCGGGCAACAGAATTCGCGGGGCTCGCCCAGAACTGGCGCAACGAAGCGGCTGCCGGCGGGAACCGGCAGGGCGCAATGGAAGCAGAGCAGCGCGGCGCTCATTGGCGCTCGGCTTCATCTCCGCTGAGGGGCTCGTCGCCGAGGATGAAGGAGCCGCCGGGAGCGATCTTCTCTTCCTCGAACAGACGCCAGGTCTTGCCGTTCTCCTCGCCGAGCAGCTCGACGAAGCGGCGCCCCTTCACGGCGGCATCCAGGCTGGCGGTGTAGCGACCGGGTTCGGCGGGGCTGGCACGCATCTCCAGGTGCTTGTCCTGGGATTCCAGGGTGGGGGAGAGCAGGTTCAGGGTCAGCGTGGCCGGATGGCTGTCGCCGGTCAGGCGCAGGTCCACTTCACCGGTCAGCTCGTCGAAGCTGAGCCGGGCCTGCATCTTCAGCTCCTGGGCGAGGTGCTCGCGGTCGAGGGAGCGGTTGATGCCCTTGCCGGCTTCGTAATAGTTATCGCTGACCAGGGAGTCCTGGTTGTTCACGGCGATGTTGACCATCGTCAGGCTGAGGGCTACCGAGGTGGCCAGCATGGCGATGATGATCCACGGCCAGAGGTGCTTGTACCAGGGTTCCACGGGCGTTTTCAGGGCCGATTGCATGGTCTTTTTCTCTCGCTGGCAGTGCCGCGCAGGGCGCTGCCCGGTGAAGGGGCGGGCGAAATTCTACGTGCTTCGATCGGTACTGGCACCCCATGCGCAACATGGGGTGCCAATTCGTTCAGCGTTGGTTCAACGAACGCGTGGACCGATGAAGCGGCTGGTGGATTCCTTGCTGATGGACGGGTCGTCCACCGACTGGATGGTGAAGCTGATCTCGTTGGTGGTGGAGGGCAGTTTCTCCGGGTCGATGGAGAGTTCCACCGGCATGGTGAAGATGTCCCCGGCGGCGACCGAGATTTCCTTCTTGCCTTCCAGGATCAGGCCGTCCATGCCCTTGGCGCTGAGCACGTAAGTGTGGTCCTTCTGGTCCTTGTTCATGACCTTCAGGCTGTACACGTTCTCGATGCGGCCTTCGGCGTTCTCGCGGTAGAGCACGCGGTCCTTGCTGACGTCGAAGCCCACCAGCGGACGGATGACGACGGCCGTGATCAGCAGGCCGATCATGATGCACAGGGCAATGGCGTAGCCGATCAGGCGTGGGCGCACCAGGTGGGTCTTCTGGCCCGACAGGTTGTGCTCGGTGGTGTAGCTGATCAGGCCGCGCGGGTAGTTCATCTTGTCCATGATGCTGTCGCAGGCGTCGATGCACGCGGCGCAGCCGATGCACTCGATCTGCAGGCCGTCACGGATGTCGATGCCGGTCGGGCAGACCTGTACGCACATGGTGCAGTCGATGCAGTCGCCCAGGCCCTGGGCCTTGTAGTCGACCGTCTTCTTGCGCGGGCCGCGCTTCTCGCCACGACGCGGGTCGTAGGAGACGATCAGGGTGTCCTTGTCGAACATCACGCTCTGGAAGCGCGCGTAGGGGCACATGTAGATGCACACCTGCTCGCGCAGCCATCCGGCGTTGCCGTAGGTGGCGAGGGTGAAGAAACCGACCCAGAAGTAGGCCCAGCCATCGGCCTGGCCGGTGACCAGGTCGCTCAGCAGCTCGCGCATGGGGGCGAAGTAGCCGACGAAGGTCAGGCCGGTGACCAGGCCGATCAGCAGCCAGAGGCTGTGCTTGGCGATCTTGCGCAGCAGCTTGTTGCCGCTCATGGGGGCCTTGTCGAGCTTCATGCGCTGGTTGCGGTCACCCTCGGTGACTTTCTCGCACCACATGAATATCCAGGTCCACACGCTCTGTGGGCAGGTGTAGCCGCACCAGACACGGCCGGCGAACACGGTGATGAAGAACAGGCCGAAGGCGCTGATGATCAACAGGCCGGAGAGAAGGATGAAGTCCTGCGGCCAGAAGGTCGCGCCGAAGATGTAGAACTTGCGCTCGGGCAGGTCCCAGAGAACCGCCTGACGACCGTTCCAGGTCAGCCACACGGTACCGAAGTAGAGAAGGAAGAGGAGGGCGCCCCCGGCCATGCGGAGGTTACGGAAGAACCCGGTAAAGGCTCGGGTGTAGATCTTTTCCCGGGAGGCATAAAGGTCGACGCTTTCACCCTTGCCCTTGGTGGGCGGAGTGACGTCCTGGACCGGAATTTGTTTGCTCATCAGTGCATTCCACGGCAGCGGGAGGGCGCCCTGTCGATACATGCCGAGAGGGTCAGAAATATGCTTGCACGCCTAACAATGATACGGCGTGGTGGGTGTTGCAACCGTGCGACAGTTGGTCGCGCAAGGAATTATGGACCCAGAAATAGAGCGGCGCCGGTGTAGAAACCGGCGCCGCTGGGTGTCGCAATGGGTGTAGGAAGGAGAGGCTTATTCGGCGCTCTTCTCACCTTCGCCATGGGATAGGCTGTACACGTAGGCAGCGAGCAGGTGAACCTGGTCTTTGCCCAGACGCTCCAGCTGAGCCGGCATTTGGCCCTGACGGCCGTAGCGGATGGTCTGCTGCAGCTGGGCGAAGCTCGAGCCGTAGATGAACGCGGCCGGGTGGGTCAGGTTCGGCGCGCCCATTGCGGCGGTGCCTTTGCCTTCAGCGCCGTGGCAAGCCACGCAGTTGGTGGAGAAGATCTTCTGACCGTTGGCAACCTGGTCGTCCGTCACGCCTTCGGGCAGCTTGCGGCCGTCCAGCTTGGTGGTGACGAAAGCGGCCACGTCGTGAACACCCTGGTCGCCGATGACTTCGCCCCAGGCCGGCATGGCCGCGTGGCGACCGCCTTCGATGGTGGCGATGATGTCCTTCGGCTCGCCGCCCCAGCGCCAGTCTTCGTCGGTCAGGTTCGGGAAGCCGTGGGCGCCCTTGGCGTCGGAGCCATGGCAGACGGAGCAGTTGGAGGCGAACAGGCGGTTACCCATTTTCAGGGCCTGCTCGTCCTTGGCCACTTCCTCGATCGGCATGGCGCCGAACTTGGCGTACAGCGGGCCGTACTTCTCATCGGCCTTGGCCATTTCCTTTTCCCACTGGTGCACACCGGTCCAGCCTTTTTCGCCGTTGGCGAATTCGGCCTTGTCCTGGTAGCCCGGCAGCAGGCCCTTCCAGTTGCCCAGGCCCGGGTACAGGGCGAGGTAGGCGAGGGCGAAGATGAAGGTGGCCACGAACAGCATGAACCACCACTTCGGCAGTGGGTTGTCGTACTCCTCGATGCCATCGAAGGCATGGCCGACGGTTTCATCGGTGGCTTCGTTGCGCTGACCGCGACGGGTGGCGAACAGCAGCCACGCCAGGGCGAAGATGGTGCCCAGGGTAAGTACGGTGACGTACAGACTCCAGAAGGTTGTCATTCTTTGTTGCTCCTAGAAGCTTGCTCTTGCTCGACGTGCTTTTTGGCGACCGGGTCATCCGCGAAGGGCAGCAGGGCGTCTTCGTCGAAGCGCTCCTTGCGTTTGCCGCCATAGGCCCAGAGCAGGACGCCGACGAAGGCGACCATGACTACTACAGTGCCGATACCGCGAATGGTCCCGATATCCATCACTGTCACCGTTTGCTCTTGATGATGGTGCCGAGGCCTTGCAGGTAGGCGACGACAGCGTCCATCTCGGTCTTGCCTTTGACGGCGTCACGGGCACCGGCGATGTCTTCGTCGGTGTAGGGCACGCCCAGCGTACGCAGGGCTTCCATTTTCTTCGCCGTGTCCTTGCCGTCGAGCTTGTTCTCCACCAGCCAGGGGTAGGAGGGCATCTTCGATTCCGGCACCACGTTGCGCGGGTTGTACAGGTGCGCGCGGTGCCAGTCATCGGAGTAGCGGCCACCGACCCGTGCCAGATCCGGCCCGGTGCGTTTGGAGCCCCACAGGAACGGGTGGTCCCACACGCTCTCGCCGGCGACCGAGTAGTGGCCGTAGCGCTCGGTTTCGGCGCGGAACGGGCGGATCATCTGCGAGTGGCAGCCCACGCAACCTTCGCGGATATAGATGTCGCGGCCTTCCAGCTCCAGGGCGGTACGCGGCTTCATGCCCTCGACCGGCTTGTTGGTCACGTCCTGGAAAAACAGCGGGACGATCTGGGTCAGGCCACCGACGCTTACCGCGATGACCATGAAGAAGGCCAGCAGGCCAATGTTCTTCTCGACGGCTTCATGCTTCATCAGTGCGCTCCCACAACGACGATCTTGGCGGCTTCTTCAGCCTGTGCCGGGTTGGCGGCACGCACGGTACGCAACACGTTGTAGGCCATCAGCAGCATGCCGCTGGCGAAGAACGCACCGCCCAGGGCACGCACGATGTAGCCCGGGTGGCTGGCTTGCAGTGCCTCGACGAACGAGTAGGTGAGGGTGCCGTCATCGTTGATGGCACGCCACATCAGGCCCTGGGTGATGCCGTTGACCCACATCGAGGCGATGTACAGCACGGT
>CBIGPF010000168.1:0-13425 GCA_966191535.1 uncultured Pseudomonas sp. | reverse complement strand
TGGGTGAGGCCGGCGTAGTCGACCCAGAATTCGCGCAGGGCCAGGTAGCTGTCGTCGCGCTCGCGGCCGTCGTCGCTGTTGTCGTCGCCGTTGGCGCTGGCGTTGTCTTCCTGCAGGGTATCGGTCTGGATGGTGTCGGTGGCGGTCACTGCCTGGCCCATGGTGTAGGCGCTCCAGTTGCCCCACTGGCCGAACGCCCAGGGGCGCACATCGAGGCCGAGACCATTGAGGTTGCCGCCGTGGGCGGTGCCCAGGTCGCGGTCATCCTCGGATTCGGCAGTCACCTTGATGTCGATGCCGAAGTTCTTTGGTGGCTCTTCAGCTGCGTGGGCAAGGCTGCCGAACAGGGTGCCGGCGAGGCTCAGGCCAACGCCGAGCATGGCGGGGAACAGGCGGGCGCGGCGGACAGCGGAAGCCAGAGCGCGCGGCTGAACTCCATCGACGAGAGCAAACAGCGGGGTGGTCATCGGGTCGGTGCGCTTCATAGATTTTCTTGTTCCTGGTTGTTCTGCAGAAGGCTGACGGTGGCTTGCCAGTTGGCGCCGCGAGCCTGTTCTTCACGCTTGAGCAACTGCTGGGCCGCACTGCGGTCGGCCGGCTGGATCTGCGGTTCGATCTGCGCCATCAGGTCGCTGGCGGTGGGCACCTGCTGGCGCTGGGCGAGTTCGCCGAAGACATAGGCGTTGACCAGGTTGGGGCGGATGCCGCGGCCCTGCGAATAGAGCTGGGCGAGGGCCATGTCGGCGCTGGCCTGGCCGGCGCGGGCGGCGATGATCAGGTGGTCCACGGCCTTCTGCGGGTAGACCTGGCCAAGGAAGCCGCGGCGGTAGATCTGGCCGAGGTAGTAATGCGCCTGGGGTTCGGTGGCGGCGGCCTTGAGCAGGTGCTGCTCGGCTTTCTGCGGCTCCTGCGGGGCCCACTTGCCGTCGTAGTAGAGGCGCCCGAGCAGCAGCTCGGCGCGGGGCTGGGCGGCGTCCTGGGCTTTCTTCAGGTAGTCGAGCATCTGGTCCAGGTCGCCCAGGTCGGGGTTGTCGTACTGCAGCTTGGCCAGGCTGACCCAGGCGGCCGGGTAGGTCGGTGCGATTTCGTTGAGCAGCGCTTGCGCGGCCTGCGGGTCGGCGGTGCCGATGTTCGGGTCGGCCAGCACGCCGGCCACCGACTCGACGCGCTCGGACGGTACGCGGCCGGCCTTCCAGCCTGCCTTGAGCGCTTCGATGTGGGCTTTCTGCTTCTCCGCGTTGCCCTGCTTCTGGTACACGGTGGCCAGTTCCATCCAGCACACGTCCATGCGGTTCAGCCAGCGCTGGCAGACCTGCTCGACTTCGGTGAGGTGCTGGTCGTAGGTGCCCTGGGTGCGGTACAGGATGATCTGCGCCAGGTCCGCCTGCGGCAGGCCCTGGGCGCGCCACTGGTCGATACGCTGCTGCGGGTTCACGTTCGGCCAGGCTTGCGGGTACTGCAGGTAGAGGACGATCAGCGGCACCAGTGCGCTGTCCTCGCCTTCGTTGAAGGCGCGGCTGAGCAACTGCTCGGCTTCTCGGTGCTCGGCGTCGGTGCCGCCGGGCTTGGCGGCCAGCCATTTGCCGAGGCGGGCACGGGCGCGCGGCGAGCTCTCGGCCGCTTCGCGGTAGAGCTTCTCGGCGCGGGCCTGTTCGTCGGGGTCGCCGGTGGCGGCCTGCATGTCGGCCAGTCCGACCTGTGCGTCGGCGTAACCCATGGTGGCCAGGGCCTGGAAGTTGGCCTGGGCGGTGGCGATGTCGCCGCGCTCCAGCGCCTCCTGGGCCAGACGCTGGTCGGGCAGGCCGGCGCAACCGGCGGCCGCGGCGATGGCCAATGCCATTGCCAAGTGCGGGGCGTGTCGGAAGACAGGTCGATTCATGCGGGCGGTCCTCTTAGCGGGCGGTGGCCAGGGCCATCGCCTTGTTCAGCAGGGTGCGGCCCGGCAGGCCGCCGATGCTGACTTCAGTCGGGCGGCCAGCCATCTGGCTGTCGAGCGGCTGGTCGGGGGTGATCTGCACGCGGATTTCCGAGGACAGGTCACCGTCCACCGGCGCGGTGCGCAGGATGCGGCCGCCGCGTACTTCGCTGTCGCCGGCGACCTGGAAGTTCACATGGGTGCCGGGGGAAAGCTCGGCGGCGTTGCGGTAGGGGAAGCGCGCTTCGACGGTGGCGGTGCTGTCGCGCGGGGTCAGGGTGAAGATCACGTCGCCCTTGTTGGCGAACTGGCCGTTGGCGACGCGCTGCTCGACCACGCGGCAGTCGCACGGGCTGGTCAGGGTGCCTTTCATCTGGTGGCCGAAGAGCTTCTCGATGTTGCTCGGGTTGAGCTGTTCTTCGGTCAGGTTGCCCTTGAGCAGGTCCAGCAGGTTGGCGGAGAAGGAGGCGATCGGCGCGCCCTTGGCGACGTCGGCGCCCGGCTCCACCAGGCTTTCCACGGTGCCTTCGCGGGGCATGGTGATCTGCTGGTTGGCCACGCTGACCACGCCCGAATCGGCATGGGTGACGAAGTACAGGTTGTAGATCTGGTTGAGGATCACCGCGAAGGCGCCGACGCCGACCACGAAGATCGCGGTACTCACGGTGACCGCGCGGAAGCGGCCGAAGAAGCCCATGCCGCCGGAGCCTGCACCGTGCTTGCGGGCCTTGGTGAAGTTCTCGCGCTGCAGGGTGTTGAGCATGTCGCCGACGCTGATCACTTCACCGGCCAGGTAGGACGTGATCAGGTAGCGCAGGGCGGCGATTTCGCGCGGCTTCAGGTGCTGGAATTCGCAACCGACGCGGCTGGTTTCGCGGTCATAGGAGCGCACCTGGAATTCCACTTCCAGCGAGAAGCTGATGCTGTCGATCTGGAACAGCAGCTTGCCCTTGTGCAGGTCGCCGACCTGTACCGGGGTGTCGTTCGCCGAGGTGAAGGCGAAGCCGCCGGCGGACAGGTCCAGCAGGCGCGCATCGATGCCTTCGCGGTGGGATCCGATGTAGCGGATGCGTGCGGGCAGCTTGACCCGGGCGTGCTGGCGCTGGGCTTCGGATTCATGCACGACATTGACGTTGACGGCGGTATTCATGAGGTCGAGTCCTGTTCGTAGATAGAAGTCGGGTCAGACGATGGTCAGCAGTACGGCGACGAAAACGCTGGCCGCGGAAAAGGTCATGGCGCGCGAGGACCAGGTGTTGAACCAGCGCTGGAAGCTGGCCAGGCCGCGGTCGAGCTTGGTGTTCTGGCGGGTCCACGACTGCTGGTCGAGGCGGAAGAACACGTAGATCTTCACCAGGGCACCGACGATCTGGTTGTAATAGAGGATCGCCGGGTAGGCCGGCCCGATGTGGTGGCCCGACAGCGACAGCAGCAGGGTCAGCACGAAGCGGGTGATGCCGATCCACAGCAGGTAGATGAGCAGGAAGGCGATGCTGTACTTGATGCTGGCGATGATCGCGGCGACCAGGCCGAGCAGGCAGGTCCACATCGACAGGCGCTGGTCGAACAGCACCACGCTGGTGAACCAGCCCAGGCGTTGCGGGCCCAGGGCCAGGGCGCGGGAGTTCTGCCGCAGGTTGTTGCCGTACCAGCGGAACATCAGCTTGCGGCTGGCTTTGATGAAGCTCTTCTCCGGCGGGTGCTCGACCGTGTTGATCGCCGCGTCCGGCACGTAGAAGGTGTCGTAGCCCAGGCGCATCAGGCTGTACCAGCTGGACTTGTCGTCACCGGTGAGGAACTGGAAGCGGCCCAGGCGCCAGTGGTCCAGGTGGTCGCTTTCGACGTCGGTGATGAAGTCCGGGTCGGTGACCACGGCGGCACGGAACACCGACATGCGCCCGGTCATGGTCAGCACGCGCTTGGACAGGGCCATGGAGCACATGTTGATGTGGCGCTGGGCGAAGCGCAGCTTGTGCCACTCGCTCATCACGTAGCTGCCCTGCACTTCGCAGAATTCGTTGGTTGTCAGGCCGCCGACGTTGGGGAAGAGCTTGAACCAGGGCACGGTCTTCCTCACCACGCCGGGTTCGAGCACGGTGTCGCCATCGATCACCGCGACCACGGCGTCTTCGTCCGGCAGGTGGCGGGAGATGGCGCGGAAGCCGTGGGCCAGGCCGTCACGCTTGCCGGTGCCGGGGATGCGCACGAAGTCGAGGTCGACGTGCTCCGGCGGGTTGAGCTTCTGCCACTGCTGCTTGATCAGCACCTCGTCGGACATCTCGACGATGGAGCACACCACGGTGGTGGGGTAGCCGCAGGCAATGGCTTCTTCGATGACCGAGCGATAGACCATCGAGGTGGTCAGCGCGTCGATGCGGAAACTGGTGACCATCAGGTACACGTGGGACGGGTCTGCCGCGTCGCCGAGCTTGCGCATCTTGCGGCGGTAGTGCGGGTAGACCACGTAGAGGAACAGCATGCCGCGCAGGAAGTGCAGGCCGCCCATGGAATAGCGCCAGATACCAACTGCGCCGATCAGCAGCAGGAAGTCCTTGGATTCGGCGTCGAATACGGTCGGTGGCACGAGCAGCGCCAGCAGCATCAGCAGGCCGAGGAAGACCAGCCAGCCGGTCGCTTCACCGATTACTCGTTTGTAGGTTTCCATCGTCGAAATCCGTCTGTCGCTTCTGGGATAGTGAAGTGGCCCTGTAGGAGCGGGCCATGCCCGCGATCGCGCGCATGGCGCGCTCCTACAGGAGCTGATGGCGCTTACCAGCAGATGCCTTCGGCGCGCTCGTCACTGACGCTCGGCATGAAGCCGATCAGGTCGACGACCTTCTTGCCTTGCGGCGCCTGCTTCACCACGTCGACGAACAGCTCGTCACCGTTGCCCAGCACCAGCACGTCGGAGGACTTCACGACCGCATCCAGGTCCGAGACCAGCAGCGAGGAGACATGCGGAATCTTCGATTCGATGTACTCCTTGTTCGCGCCATGGACGCGGGCGTACTCGACGTTGCGGTCGAAGATCTGCAGCTCGTAGCCCTTGCCGATGAGCATCTCGGCCAGTTCCACCAGCGGGCTTTCGCGCAGGTCATCGGTGCCGGACTTGAACGACAGGCCGAGCAGGCCGACCTTGCGGCTGCCATGGGCGGCGATGATGTCGAAGGCCTTCTGCACCTGGTGCTGGTTGCTGCGCATGATCGAGCCGAGCATCGGGTGCTCGATGTCCAGCTGGCTGGCGCGGTAGGTGAGGGCGCGCACGTCCTTGGGCAGGCAGGAGCCGCCGAAGGCGAAGCCGGGCTTCATGTAGTAGCGCGACAGGTTCAGCTTGCGGTCCTGGCAGATCACGTCCATCACCTCGCGGCCATCGACGCCGACGGCCTTGGCGATGTTGCCGATCTCGTTGGCGAAGGTGACCTTGGCGGCGTGCCAGACGTTGCAGGTGTACTTGATCATCTCGGCGACCTCGATGGTCTTGCGGATGATCGGCGCGTCCAGCTCGCGGTAGATTTCTTCGAGCAGGTCGCCGGTCTGGCTGTCCAGCTCGCCGATGACGGTCATGGGCGGGAAGTCGTAGTCCTTGATCGCGGTGGATTCGCGCAGGAACTCCGGGTTGGTGCCCACGCCGAAGTCGACGCCGGCCTTCTTGCCGGAGCAGTCTTCGATGATCGGGAGCACCACGTTGTTCACGGTGCCCGGCAGCACGGTGCTGCGCACGACCACGGTGTGGCGCTCTTTCTTCTCGCGGATGGCGTAGCCGATTTCGCGGCAGACGGACTCGATGTAGCCCAGGTCGAGGTCGCCGTTCTTCTTGCTCGGGGTGCCGACGCAGATGAACGACACGTCGGTATCCAGTACGGCCTTCTTGAAGTCGGTGGTGCCCGACAGGCGGCCGGTGCGGATGCCCTGCTCCAGCAGAGGCTCCAGGCCCGGCTCGACGATGGGCGATTTCCCGTTGTTGATCAGATCGATCTTGGTGGTGGACACATCCACCCCAACGACTTCATGGCCTCGTGCGGACAGGCAGCCGGCACATACTGCGCCAACATACCCAAGACCAAAGATGCTGATACGCATCGCATTCACCTCTTCAATGGTCGAACTGTTTAAAGTTGCCCGGTAGGGCGATTTTTAAAGGGTGCAAGAACCCCCGGAAGAACTATTCAAAGTGTCTTCCGTACTTCCTTCCAGGCAGGCATGGGAATCGGGTGCTAAACTTTCGAGCACAGTATTGGAGCAAACTTTGAATGTTTGCCCTGTTATGTTTCAGGCAGGTTGCAAAGTTGGTGCAATGTCTGCCTGGCGTGCTCAAGTCTGGTTAGATGATTGCCTCGTCATCTGAAAAGTTCATTAATTTCATTGGGTTGCGTTTCGAGGCCGAGTCGATAAGAGCTGATCGAAATAACCTCGGAAGCAAAACTCCAATTTCCATCGGGGCATTTGTGTTTCGCCAACGATGGTCGTTGCGCAAATAGGATTTATCCGAAATGCGGTTAGTTCCTTCCGCCCATCCCGCCTCTGCAAACTTCTGAAATATCCAATTGATATCACCTGATGCTGAGTTAATGGCAAATTGCACGGCGCTTTGCTTAGTGCAAAGTGCATGGTCGTGGAAAGTTCCATTGAATTTTTCGTTAAAAACGACCGTGTATCGTCGTTAAGACATTCGTTCAGCTGCCGTTCAGCTTTCTATCTTGCAAAGTGCAATCGTGAAATGCATGTCATGGCCAAAGGCTGTTAATGGCCAATGGATTACAAGGCAAGGAGCGAATCAGGACGATTTCCATCCATTCGACCTGTCCGGCGGGTCGAAAAATTTTCTCACGATTAATCCTGAAGCAGACGAACGGTCATTTTGACCATTCTATTCGTGTGGTCTTGAGGGGGTGTTTTGGGCAGTAAACGCACAGTTCTGCCCCCCGTGACCGGCCGGTTCCATGGTCAATGGCTTACAGGCCACTTGGAATCAGCGGTAATGTCGGGCGTTAAATGGAGGCAAATCCGTGCGAGCAATCTCCCACTGTAGGAGCGGGCCATGCCCGCGAACCGTCGGCAGAGCCGGCGGTTGCACCCGCTTCGGTGTTGCAGGTTGGGGGAGATGGGCTTTTTCGTAGGAGCGAGCTTGCTCGCGAACCGCCCAACGCTTCCGCTCCCTGTGGGAGCCGGGCATGACCACGATCACGCCCAATGGGCGTTCCTGCAGGTTCTGCGCGCAAATGAAAACGGGAGCCCCAGGGCTCCCGTCTGGTGCAGCAGAAAGCGAATCAGTCGTCAGCGTGGTCGCGCAGGAATACCAGCTGATCGGCCTTGGAGTGCTCGGCGCTGTACGCATAACCCGCGTAGTTGAAGTCCTTCAGGCCCTCGGGGTTGGTCAGGCGCTCCTTGATCACGTAGCGCGCCATCATCCCGCGGGCCTTCTTGGCGTAGAAGCTGATGATCTTGTACTGGCCGTTCTTCAGGTCCTTGAACTCGGTGTCGATCACCCGTGCGTCCAGGGCCTTGCGCTTCACCGCGCCGAAGTACTCGTTGGAGGCCAGGTTCAGCAGGACGTCGTCGCCCTGCTCGGCCAGGGATTCGTTCAGCCAGCCACTGATGCGCTCGCCCCAGAAGGCATAGAGGTCCTTGCCGCGCGCGTTGGCCAGCTTGGTGCCCATTTCCAGGCGGTACGGCTGCATCAGGTCCAGCGGGCGCAGCACGCCATAGAGGCCGGAGAGCATGCGCAGGTGGCGCTGGGCGAAGTCGAAGTCGTCTTCGCTGAAATCCTCGGCCTGCATGCCGGTGTAGACGTCGCCCTTGAAGGCCAGCAGCGCCTGCTTGGCGTTGGCAGGGGTGAAGTCCGGGTGCCAGCTGCCGAAGCGCGCGGCATTCAGTCCTGCCAGTTTGTCCGACAGGTGCATCAGCTCGGCGATCTGCGCCGGGGCGAGTTCCCGCAGGATGCCGATCAGCTCCTGGGCATCGTCCAGGTGCTCGGGCAGGGTGAAGCGCTGCGTCACCGGCGCGGTGTCGTAGTCCAGGGTCTTGGCGGGGGAAATCACCATCAGCATCGTGCGGTCTCCTACAAGCGCGCTCCTGCAATCGAGGCGCGATTGTAAGGAGTTGCGGGCCGAGGCTCCACCTATGGGGACGATTAGTGCAGGACGGGTTGCAGGATCGACATCGACAGGGGCAAGCGGGGAAGGGCGCGGTGCGGCGCAAGCCGCCGGAGTAGACGGGGTGGCGGGCTAAGGGACTGATCCGTCGAAGGAAAGGCGCGCTGCTACGGCAGGTGGGACCCCTAAAACTAGCGCTGTCCGAAGCTCCCGCCAAGGTATTTCGTCGTACGAAGAAAAAAACCTTCTTAGGAAGGAAAAAGACTTTTTATCGTCATGTTTTTTCCTGTATTTCTGGAGTCGTAGACCGCCGAACCCTGCAGACAGGTGGCGGCCCCGGCCCGGCCCGTCCCCTTCTCGCAGTGCTTTCGAGCCCATGTCTCGAGAGCCGGTGGCTCACCGCACGGCGGAGCGCTGTCACGGCATTCCGTCGTAACGTTCCCAGAAGAGGTGACCTGCGTATGGATGACCACGGACGCTCCCGCCCCACCCAGCCCACCCTGTACGTCCTCGACACCAACGTCCTGATCCACGATCCCAACGCCTTGCTGAATTTCCAGGAGCACCACGTCGCGATCCCGATGACGGTGCTGGAGGAGCTGGACAAGCTCAAGACCGGCAAACACACCGTGGCTGCGGAATGCCGTCAGGCGATCCGCCTCATCGACCAGGTACTGGGCGAGGCCTCGCCCGAGCAGGTAGAGGATGGCGTGCCCATCCAGCGCGGCAAGAGCGGGCCGTGCGGCAGCCTGTCGATCCTCATGAGCAAGCGCGCGGAGCCGATCACCTGGCTGCCCGAGCACCTCAACGACAACAAGATCATCAACCAGCTGGTGGAGCTGAAGAGTCGCCATAGCAGCAAGCGCGTGGTGCTGGTCACCAAGGACATCAACATGCGCCTGAAGGCGCGTGCCTGTGGGGTATTCGCCGAGGACTACCACACCGACCAGCTGGTCGATGACATCAACCTGCTGTCGCGTGGCTACCACTCGCTGAGCGGATCGTTCTGGGACCGCGTCAGCAAGGTGGAGACCCGCCAGGACCATGGGCGAACCTGGCACCGAGTGCAACTCACCGACAACCTGCCGGCGGTGCACATCAACGAGTTCATCGTCGATGAGCAGGGCTTCGTCGGCTGGATCAAGGGCATCGACCAGGACGAGCTGACCATCCTCGACCTGCACCAGGAGCCGCTGCTGCACCAGGAAGCCTGGGGCCTGCGTCCGCGCGATGTGTACCAGTCGCTGGCGCTGTACGCGTTGCTGGACCCGGACATCCACCTGGTCAACCTGTCCGGCGCCGCTGGCTCGGGCAAGACCATCCTTGCCCTGGCTGCCGCCATCGAGCAGACCATGGTCACCAAGCGCTACAAACGCATCATCGCGACTCGCAGTGTGCAGGGCCTGGACGAGGACATCGGCTTCCTGCCCGGTACCGAGGCGGAGAAGATGGAGCCCTGGCTCGGCGCAATCACCGACAACCTCGAAGCGCTGCATTCGGACGATGAGTGCACCCATGGCAGCGTCGACTACATCCTCAGCAAGGTGCCGCTGCAGTTCAAATCGCTGAACTACATCCGCGGTCGCAGCTTCCAGCAGAGCCTGATCCTGATCGACGAATGCCAGAACCTCACCCCGCACCAGATGAAGACCATCATCACCCGCGCGGGCAACGGTTCGAAGGTGGTCTGCCTGGGCAACCTGGCGCAGATCGACACCCCCTACCTGTCGGCCACCAGCTCCGGCCTGACTTACCTGACCGAGCGCTTCAAGGACTTCCCCCACGGCGTACACGTGACCCTGCAAGGGGTGCCGCGCTCGGTGCTGGCGGAGTTCGCCGAAGCCCACATGTAATGCAATCCAGGCCCGCCCCCCGGCGGGCCTGTTCTTTCTGTTCGAGGTTGTTCGCGAGCACACTCGCTCCTGCGAAAAGCCAGCCGGCAGCACCGATGATCACCTCGAACGCAGAACCTGCAGGAGCGCGCTTGCTCGCGAACCCGCCCAGGCTTCGGGCACCCCGCTCGTACCTCTTCTTGTATACAATCCTCCCCCCAACGCGCCGTCCGCAGCTCCGCAGGCCGCGCGTACCGGGAGTACACTGTTCCCCTGATCCACCGGAGAGTTCCCAGCCGTGCTGACCCATCTCGATTCCCAGGGCCGCGCCAACATGGTCGATGTCACCGAAAAAGCCGTGACATCCCGTGAGGCCGTGGCCGAAGCCCGGGTGCGCATGCTCCCGGCCACCCTGCAGCTGATCCAGGACGGCGGTCACCCCAAGGGTGACGTGTTCGCCGTGGCACGCATCGCCGGTATCCAGGCGGCGAAGAAGACCCATGACCTGATCCCGCTGTGCCACCCGCTGCTGCTCACCAGCGTCAAGGTCGAGCTGGCCGCCGAAGGCGAGGACACCGTGCACATCGTCGCCCGCTGCAAGCTGGCCGGGCAGACCGGTGTGGAGATGGAAGCGCTGACCGCCGCCAGCGTCGCCGCGCTGACCATCTACGACATGTGCAAGGCCGTGGACCGCGGCATGACCATCGACAGCGTGCGCGTGCTGGAGAAGCTCGGCGGCAAGAGCGGTCATTACGTTGCTACCGATGGCGTAGCGGGAGACACCCCATGATCCGCGTGCAGTACTTCGCTCGCTACCGCGAAGCCCTCGGCCTGGATGGTGAGCAACTGAACTGGAGCCCGTCCCTGGCCAGCCTCGACGACCTTCGGCGCCTGCTGCTGGAACGCGGCGGCGCCTGGGACGTGCTCGGCGAACAGAACCTGATGTGCGCGCGCAACCAGGAGCTGTGCTCCCTGGACGAGCCCCTCGCCGACGGCGACGAGGTGGCGTTCTTCCCCACCGTGACCGGAGGCTGAGCCCATGGTGATCCGCGTCCAGCCGGCGGCGTTCGATCCGGGCGCCGAACTCAACGCGATGCATGCCGCCAACGTTGGTGTCGGTGCGGTGGTCGGCTTCGTCGGCTACGTGCGTGATTTCAACGATGGCCGCGAGGTTGCCGGCCTGTTCCTCGAGCACTATGCAGGCATGACCGAGAAGGCGCTGGCGAAGATCGAGGTCGAAGCCAATGAGCGCTGGCCGTTGCTGCGCCTGGAAATCCTCCACCGCATCGGCCGCCTGGAGCCGGGCGAGCCCATCGTCTTCGTCGGCGCCGCCAGCGCCCACCGCCAGGCCGCGTTCGACGCCTGCAACTTCGTCATGGACTACCTGAAGACCCGCGCGCCGTTCTGGAAGAAGGAAGACACCACCGAAGGCCCGCGCTGGGTTGAAGGCCGCTGCAGCGACCAGGCCGCTGCTGATCGCTGGAAGAGCTGATCCGCCTGGCAGCAGAGTTTCCCGGTCGGAGCGGGCCATGCCCGCGATCGCGCGCATGGCGCGCTCCTGCAGGTTGACTCCGATGCCCCGCTCGCGCCGGGGCAGTACCTCCTAGGAGGAATGGGCGGTAGAGGGGAAGGGGCGCAGGCTGGCGCCAGCCTTTTTGCTCCGTCATGGAGAGCCCCTCATGAGCCATCTCAGCACCCCGGATTTCCTGCCGCTGGAGATCGCGGTCCTCACCGTCAGCGATACCCGCAGCCTGCACAACGACACCTCCGGCCAGGCCCTTGTGACCTCGCTGCAGCGCGCCGGCCACGCCCTCGCCGAGCGCCGGTTGGTGATCGACGACATCTACCAGATCCGCGCCGTGGTTTCCGCCTGGATCGCCGACCCCAAGGTCCAGGTCGGCCTGATCACCGGTGGCACCGGCTTTACCGCCCGCGACAACACCCCGCAAGCCGTCGCGCCGTTGCTCGAGCGCACCGTGGATGGCTTTGGCGAGCTGTTCCGGCAGATTTCCCGCGAGGAAATCGGCACCTCCACCATCCAGTCCCGCGCCATCGCCGGCATCACCAACGGCACGCTGATCTGCTGCCTGCCCGGCTCCACCGGCGCCTGCCTGACCGCCTGGGAAAAGATCCTCGTGCAGCAGCTCGACAGCCGCACCAAACCCTGCAATTTCGTCCCCCATCTCAAGCGCCTGCCCGAGCGCCCGGTGCTGGCCTGCGGTACACGCTCGTGAACGGCTGCGGTTGTTCCGGCTCCGGCCTGCGCCCGGTGGACGAGGCCATCGCTGCGCTGATGGCGTTCGTTCCTGCGGCGCCGCCGACCGTGCGCGTCGACCTGGAGAATGCCCTGGGCCGTATTCTCGCCAAGGACGTTCACTCACCGATCAACCTGCCGCTGTGGGACAACAGCGCGATGGACGGCTATGCCCTGCGCAGCGCTGATACCGTCGCCGGGGCTCGGTTGAAGATTGCCGGCTACATCGCCGCCGGCGAGGCCGCCCAGGTCGAATTGCAAACCGGCCAGGCCATGCGCATCTTCACCGGCGCGCCGTTGCCGCCAGGGGCGGACAGCGTGATTGCCCAGGAAGACTGCACGGTCGATGGCGACTGGCTGCAGGTGCCCGCGGTCGCCCATGGCAGCCATGTGCGCCGTCGTGGTGAAGAGCTTCGCGAAGGCGATGCCCTGCTCAGCCCCGGGAAGACACTGCGCGCCCAGGACCTTGGCCTGCTCGCCAGCGTCGGCCTGGACCGCGTCAACGTGTACCGGCCGCTGCGCGTCTGTCTGCTGAGCAGCGGCGACGAGTTGCGCGAGCCGGGCGAGCCGCTGGAACCAGGGCAGATCTACAACGCCAACCGCTTCAGCGTCGGCGCACTGCTGCGTGGCTGGGGCATCGAGGTGCACGACTACGGCGTGCTGGCCGACACCCTGTCGGCCAGCCGCGACGCGTTGAGCCTCGCCGCGTCCGAATGGGACGTACTGATCACCAGTGGCGGGGTGTCGGTGGGTGATCGCGACTATCTCAAACAGGCGATTCGCGAGCTGGGCGAGCTGCACCTGTGGAAGCTGAAGATGCAGCCGGGCAAGCCGCTGGCGTTCGGCAGTATCTCGGGCAAGCCGTGGATCGGCCTGCCAGGCAACCCTGCCGCTGCGCTGGTGACCGCACTGGTGGTGGCGCGACCATTCCTCTGGCGTGCCCAGGGGCGCAGCACGGCCGACACCTTGCCGGTCACGTTGCCGGCGGGCTTCGATTGGCCCACGGCCAATTCGCGCCGGCAGTACCTGCGTGCGCGCCTGGAGTTGGACAGCACCGGCGTGGCACGCATCTGCCTGCATCCGCAGCAGGGTTCGGCCATGCTGCGCGCGGCGAGCTGGGCCGATGGCCTGGCGGTGGTGGAGGCCGGGCGCACCCTGCGCGCCGGTGAGCCGCTGCCATTCCTATCTTTCAGCGAACTCGGCGCCTGACGCCGTTCCCGGGGGCCCGCGGGGGCGGCCGCCCCCCCCAAGCCCCGGGGGAGCCAGAAACAGGTAAGCCCCGCCGGGGGTAGTCCCCCCCGGCCGCCGCCACTACCGATGGATCGGCTTGGC
>CBIGPF010000167.1:0-13484 GCA_966191535.1 uncultured Pseudomonas sp. | reverse complement strand
GAGGATCACTCCAAGCAACGCAACAAGCCCAGCACCCGCCGGGGCTACCAGGGCGTCATCGACCGCTGCATCGTCCCCTTCCTGGGCCGCATCAAGGTTCAGGACGTGAAGCGCCCGGACGTGGCCGGGGCGATGAAGAAGATGGCGCACAAGCCCGCCGAGGCGAACCGCGCTTTCAGCGTCATGCGCAAGATGTTCAACCTGGCCGAGGTCTGGGGTTATCGGCCGGACGGCACCAACCCATGCCGCCACGTCCCGGTGTACCCCGACGGCAAGGCCACCCACCTCATCAGCGACGAGGACATGGGCAAGCTGTTCCGGCACCTTGACGGTATCGAGGCCGAAGGGCTGGAGAACTACGTCATCCCGCTGGCGATCCGCCTGCAATTCGAGTTTGCCGGGCGGCGCTCCGAGATCATCTCGCTGGAATGGGCATGGGTGGATCTGGACAACCGCCGCGTGGTCTGGCCCGATAGCAAGACAGGTGGCATGTCCAAGCCCTTGAGCGAGGAAGCCTACCGGCTGCTGTCCACCGCGCCGCGCCGGGACGGCTGCCCCTACGTGCTGCCGTCGCCGAACGACCCGGCCAAGCATCTCACCGAGGGCGAGTATTACGGTGCCTGGTGCCGCATCCTGAAGGCGGCGGGCGCTACGCACGTGGGCACGCATGGCATCCGCCACCGTTCGGCCACTGACATCGCCAACTCGGGGATTCCGGTGAAGGTGGGCATGGCGCTGACGGCGCACAAGACCGTGGCGATGTTCATGCGGTACGTCCACACGGAGGACGATCCGGTGCGGCAGGCCGCCGAGCTGGTGGCGAACCGGCGCAAGACGATCACCGGGGCGCAACGCACCGAGCAGGCGTCCGCATGAACGGCAAGATGCCGTCGGCTGCGGCAGGCGCGGCGTTGCCAGCCTTTCGTGTCGGAAATCAGGCCCGCCGAATTGTCGCGACGCTGTCGCGACAATTCGAGCGTGGGTCACCAAGCCTTGCAGCAAGGTTGTCACTTGACAACCTTGCGCATCATCCCCATACTGGAGGTCGCTGATGGCCCGTTCCTCTCACCCGAAGAAAGAGGTCGAGGATGCGCTGCGACACGCCGAAGGGCAAGGCTGGCGTGTCGAAGTCGGCGGTAGCCATGCCTGGGGGCGGATGTACTGCCCGTACAACGATGAGGAATGCCGTTGCGGCGAGTTCTGCATTACCAGTGTATGGAGCACGCCGAAGAACCCCGGCAACCATGCCCGCGCCTTACGGCGCGCCGTGGACAACTGCACCATGGACCGCCAGCAGCGCGAGGCGGATGACGATGGCACCCAGGAATAGCGCGATGGAATACACCTTTACCCTCAAATACCAGCTCACCGATGACGACCGCGATTCGCAGACACTGGTCGAGCGCCTGGGTGAAGCCGGCTGCGACGATGCCCTGGTCGGCATCGGGCAGCCGGGGCGGCTGGCGCTGGAATTTACCCGCGAGGCGGTGGATGCAGATGAGGCAGTGCGCAGCGCGCTGGCCGATGTGCGCCGTGCCGCACCCTCGGCCCGGCTGATCGAAGTGGCGCCTGATCTGGTTGGGCTGACCGATGTGGCCGACATCGTGGGCGTGTCGCGGCAGAATATGCGCAAGCTGATGCTGGCCCATCCGGGTAGCTTCCCGGCGCCGGTGCATGAGGGCAGCGCGTCGATCTGGCATCTGGCGGATGTGCTGGGCTGGATGCAGGCCAAGGGCGGTTATGCCCTGGCGCGGGAGGTGCTGGACGTGGCGCGGGCCGCCCTGCAGGTCAACGTGGCCAAGGAAGGCCGGCGCTTGCCGCGCCTGGCGTTCGAGGAACTGGAAGCGCTGGTGGGCTGATGAAAAGCAGACCCCATGACGAAGCGATGGCCGAGCTGTACCGCAGCGACCCGGCGCTCGCGCTCGAAGTCATCAACGGTGTTCTGGAGGACGGCGACCAGGCCGAACTGCCGACTGTGCTGCGCCAGATGGCGCGGACGTTCGGTGCTGACGCTCGATCTTCCGCAGCCGATGAATTCTCGTATCGCTGATACGAGAATTTCGGCTCGGAGGTGCCACCAGCTTCCCATCAGAAAAGGTCGTCCTCGCACGCTTGCGGCGCTGTCGGACGATCCATTGATGGCTTCTTGACCATGGCCTCCAGTGCGTCAAGGGCCGCTTCGCGGAGCTTTCGGACGCGGGGCAGCAAATCGAACAGGGACAGCCCGAGCTGTGGCGACAGCAGTTCGACGATCAGCCGGTAATGCTCGTCCTCCCGCAAAACTTTCGTCTGGAACAACAGCCAAAAGCAGGACTCGCCCAGTTCCTGCCTGGAGGGCAAGTCCTCTATGGACCGCGACTCAGCGGCCTCGATGTAGGTGTCCACGATGGCTTCTGCCTCAAGCCACAATTCCGAAGCCGTCTCGTCATCGACGGGTTCCTTTTCTGCGAGCTCCCTGATATGCGCAAACGCAGCGGCCTCATCGGCCTGCTTGTAGACCTTGCTGCTGGAAATTCCCATTCTGTTCTCCGATCCGTTTCTGTCGCTGCGATGGCGCATCAGATTAGCGTCACGACGGATTGGTGAGTGAAGTGCTTGTTTTTTAGGGGGAGTGTTCAGATAGCCGTCTGCTGGACGCGCCGGCTCAGTGATTCCGCACTTTCCTTGCGCTCGCTGTAGCGGTCCACGAGGTACGGCGCCGCATCGCGCGTGAGCAGGGTGAACTTCATCAGCTCCTCCATCACGTCCGCGATGCGGTCATAGTAGGCCGAGGGCTTCATGCGCCCGGCCTCGTCGAACTCCTGGTACGCCTTGGCGACCGAGGACTGGTTGGGGATGGTCAGCATCCGCATCCAGCGGCCCAGCACGCGCATCTGGTTGACGGCGTTGAAGGACTGCGAGCCGCCCGAGACCTGCATCACCGCCAGCGTCTTGCCCTGCGTCGGGCGCACTGCGCCGGCCGACAGCGGAATCCAGTCGATCTGCGTCTTCATCAACCCCGTCATGGCCCCATGGCGCTCGGGCGAACTCCACACCATGCCTTCGGCCCACTGGGCCAGCTCGTGCAGTTCCTTGACCTTGGGATGGTCGGCGGGTGCATCGTCCACCAGTGGCAGGCCCGAGGGATTGAACATGCGCGTCTCACCGCCGAGCGCGCGCAGGATGCGAGCCGCTTCCTCAGCGGCCAAGCGACTGAACGAGCGCTCGCGTAGCGAGCCATAGAGCAATAGGAAGCGCGGCGCGTGCGTGGCGCGCTCGGGTGTCAGCAGCCGTTGGGTATCGGGCAGTTGGAATAGCGCGGTGTCGATATTGGGTAGGTCGATTCTGGATTCAGACACGGCGGCCTTCCGCGTCCACGACCGCTTCGCCGTCTTCCTTGTTGAACGCGCCGCGCTGTGATTGCGGCAGGATGTCCAGCACGGCCTCCGAAGGCCGGCACAGCCGCGTGCCCAGCGGCGTCACCACGATAGGGCGGTTGATCAGAATGGGATGCTGGAGCATGCAGTCGATCAACTGCGCATCGCTCCACTTCGGGTCATCGAGGCCGAGTTCCGCGTAGGGCGTGCCCTTCTCGCGCAATACCGCGCGCACCGGCACGCCCATGTCCGTGATCAGGCGTTGCAGGGTTTCGCGGTCGGGCGGTGTCTTCAGGTATTCGATGACCGTGGGTTCCTCGCCGCTGTTGCGGATCAGGGCCAGCACGTTGCGCGACGTGCCGCAGACGGGGTTGTGATATATCGTGATACTGCTCATGGGAAATGCCTTGCTTATCTGCGGGCAGGGTTCGGGCCGCACTCATACCAGCCCTTGCTTTGGTTGACGATCCGAACGACCAGCAGCATCACCGGCACCTCGATCAGCACGCCGACCACGGTGGCCAGCGCCGCGCCGGACTGGAAGCCGAACAGGCTGATGGCGGCCGCTACAGCCAGCTCGAAGAAGTTGGAGGCGCCGATCAACGCCGAGGGGCAAGCGATGCTGTGCTGCTCGCCGGCCTTGCGGCTGAGCCAATAGGCCAGGCCGGAGTTGAAGAACACCTGAATCAGGATCGGCACCGCCAGCATGGCGATGACCAGCGGCTGGCGGATGATGGCCTCGCCCTGGAAGGCGAACAGCAGCACCAGCGTGAGCAGCAGCGCCGCGATCGACAGCGGGCCGATGCGCTCCAGCGCCCGGTCGAAGGCGGCTTGGCCCTTGTTCAGCAGAGCACGGCGCCAGAGCTGGGCCAGGATGACCGGAATCACGATGTACAGGCCGACCGATACCAGCAGCGTGGCCCACGGCACCGTGATGGACGACAGGCCCAGCAGCAGGCCGACAATGGGCGCGAAGGCAAACACCATGATGGTGTCGTTCAGCGCCACCTGCGACAGCGTGAATACCGGATCGCCCCCGGTCAGCCGGCTCCAGACGAACACCATCGCCGTGCAGGGCGCGGCGGCCAGCAGGATGAGGCCGGCAACGTAGCTGTCGAGCTGGTCGGCCGGCAGCCACTGAGCGAAGACCTGGCGGACGAAGATCCAGGCCAGCAGCGCCATCGAGAACGGTTTGACCGCCCAGTTGACGAACAGCGTCACGCCGATGCCGCGCCAGTGCTGCTTGACCTGGCCCAGCGCACCGAAGTCCACCTTCAGCAGCATCGGCACGATCATGATCCAGATCAGCAGACCGACCGGCAGATTAACCTGGGCGATCTCCATGCGGCCAATGGCCTGAAATACGTTGGGTGCGAACTGGCCCAGCGCGATGCCGGCGACGATGCACAGCAGCACCCACACGCTCAGGTAGCGCTCGAAGACGCTCATGGTGGAGGTGGCCGGCACGCGGCCGGCCGTTTGGGTTCCAACACTCATCGCGCAGACCTCACTTCGTACCAATGCTGCGCAGCTCGTGCTGCAGCGACATGGCATCGAGCCGCTGCAATGGCAGCGACAGGAACAGCTCAATGCGCCGGCGCAAGGTCAGCGCCGCATCCGTGAACGCCTTGCGCTTCTGCTCGTCGGTGCCTTCAACGGCTGCAGGATCAGGCACACCCCAATGCGCTGACATCGGGCGCCCAGGCCATACGGGGCAGACCTCGCCGGCGGCGTTGTCGCACACCGTGAAGATGAAATCCAGCTCCGGTGCACCGGGCGCCGCGAACTCGTCCCAGTTCTTGCTGCGGTAGCCGACGATCGGCATATGCAGCCGTTCCAGCGTGGCAAGCGCCAGCGGGTGGACTTCGCCCTTGGGGTGGCTGCCCGCCGAGTAGGCGCGAAAGCGCCCCTGGCCCAATTCATTGAGGATGCCTTCGGCCAGGATGGAGCGGGCCGAGTTACCCGTGCAGATGAACAGGGCGTTGTAGGTCTTGTTGGTGGTCATGGATGTCTCACATCAGCAGCAGGACGAAGCCGGCTTCACCGCAACGCCCACCGGCTTGCCGCGCGCCGGGGCGCAGCAGGCTGCGGCAGAACCCGTTGCAGGCGCCGCTTCGTTGAAGACCGGGATGCTGCCCAGCGTATGAAAGTGTTCCCAGGCCACGCCCTGCGGATCGGTGATCCAGTGCTTCTCGCTGCGCGCGTAGCAGCAGGTGGTGGTGCCTTCGTCGAGCAGCGCCATGTCGGCCGCCTCGGCGCGTGCCTTCAGCACGGCCAATTCCTCCGCATCGTCGGTCTGGATGCCCAGATGGTCGATGCCTGGTTTGTTGCCCCGTGTGGAGATAGCGAAGTTGACCGGCGGGTCTTCGAGCATCCACTTGGCGTAGTCGCCCTCGACACGCGCGGGCTGCGCGGCGAACAGTTGGGAATAGAAGCCGATGCTGCGGTTCAGGTCATCGACGTGCAGGTGAACGTGAAAGCGCTTCATGGGGAGATCCTTTCAGCAGGAAGTACAGGCAGAGGAGGAATCACTGACCTCGCATGTGCTGCCTTGGCAGCAGTGCTCGGTCAGGTAGCCGAGCAGTCCGTTCATCTGGGTGAAGTCGGCGCGGTAGATCAGGTTGCGGCCCTGCTGCTCGATGGTGACCAGGCCGGCATGGGCCAGCTCCTTCAGGTGGAAGGACAGGGAATTGCGGGCCACGTCGAGCTGGTCGGCGAGGGCGCTGGGTGTCAGCCCTTCGGGGCCGGCGACCACCAGGGCGCGGAAAACCCGCAGGCGCTGGGTGTGGGCCAGGGCGCCGAGGGCGGAAACGGCTTGGGTCTCTTTCATATTTCGATAATACAACATTTATTGAATTAATGTGCAAAAGGGCACTATCGCGCCGAATTGTGGCCATCCGGTCTTGATCCCATCGCGCCTCCGGCTCAATACCTTAAATCTGGTTCGCGCGCCGCGCTTGCCTGTCCGCCCCTTCGCCGCGAGGTGAACGGCCGAACTTCTCCGCTCAACAGCAGTGCAATGCCGCGATCAGCGGGCAGGACACATTGCCATGGTGCGCGTCGCATTCACCCACCAATTTCGACAATGCCGCCTCAATCCGTGTGAGGTCCACCAGGCGGGCGCGCACATCGGCCAGCCGCAGCGAGGCCAGCTCCGCCGCCTCATTGCAATGGGTGCCGTCCTCAAGTTTCAGAAGCTGGCCGATTTCATCCAGGCTGAACCCCAGGCGCTGGGCTGACTTCACGAACTTCACCCGCGCCACATCTGCCGGCCCGTAGCGGCGGATGCGGCCGTAGGCCCGCTCCGGCTGGGGCAACAAGCCCTTGAGCTGATAGAACCGGATCGTCTCCACATTGACTGTGGCCGCCTTGGCAAAGGCGCCGATGGTCAGATTGTCCGAGGCGCTTTCCATGACGCTTGACTCCGTAGTTGACTACGGAAGTAACCTTACAGCATCAAGCGAAGTCCCGGAAGGAAAACCATATGTCGGAACCCAAGAGCGGGCGTGGCGCCCTGGCCGCTGGCGGCCTCGCCGCCATTCTTGCGTTGGCCTGTTGCCTCGGCCCCCTCATCTTGGTCTTGCTCGGTTTCTCGGGCGCCTGGATCGCCAACCTGGCCGTGTTGGAACCCTACCGGCCGATTTTCATCGGCGCGGCCCTGATGGCGCTGTTTTTCGCCTGGCGCAGCATCTTCCGGCCGGTTCACGCCTGCAAGCCGGATGAGGTCTGCGCCGTGCCCCGCGTGCGGACGGCCTACAAGATCATTTTCTGGATCGTGGTCGCGCTGGTCTTGATTGCCCTCGCTTTTCCGTACGTCCTGCCGTTGTTCTATTGAGAGGAATCCACCGTGAAGAAACTTGCCACCGCTATTGCCCTGGCCGTTACCCTGGGCGCTCCGGCGTGGGCCGCCACCAAGACCGTCACACTGTCGGTGCCCGATATGACCTGCGCGTCGTGTCCGATCACGGTCAAGATGGCCCTGTTCAAGGTGGCCGGGGTCCAGAAGACCGAGGTCAGCTATGAAAAGCGGGAAGCCGTCGTGACCTTCGACGATGCCAAGACCAACGCCGGGGCCTTGGCCAAGGCCACCGCAAACGCGGGCTACCCCGCCACCGTCAAGCAGTGAGGTTGCCCGCCATGGCCGAAGCGATCGCCTTGCACATCGACGGCATGACCTGCGCGTCGTGCGCCGAGCACGTCAGAGAGGCGCTGGAGAAGGTGCCCGGGGTGCGCTCGGCCTCGGTGTCCTATCCGCGGCGACGGGCCGAGGTCGAGGCGGATGCGGACATGAACCATGGTCCGCTGGTCGCGGCGATGGCCGCGCTCGGTTACCGCGCACGGGTGTCCGACACGCCGAACAAGGCTGCGGGCTTGTTGGGCAAGGCGCTGGGCTGGCTGGGCAGCGAACCGAGTCACGGTGGTGGCGAGCGGGCGCTGCATGTGGCCGTGATCGGCAGTGGCGGCGCGGCGATGGCGGCGGCACTCAAGGCGGTCGAGCGAGGCGCGCGCGTGACGCTAATCGAGCGGAGCACCATCGGCGGCACCTGCGTCAATGTCGGCTGCGTGCCGTCCAAAATCATGATCCGCGCCGCGCACATTGCGCATCTGCGCCGGGAAAGCCCGTTCGATGCCGGCCTGCCGCCCACGCCGCCGTCCATTCTGCGCGAGCGGCTGCTGGCCCAGCAACAAGGCCGCGTCGATGCGCTGCGCCATGCCAAGTACGAAGGCATCCTGCAGAGCACCCCGGCTATCACCGTGCTGCATGGCGAGGCCCGTTTCATGAATGAAAACTGCCTGACCGTGCAACTGGCGGAAGGCGGTGAGCGCACGGTGGCCTTCGACCGCTGTCTCATCGCCACTGGTGCGAGCCCCGCGCTCCCGCCGATTCCTGGCTTGAAGGGCACTCCCTACTGGACCTCCACCGAGGCGCTGGCGAGCGATGCCATTCCCTCGCGGCTGGCCGTGATCGGTTCGTCGGTGGTGGCAGTCGAATTGGCGCAAGCCTTTGCCCGGCTGGGCAGCCAGGTCACGATCCTCGCGCGCAGCACACTGCTCTTTCGCGAAGACCCCGCCGTCGCCGAAGCCGTCACGGCCGCGTTCCGTGCCGAGGGCATCGAGGTGCTGGAGCATGTCCAGGCCAGTCGAGTCGCCCATGCAGAGGAAGAGTTCATCTTGACGACGGATCGCGGCGAGCTGCGCGCCGACAAGCTGCTCATTGCCACGGGGCGCGCGCCGAACACCCGCACGCTGAACCTCGAAGCGGCGGGCATCGAGGTCAATCCCCAGGGGGCCATCCTCGTCAGCCACACCATGCGTACCAGCGCGCCGCACATCTACGCGGCCGGCGACTGCACCGACCAGCCGCAATTCGTCTACGTCGCGGCGGCGGCCGGCACGCGCGCCGCCATCAACATGACCGGCGGCGACGCGACGCTGGACCTGACGGCGATGCCGGCCGTGGTGTTCACCGATCCGCAGGTGGCGACGGTGGGCTACAGCGAGGCGCAAGCGCGCCACGACGGCGTCGAGACCGACAGCCGCACGCTCACGCTCGACAACGTGCCGAGGGCGCTGGCCAACTTCGACACGCGCGGCTTCATCAAGCTGGTTGCCGAGGCCGGCACCGGACGGCTGATCGGCGTGCAGGCGGTCGCGCAGGAAGCGGGCGAACTGATCCAGACGGCGGCGCTGGCGATCCGCAACCGGATGACCGTGCAGGAGCTGGCCGATCAGCTATTCCCCTACCTGACGATGGTCGAGGGCCTGAAGCTCGCGGCGCAGACCTTCAGCAAGGACGTGAAGCAGCTGTCCTGCTGTGCCGGATAGCGTCATCTCTTGCTGAGCGCGATTTTTTCCAGGAGTCACGCTCGGCAGTGACGCCGGCTTGTTTCACGCGGGCCGGGGATTTCGCGCCTTCACGGCGTTCATGGCAAAGCCTGCCAGAGCAACGGCAAGCACCACGGCTTGCGCAATGGCGGTTTCCGCTGACGGATAGATGCCAAGCACTTCGATGCGCGGCCAATGGATCGGGCTGGCGCTCAACCGGCCGGCCTCCTGGAGGCCGGCAACCCCCTTGCCGGCGAGCACGACCGCGAGCACCGCTACCAGGATCGAGCTGAGACTGAAGAATTTGCCGATCGGCATGCGGGCGCTGGTGCGCAGCATGAACCATGCGAGGACGGCCAGAACGGCCACTCCGCCCACCAATCCACCGAGCAGGGCTCCATTGTTGCCGTCGCCGGCCAGGGCCGAATAGAAAAGCACCGTCTCGAAAACTTCGCGGTAGACCGCAATGAACGACAAGGCGAACAATGCCCATGCCGAACGCCGCGTCATGGCTGCGGAGAGTTTTTCCTTCAGGTAGGCCTGCCACTTGCCCGCCGTGCTTTTCTGGTGCATCCAGAGCCCGACGCTCAGCAGCACAACGGCCGCAAACAGGGATGAAACCCCCTCGGTCACCTCACGGCTTGCGCCGCTGATGCTCACGAAGTAGGTGGCCACCGCCCAGGTCAGGCCACCGCAAGCCAGTGCGGCCATCCAGCCGCCATGCACATAGCCCAGCACATCGCGCCGTTCTGCCTTCTTCAGGAAGGCCAGCATGCCCACGACGATCAACAGCGCTTCAACCCCTTCGCGCAGCAGGATGGTGAGGGAGGCGATGAACGTGGTCAGCGGGTCTGCCTTGTCCGCGCCGAGTTCGGCGTCCACCTGGGCAAAGAGATAGTCCAGCTTCTGCGCCGTGGCATCGGCTTGTTCCAGTTTCCCGCCGGCGAGCGCGCCGCGATAGGCCAGCATGGCGTTTTCGACTTCCGTGAGAAGTGTCTGGTTGCGTGCGCGCAATGCCGGCTCCAGAGGCTCAAATCCATCCAGGTAGGCCGACAGGCCCAGGCGCGTTGCGCTGGCCCGGTCGCCCGCGCGCGCCGCGGCAAGGCTCTCCTGAAGGCGTGTGCGGGCCAAGGCCAGTCCGCCCGAGCCGCTCGCGGCAGCGGTGACTTCCGGGTGGCGGCGAACATAGGCGGTGAGGTCGCGGGCTGCGTCCGGGGGCATCCGCTCGGACAAGGCGGCTTCGGTCAAGGTGGCGGCAGCAGCCAGGTCGGGAAAGACAGCCTTGGCGCTGGCGTCTCGCCCCCAGGACTGTTCGCCGCGTGCGCGCATGGCATCGTCATGCGACAGTGTGCCGGCGAAAAATGCCAATGCCCACCGATCCTCGTCGGAGAGCGTGGCGAAGCTGGGCATCGACGTGCTGGTCACGCCTTGAGAAATGACCTGGTACAGCGCGAGCACGCTGCGCGAACGGGCACGATCACGATCGGTGAAGGCGATCGGCGGCGGTTCGAGCTTGGCGCCGAGCGGGCCGTCGCCTGCACCGGTTGCCCCGTGGCATGCCGCGCAGTTGGCTTCAAACAGCACCTTGGCGCGTGCGAGATCCGGCGGCTGGGTCGGCGAGAGCGGAAACGGATAGGCTTTGACCAGCGCTGCGGCCAGCGAATGGGCGCTGTCGGCCACGGCCTTGGCGTCCGCCTTTGCGGCGATGAGGTCTCCGAGCGCTTTGGCCTGCCGCTGCAACTCGGGCAGCGCCGCAGTGCTCGGCAGTGCGGCAAGCTGCTGTGCGGCGGTTGCCGCGAACTCCTTCATCTCCTCGTACTCGCTGGCACTTTGAATCTGGCCGTTGCTCACCGCGCCGCCGTAGTCAACCGCGAGGTAGTCCAGCAATTGCCAGGTCTGCTTGGCCTGGTCGCTGGCGGCAGGGGCGGCAGCCCAGGCGGGAGAAGCCGACCAGAGTGCGAACAACGCGGCTATTGCCAGGAATCGCCTGGCGCAAAGAGAAAGCATTTTCATGATGTATAAATGTTATTGATTCTCATTTTATCGATGACTCGGACCACTGGGCGTTGCACGATGCAGTGCGAGCGAAGGTTCTAAAACGAAGATTTGCCTGTTGCCGGCGAAAAATGATGGGGCTAACTACGCCGCGCACCTTTCGCTGCACGTATGGCCCTGCGCCACGGCCTGTTGTGCAGAAGGCCTTCAACAGCGTCCACATGGGTCGTCGTCATCGCCAGTGAAAGGTTACGTGGCGACCGCTACCAAGATTAGCGTTCCCAGTGCAATGCGATACCACGCAAAAACTCCAAATCCATGTCCGGTCAAATAACGCATCAGAAGGCGTATCGCAAGCAGCGCAAATGCGAAAGAAGCAATGAAACCCATTGCAAAAACGCCGATGTCGTCGCTCGACAATGCGCCCCAGTGCTTGAAGAGGTTGTATACCGAGGCGGCCCCCAAGATTGGAATGCCGAGGAAAAACGAAAACTCCGTCGCAGCCTGCCGCGAAGCCCCGAACCATAGCCCGCCGATAATCGTCGCGCCTGAGCGCGAAGTACCCGGCCAGAGCGCAAGGCACTGCACGAAACCAATCTTCAGTGCGTCGATTCGGCTGATCTGTTCGGCACGCTCAGCCTTCACTTGCACGGGGCGTCGCTCAGCCCACAGGATCGCGATGCCACCGACAACGAGTGCGACGGCCACCGGCCCCGGACTGAAAAGCAGCCTCTGCACATGAGATCCAATCAGCAGTCCGAGCACTGCCGCGGGCATAAATGCAATGGCAAGGTTCACTAAAAACCGGCGGGAGCCTTGGTCGGCATGCGCTGAGACAACAACGCTTGCCAGACGAGCCCTATATTCCCAGATGACCGCGAGCATCGCGCCGAACTGGATGAACACTTCAAAGACGTCGCGCTTCTCTTTCGCAAGGAATGAGAGCGCATTGCCCGCTAGGATCAAATGCCCCGTCGAGGAGACTGGCAAGAATTCCGTGATGCCTTCGACGACGCCCATCATTAGCGTCTTGAGAACGAGTTCAGCGTGCATTTGCAGGCGGCAGTGGTAGCGCCGAGTGGGACATCGGTTTCTCCGAAGCCGTGCTCACGGCTCCGCATGTGTCAATGAAAATCTGGATCATCGTGCTGGCGAATGGGAATCTGCGCCGTTTCGGCCGCGGCCGCGAAACGCGGCGATCAGCAGAAGCCCCGCTCCCAGGGTGATGCCAACGTCGGCTGCATTGAACGCAGGCCAGTGCCAATCGCCCCAATGAAAATCGAGCCAGTCCACCACGGCCCCATGCCGCACTCGATCAAGAACATTGCCGAGCGCGCCGCCGAGAATTGCTGCATAGCCCACGGCCTCAGGTGTTGCAGTCTTCTCGCGGGCAATGAGCCAGGTGAGAAAGGCAGAAGCAGCGACGCCAATAACAATAAAAAAGCCGCGTTGCCACCCACCCGCCTGCGCCAAGAAGCTGAAGGCCGCGCCTGGATTCAGCCAATGCCCGATGTTGAACCATGGCGTGATTTCATGGGAGCCATACAAGGGAATCCACGCGACGATGGCCGCCTTGGTCGCTACGTCGGCGGCAAGCACCGTCACGGCCAACAGGTACATCCGCAAGACAGCCCTATCAATGGCCATGTGGCTTGATGTCCTCAGACGACCGCAGCAAGCGCATCCCATTGAAAACGACCGCCAGACTGGCACCCATGTCGGCCAGAATCGCCAGCCACAGACTTGCATGTCCAGTAAAGGCCAAGGCCATGAACACCGCCTTTGTTCCAAGCGCAAAGACGATGTTGGCCGTCAGGATGCCGGCTACGCGCTGTGACAGCCGGATGAACTCTGGAAGCTTGCGCAGGTTGTCCTGCATCAATGCGACGTCGGCCGTTTCGATTGCCGTGTCGGTGCCAGCTGCGCCCATTGCGAAGCCTATGCTCGACTTGGCCAATGCCGGTGCGTCGTTGACGCCGTCGCCCACCATGCCGACTGGCCCGCGTGAGAGCAGTTCTTCGATTGCCTGCAGCTTGTCCTGCGGCAGCAACTCGCCCTTGGCGCTGGTGATGCCGACCTGGGCAGCCACGGCTTGCGCGGTTTTCGCGTTATCGCCAGTCAACATGACTGGTTCGATTCCCAGCGACTTGAGTTCGGCGATCGCTTGCCGGCTGGTGTCGCGCACTGTGTCGGCCACGCCCAGCAGGGCGAGTACTTGCTGGACCGTGGCGAGGAGCACAACGCTCGGGGCCAGGTACTCCAACGCATCGAGCTGAGTCTCGACCTCAAGTGTTGAAAGTCCCAGCT
>CBIGPF010000166.1:0-13516 GCA_966191535.1 uncultured Pseudomonas sp. | reverse complement strand
TCCATGTCGCTCAACCCCTGAAACTCCGATCACCTTCGGCCTCCTGAAAGGGGCAGTTCGGCGCTTCCGGATATCTCACTGGAAATCATCAAGAGCCAAAGCCGATGCACGACGGCTCCCTGTAGGAGCGGGCCATGCCCGCGATCCGCCGGCAAGGCCGGCGCCAGGCCTGGTTCGCGAGCAAGCTCGCTCCTACAAAAAACAGCGCGAAACGTCAGTCCTTCTTGCCCTTCTTCGCACTTGCATAAGCCGCCTCCAGCGCGTCGTTGATGGTCTTCAGAACCTTCACCCGCGCATAGCGCTTGTCATTGGCCTCCACCAGCGTCCAGGGCGCGATCTCGGTGCTGGTGCGGTCGACCATATCGCCCACCGCATCCACGTACTGGTCCCACTTGTCCCGGTTGCGCCAGTCTTCCTCGGTGATCTTGAAGCGCTTGAAAGGAATCGACTCGCGCTCCTTGAAGCGTTCCAGCTGGGTGTCCTGGTCGATCGACAGCCAGAACTTCACCAGCACGATGTTGTACTTCGCCAGCTGTTCCTCGAAGTCGTTGATCTCCGCATAGGCACGCAGCCAGTCGGCGTCGCTGGCGAAGCCCTCGACCCGTTCCACCAGCACACGGCCATACCAGGAGCGGTCGAAGATGGTGAACTGTCGGCGCGCCGGGATGTGCCGCCAGAAGCGCCACAGGTACGGCTGCGCACGCTCCTCTTCGGTGGGCGCGGCGATCGGCACGATGCGGTACTGGCGCGGGTCCAGCGCATCGGTCACGCGACGGATCGCGCCGCCCTTGCCGGCGGCGTCGTTGCCTTCGAAAACAGCGATCAGCGAGTGGCTGCGGAAGCGCTTGTCGCGCATCAGCGTGGCCAGGCGCGCCTGCTCCTTGGCCAACTGTTCCTTGTACTGGTCCTTGTCCAGTTGCAGGCCCAGGTCCAGCGCGTCCAGCAGGCCCTTGTTGTCCAGGCTGGAGACCAACGGCGCAGCATGGGGCTGCGGGGTCGGGCGGTCCTTGCGCTTGAGCGCGGCCTGCAGGCTTTCGAGGATGGTACGGCCGACCGTCAAACTGCGATAGCGCTCGTCGGAGCCTTCCACCACGTACCAGGGTGCATAGTCACGGCTGGTTCGGCGCAGCACGCGTTCGCCATAGCGGACGAACTTGTCGTAGACCTCGCTCTGCTTCCAGTCGATCTCGCTCAGTTGCCAGCTGCGCGTCGGGTCGTTCTCCAGCGCCTTGAGGCGCTCCTTGAGCTGCTTCTTGGAGAGGTGGAACCAGAACTTGAAGATCAGCGCGCCTTCGTCGGAGTACATCCGCTCGAAGCGCTCGGCGTCGTTGATCAGGCCATCGAGCTGGCTGTCCTTGATCTCGCCGGTGACCCGCGCGTAAAGCATCTGGCTGTACCAGTTGCCGAAGAAGATGCCGGTCGTGCCCTTGGGCGGCAGGCGGCGCCAGAAGCGCCACTGCGGCGGGCGGGAGAGTTCCTCGTCGGAAGGCAGCATGAAGCTCTCGACGCGAATCAGGCGCGGGTCCATCCACTCGTTGAGCAGCTTCACCGTCTCGCCCTTGCCGGCGCCCTCGATGCCATTGATCAGGATGATCACCGGGAAGCGCGCCTGCTGCTTGAGCTCGTACTGCGCCTCGAGCAGGGCTTCGCGCAGCACCGCGACCTCCTTCTCGTAGGTTTCCTTGTCAATGGAATGACCGATCTCGGCGGATTCGAACATGCACCTCTCCTTGTCTCGACGTGCATAAAAGGTAGCGGAAGTGACGCAGGCTGTCTGCGCGGCGGATCGGCTAAACTGCCGCCTTCGACTCCTGCCCTGCCTTCCCTTCATGCCAGACATCAGCAGCGCCCAGATCGACTGGGACGAGAACGGCCAGCCCACTTCCCGTGTCTACGGCGACGTGTACTTCTGCCGCGACTCCGGTATCGCCGAGACGCACCACGTGTTCATCGACGGCAACCGCCTGACCGAACGCTTCACCGCACTGCCCGCCGGCGGGCGCCTGTGCATCGGTGAAACCGGCTTCGGCACCGGGCTGAATTTCCTCTGCGCCTGGCAGCTGTTCGAGGCGCAGGCCCCGCGCGACGCACGGCTGCACTTCGTCAGTACCGAGAAGTACCCGGTGACGCAGCAGGACCTGCGCCGCGCCTTCGCCCTCTGGCCCGAGCTGTCGCACCTGTCGGGGCAGTTGCTGGAGCAGTACGTGGCGATCAACCCCGGCTTCCAGCGTTTCGTCTTCGCCGGCGGCCGCGTGGTGCTGACCCTGCTGGTGGGCGACGTGCTGGACACCCTGCCCGAGCTGGACGCACGTATCGACGCCTGGTTCCTCGACGGCTTCTCCCCGGCGAAGAACCCGGAGATGTGGAACAACGCGCTCTACGCCCAGCTCGCCCGCCTTTCGGGGCCGGGTACGAGCATCGCCACCTTCACCAGCGCCGGCTTCGTCCGCCGCGGCCTGGGCGCCGCCGGCTTCAAGATCCGTCGCACCCTGGGCTTCGGCAAGAAATGGGAGATGTCCCAGGGCGAATTCATCGGCGTCGAACAGCCGGCTGGCAAGCCCTGGTACAGCCGGCCAGTTCACCCCAAAGGCCCTCGGGAAGCGCTGGTGATCGGTGGCGGCATGGCCGGTTGCGCCAGCGCCGCCAGCCTTGCCGCGAGGGGCTGGAAGGTGACGCTGATCGAGCGTCACGCGGGCCTCGCCGAAGAAGCCTCGGGCAACCCGCAAGGCGTGCTCTACCTCAAGCTGTCCGCCCACGGGACTGCGCTGTCGCGGTTGATCGTCAGCGGCTTCGGCCACACGCGGCGGCTGATCCAGCGTCTGCAGAAAGGCGAGGAATGGTCCGATTGCGGTGTGCTGCAACTGGGCTTCGATGACGCCGAGACACAGCGCCAGGCCAAGCTGGCCGAGGCCTTCCCGGCGACCCTGCTGCACCCGCTGGACAAAGCCGAGGCGGAGTCCATCGCCGGCATCGGCCTGCCCGCCGGCGGGCTGTTCTACCCCGAAGGCGGCTGGGTGCATCCGCCGGCGCTGTGCCGGCACCTCGCGCAGCATCCGAACATCCGTGTGCTGACCGGCGAGGAAGTCCGTCTGCAACGCGATGCCGATGGCTGGAGTGCCTGGAGCGGCGAGCAGAAGCTCGCCAGCGCGCCGATCGCCATCCTCGCCACCGCCGCCGAAGTGCGCCGCTTCGCCGGCGCCGAGACGCTGCCGATGAAGCGCATTCGCGGGCAGATCACCCGTGTGCCCGCCACCGCCGAGAGCGCCGCACTGGGCACCGTGGTCTGCGCCGAAGGCTACGTCGCCCCGCCGCGTCACGGCGAGCACACCCTGGGCGCCAGTTTCGAATTCAAGCGAGACGACACTGAGCCATCATTGGAAGAACACCTGGGCAACCTCGACCTGCTGGCGGAGATATCCACAGACCTGAGCGAGCGCCTGCACATCGCCCAGCTCGACCCGGCGACGTTGCAGGGCCGTGCCGCCTTCCGCTGCACCACGCCCGATTACCTGCCGCTGGTGGGCCCGCTGGCGGATCGCGACGCCTTCGCCCAGGCTTACGCCGTACTCGGCAAGGACGCACGCCAGGTACCGGAAACGCCGTGCCCCTGGCTCGACGGCCTGTACCTGAACAGCGCCCACGGCTCGCGCGGGCTGGTCACCGCCCCGCTGGCCGGCGAATTGCTGGCGGCCTGGATCGATGACGAGCCACTGCCGGTGCCTCGCGCCGTCGCCGAGGCCTGCCACCCGAATCGTTTCTTCCTGCGCGACGTGGTGCGCGGCCAGAAGAACGCCTGATCACCGCGCGGCCTCTCGAAGGTCGCGCCAGCTTCCAGAGCGGACCACCGACATGGATGCACTGCTGCTTGAATCCTCCGCTATCGGCCTGATCCTCGGGCTGCTGCTGGGCCTGACCGGCGCCGGCGGCTCGCTGGTGGCGCTGCCCCTGCTGCTCAGCCTGCACCTGCCGCTGCACGATGCCATCGGCGTCAGCCTCGGCGCCGTGGCGCTGTCGGCGGCCATCGGTGCCATCCCACGCGCGCGGCAGGGCCAGGTGGCCTGGAAGCCGCTGTTCTGGCTGGTAATCACCGGCTGGCCGGGCAACGCCGTCGGTCAGTGGCTGGGCAAGTTCGTGCCCGATGGCTGGCTGATCGTCGGTTTCTGCCTGCTGGTGCTGTGGTCCGCGTGGCGCATGTGGAAAGGCTCACAGCAGGAACGCCTGGGCGGCCAGGCGACGCGCAATGGCCCGCTGCTGGGCGTCGGCCTGGCGGTGGGATTGCTGTCCGGCCTGATGGGCGTGGGCGGCGGCTTTCTCATCGTGCCCGGCCTGCTGTGGTTCACGCCGCTGTCGATGCTGGCGGCGACGGCAACGTCCATGGCGGTAATCGCGCTGGTATCCGGTGGTGGTTTCCTGCTTTACCTCACCCACGCACAGCCACCACTGCCGTTGCTGGCCTGCCTGGCGGCAGGCGGCGCGCTCGGCGTGCTGTTCGGCAATCGCCTGGCGGTACGCCTGGGCGGCGCGACGTTGCAGCGCCTGTTCGCGCTGATGCTGGTAGCCGTCAGCCTGTCGCTGGCGGCGCAGAAGCTGATGAGCTGATAGCGCTCAAAACAGCCTCAGAACTCCTCTTCTTCCTCGGCGCCGGTTCCCGGCGTCTCGAACAGCTCCGCGGCGCGCAGCAGCCCGGCAAGGATTGCGTGCTGTTCCCACTCCGGCAGCCCGGCGAAACGCTCCAGGGCATGTTCGGGCAACAGGGCCGGGCCATGCTTGAGCGCCTTGCGTCCGCCCGAGTCGAGGCTCAGCCACTGCTTGCGCCGATCATCCTCATCGCGCCGGCGGCTCAGCAGGCCCTTGCACTCCAGGCGGGTCAGCGCACTGGAGATGGACGACTGCGACAACGCCACCTGCCGCGCCAACTGACCAGCGGTCATCTCTCCTTCCAGCTCCACCACCTGCAGGATCAGCAGCTGCAGCGGCGTCAGTTCGCCGTCGCGGCCCAGGCTCTTGGAGTGCACTTCCGCCGCCTGCTGTAGCCGTCTCAGGGCCTGCAGCATGGCGAGTGCATGGGTGTTGCGCATCGAAGTCTTGCTGTCGGCCATCTCAGTCCACCTGCTGCTCCGTCACATTTCCTCAATGAAATCAAATAGAACTCTCGCCAGATCGACGGGTCATCCCCTAAGGCGTCCATGAGGCGCCACCCACTTGATCCCCAACGGAGAACCGGTAAGGAAATGTGCGGACTAGCAGGAGAACTACGTTTCGACAATCAGGCTGCGGACCTTGCCGCAGTCGAACGCATCACCCATCACCTTGCCCCGCGAGGTCCCGACGCTTGGGGCTTCCACAGCGAAGGGCCGGTGGCCCTCGGGCACCGGCGGCTGAAGATCATGGACCTGGCCGAAGCCTCCGGTCAGCCGATGATCAACACCTCGCTGGGCCTGTCGCTGGTGTTCAACGGGGCAATCTACAACTACCCCGAACTACGCGGCGAGCTGGAAGCCCTTGGGTACCGCTTCTTTTCCGGAGGCGACACCGAAGTACTCCTCAAGGGATACCACGCCTGGGGTGAACAACTATTGCCACGCCTCAATGGCATGTTCGCCTTCGCCATCTGGGAACGCGACAAACGGCGCCTGTTCATCGCCCGCGACCGCCTCGGCATCAAGCCGCTGTACCTGTCGCAGACCGGCAAGCGCCTGCGCTTCGCCTCCAGCCTGCCGGCGCTGCTCAAGGGTGGCGACATCGACCCGGCGCTGGACCCGGTGGCGCTCAACCACTACCTCAACTTCCACGCCGTGGTACCCGCGCCGCGTACCCTGCTGGCCGAGGTGCAGAAGCTGCCGCCAGCCACCTGGATGACCATCGACGCCGACGGCCACACCGAGCGCCAGCGCTGGTGGACCCTGGACTACGGCCCGCTGCCGGATGAGCGCGAGTTGACCCTGGACGACTGGGAAGACCGCCTGCTCACCAGCCTGCGCGATGCCGTCAGCGTGCGTCAGCGTGCCGCCCGCGAAGTCGGCGTACTGCTCTCCGGCGGGGTGGACTCCAGCCTGTTGGTCGGCCTGCTGCACGAGGCCGGGGTCGAGGACCTGCTGACCTTCTCCATCGGCTTCGAAGATGCCGGCGGCGAGCGTGGCGACGAGTTCCAGTATTCCGACCTGATCGCCCAGCGCTACGGCACCCGCCATCACCAACTGCGGATCGACGAGAACGAAGTCATCTCGCAGCTGCCGGCGGCCTTCCGCGCCATGAGCGAACCGATGGTCAGCCACGACTGCATCGCCTTCTACCTGCTCTCGCGGGAAGTCTCGAAGCACTGCAAGGTGGTGCAAAGCGGCCAGGGCGCCGACGAGCTGTTCGCCGGCTACCACTGGTACCCGAAAGTGGCCGGCGCGAAGGACCCGTTGCAGGCCTACCGCGCGGCCTTCTTCGACCGCACGCACGGCGAGTACCGAGACACCGTGCGCGAAGCCCTGCGGGTGGAGGACGTGGCCAGCGAGTTCGTCCGCGAGCACTTCGCCCAGCCGGGCGCGGAAGACCCGGTGGACAAGGCCCTGCGCCTGGACAGCACCATCATGCTGGTCGACGACCCGGTCAAGCGTGTGGACAACATGACCATGGCCTGGGGCCTGGAGGCCCGCGTGCCGTTCCTCGACTACCGCGTCGCGGAACTATCGGCACGCATCCCGTCGCGCTTCAAGCTCGGCGATGGCGGCAAGCAGGTACTCAAGGCCGCCGCGCGCAAGGTCATCCCCAGCGAGGTGATCGACCGGCCCAAGGGCTACTTCCCGGTGCCCGGCCTGAAACACCTGCAAGGCAATACCCGCGCCTGGGTCAGCGAGCTGCTGCTGGACCCGAGCCAGGACCGCGGGCTGTTCGAGACGGCGATGTTCGATCGCCTGCTCAGCGACCCGGCGAGCGACCTCACCCCGCTGCGTGGTTCCAAGTTGTGGCAGTTGGCGGCCCTCAACCTCTGGCTGACGGAACAAGGCCTCTAGAGCTCGGCAGCGCCGCCTCGTGCGGCGTTGCCTTTTCTTTCAGCCCAGGACAGAAGCCTTATCAGGGAGCGCAAGATGAAACCCCATTCCAACCTGCCCCATCCCCACAACCAGCGGTTGCTGCGCGGTCAGACGCCGACCTACGAGCGGCTGCAGGCACGCTTCGCCGGTGACCACGCGGAAAGCCACGGCCCGTTGATCCTGCAGTGCGGCTGGGGGCGCCTGCTGATCGGCCACACCTTTTCCAGCCCCGACAAGCTCGCCGCCGAGTTGCTCAACGAACAACCGGGTGAACGCGACATCGCCCTCTACGTGGCTGCACCGCAACAGGTGCTGGCCCACGCCCCCCAGCAACTCTTCCTCGACCCCTCCGACGCTTTGCGTCTGTGGTTCACCGACTACCGCCCGGCGCGCCGGCCCTTCCGTGGCTTCCGCATTCGCCGCGTACACAGCGACGACGACTGGGCGGCAATCAACCGCCTGTACCTGTCGCGCGGCATGCTGCCGGTCGACCCGTCCAATGTCACCCCGCGCCACCAGGGCGGCCCGGCCTACTGGCTGGCGGAAGACGCCGAGACCGGCACGGTGATCGGCACGGTCATGGGTATCAACCACGCCAAGGCTTTCCGTGATCCGGAAGGCGGCTCCAGCCTCTGGTGCCTGGCGGTAGACCCGCAGTCCAGCCGGCCCGGCGTCGGCGAAGCGCTGGTGCGCCACCTGATCGAACACTTCATGAGCCGCGGCCTGGCATACCTCGACCTGTCGGTGCTGCACGGCAACCAGCAGGCCAAGTCGCTCTACCGCAAGCTGCGCTTCCGCGAGCTGCCGACCTTCGCGGTGAAGTGCAAGAACGGCATCAACCAGTCGCTGTTCCTCGGCCCCGGCCCGGAGGAAGGCCTCAACCCGTACGCCAAGATCATCGTCGACGAATCCCATCGGCGCGGTATCGAGGTGCAGGTGCAGGATGCCGACGCCGGCCTCTTCACCCTCACCCAGGGAGGCAGGCGCATCCGTTGCCGCGAATCGCTGTGCGACCTCACCAGCGCCGTGAGCATGAGCCTGTGCCAGGACAAGACCCTCACCCACCGCGCCCTCGACCGCGCCGGCCTGCGCCAGCCACAGCAACGCCTGGCGGGCAGCGTGCAGGAGAACGCCGCATTCCTCGAGGAACACACTGCCCTGGTGGTCAAGCCGGTGGACGGCGAACAGGGCCAGGGCGTCGCCGTGGACCTGCGCACAGCCGAAGAAGTCGAGGAAGCCATCGCCCACGCCAGGCAGTTCGACACCCGGGTGATCCTCGAGAGCTACCACCCCGGGCAGGACCTGCGCATCGTGGTGATCGGCTATGAAGTGGTGGCCGCCGCCATCCGCCGCCCCGCCGAGGTGATCGGCGATGGCCGGCACAGCATTCGCAAACTGATCGAAGCACAGAGCCGCCGCCGCCAGGCCGCCACAGGGGGCGAAAGCCGCATCCCGCTGGACGGCGAAACCGAACGCACCCTGGGCGCCGCCAGCTTCAGCTACGACGACGTATTGCCCAGCGGCCAGCGCCTGGCCGTGCGGCGCACTGCCAACCTGCACACCGGCGGCACCCTGGAAGACGTCACCGAGCGCCTGCACCCGGCGCTGGCCGACGCCGCCATCCGCGCGGCGCGGGCACTGGAGATCCCGGTCACCGGCCTCGACCTGCTGGTCACCGAGGCCGACCAGGCGGACTACGTGATCATCGAGGCCAACGAGCGGCCGGGCCTGGCCAACCATGAACCACAGCCCACCGCCGAGCGCTTCGTCGACCTGCTCTTCCCGCTGAGCCGCGAACTGCTCCACCGCGACAACCGTGACCAGCCGCATTCCAACGTGGAGGCCCCGGCATGACCCCATTGCCACAACCGGACCTGAACTACCTGCAGCGCGTGCTGCTGGAAATGCTCGCCATCCCCAGCCCCACCGGTTTTACCGACACCATCGTGCGCTATGTCGCCGAGCGGCTGGAAGAGATCGGCGTGCCCTTCGAAATGACCCGCCGCGGGACCATCCGCGCGACCCTGCTGGGCCGGCGCAAGAGCCCGGACCGTGCGGTCTCGGCGCACCTGGACACCATTGGCGCCATCGTTCGCGAGATCAAGCCCAACGGTCGCCTGGCACTGGCACCGGTAGGCTGCTGGTCAAGCCGCTTCGCCGAAGGCAGCCGGGTCACGGTGTTCTGCGAGAACGGCGTGTTCCGTGGCAGCGTGCTGCCGCTGCTGGCGTCCGGGCATGCCTTCAATACCGCCGTGGATACCCTGCCGATCAGCTGGGATCACGTAGAACTGCGCCTCGACACCTACACCGCCAGCCGCGCCGACAGTGAATCCCTGGGCGTGGCCATCGGCGATTTCGTCGCCTTCGACCCGTTGCCGGAATTCACCGAAAGCGGCCACATCAGCGCCCGCCACCTCGACGACAAGGCCGGCGTCGCCGCGCTGCTGGCCTCGCTGAAAGCCATCGTGGAAAGCGGCCAGGTGCCGCCCATCGACTGCCACCCGCTGTTCACCATCACGGAGGAAATCGGCTCCGGCGCGGCCGGCGCGCTGCCCTGGGACGTCAGCGAGTTCGTCGGCATCGACATCGCCCCGGTGGCCGAGGGGCAGAACTCCAGCGAGCACGCGGTGAGCGTGGCGCTGCAGGACTCCGGCGGGCCTTACGACTTCCACCTATCGCGCCACCTGCTGCGGCTGGGCGAGCGCCACGAAGTCGCGGTACGGCGGGACCTGTTCCGCTACTACCACAGCGATGCGCAGTCGGCGATCACCGCCGGCCACGACATCCGCACCGCCCTGCTGGCTTTCGGTTGCGATGCCACCCATGGCTACGAGCGCACGCATATCGACAGCCTTGCCGCCCTGGCGAAATTGCTCACGGCCTACATGCTCAGCCCGCCGGTGTTCGACAGCGATGCGGAACCCAGCGAAGGCACGCTGGAGCGCTTCAGCAAGCAGCTGGAACATCCCGTGCACATGGAGAGCACCACCCACGTGCCGCCGGTGGATGACCTGATCGATAGCGGCGATGGTTCGTCCGACAAGGGCAAGGACGCGGACAAGGGCAAGAAGTGAAGCTGCGCTGATCGCAGCGCGGGACTACAATCCCGCGCTGCGATTCACGAGTAGCCAGTCATGCTGATCCCCTTCGAGCTCATCGAAGCCGACACCCTCAACAACCTGCTGGAAGATTTCGTCACCCGCGAAGGCACCGACAACGGCGACGACACGCCGCTGGACGTGCGCGTGGAGCGCGCGCGCCATGCGCTCAAGCGCGGCGAGGCAGTGATCGTCTTCGATCCGGAAAGCCAGCAGTGCCAGCTGATGCTGAAAAGCGAAGTGCCGAAGGAGTGGCTGGAGGACTGAGCAGCAGGAATGGCTTTGGCTCTTCGCAGGAGCGAGCTTGCTCGCGAATCCTGTACTCACCGATCGCGCTGGTACGACTGATGTGCCGTTCGCGAGAAAGCTCGCTCCTACAGGTTTCGGTCCTGTTCAGCATCCGGCGGATAAAGCGCTCCGCATTATCCGCCATACGGGGAATCGTTTAGCTCAGGGCGCGATGCGCGGCCCGAGCAGAACCACACTGGCGCCGATCACGCACAGCGCGACGCCCACCCAGTCGCTCCACAGCGGGCGACTCTTCTCCACGAAAGCCAGCCAGAACAGCGACGCGGCGACGTAGATGCCACCGTACGCGGCATAGGCGCGCCCGGCGTAGTTCGCCTCGACACGGGTGAGCAGCAGGGCGAAGACCGTCAGGCTGAGCAGACCGGGAATTATCCACAGGGCGCTCTTGTCGAGGCGCAGCCAGAGGTAGAAGGCGTAGCAGCCGGCAATCTCGCAGAATGCGGCGAGGACGAACCAGAGGTAGTTGATCACAGCGGTCTTTCCTTTTCAGAGCCGCCTTGAAGACAGCCGTTGGGCTCAGCCGCGCAGGCCGCCCTCGCGTTCCCAGGCGCAGCGCACTTTCAGTTCGCCTTCGCGCGGGCTGTGGAAGCCGTTCTCGGACTCCCAGCGGAAGGTGTGGCTGCCGTTGACCTCGGTTTCCAGGTGCACCACCGCGCTGGCCCAGTACAGGCGACGCAGCAGGGCTTCGAACTGTTCGACCCAGAGCTTCCACTCGTATTCGATGGTCTGGTAGCTGGCGCCGAAATGGATCACCTGGGACTGGTACAGGCCAGCGCCTTCAGTCTCGCAGCGGCTGAACATTTCGCGGCCGAGGAATGGCCAGGCTTCGCCCATGGGCAGGCTGTCGAGCACCTTGCGATTGGCGGCGCGGCGCAGGCGGCGCTCCATCGAGTCGCCGGGCCAGTCGCGGATGCAGCCATAGACGATGGATTCGGAGTGCAAGCGGGTTCTTCCTTCAATGACACCGGAGCCTTCTAACACAGGCCTGTCATGGCGCAAAGCGCGAATCCCCACAGCTGCGCAGTAGCCCGAAAAAGCAAAAGCCCCGCGAAATGTGCGGGGCTTTCACCGGGGTCCAACGTACATCAGCCAGGCAGGCCGGTGACTAAAACTAACCCTTTGCACCGGCCTGGGCAAGCCCTCTCTTTCATTGCACCGAAAGGGGGCAGATTCCTTGTTCAGAACCTGCTTTACGATCTTGCGAGCCAGCGCAGAACAAGGCGAAGGCTGCTGAGAAGATGGCGTGGACACACAGTCCATGGGCCGTTCTCAGTTGCACTCCACGCCGTCATGCCGACGCGCGGCAGATCGTCATCAGGTTCTCAGCTGAGGCTACGGCGCTTGGCCTGCATCTTCTCCGCCATCTTCGCCATCTCGTCGTAGATCGCCTGCGGGTTCTGCTGCTTGATCTGCCAGGCCATGCGGCCCTGCTCGTGGGGCAGGATCATGAAGACGTCGCGGGCCACGTCCTGGTGAATGTAGTCGGCGATGTCGGCGGCGCTGATCGGCGAGCTCTCCAGCAGCTTGCCGACCTGGGTCTTCATTTCCGGGCTCGGGCCGCGGAAGGAATCCAGCAGGTTGGTCTGGAAGAACGACGGGCAGACCACGTGGACCTTCACATCCACCAGGCTGAGGTCGGCCAGCAGGCTTTCCGAGAGGGCGACCACACCGGCCTTCGCCACGTTGTAGTTACTCATCGCCGGGCCCTGCATCAGCGCCGCCATGGAAGCAATGTTGATGATGCGCCCCTTGCTCTTCTCCAGCAGCGGCAGGAAGGCCTTGCAGCCCTTGACCACGCCCATCAGGTTGATCGATATCTGCCAGTCCCAGTCTTCCAGCGACAGTTCGCTGAAGAAGCCGCCGGAAGCGACGCCGGCGTTGTTGACGATGATATCGATGCCACCGAATTTCTCTTCACAGGACTGCGCCAGCTGGGTCAGCTGGCTGTAGTCACGCACGTCGCAGCGCTGGATGAAGCCGTCACCGCCGGCTGCACGCACGAGTTTCAGGGTTTCCTGCAGGCCTGCTTCGTTGACGTCGGCCAGCGCCAGCTTCCAGCCCTCGCGGGCCCAGCGCAGGGCGATTTCGCGTCCGAGGCCGGAACCGGCGCCGGTGATCATGATGCGATTTTGCATAGGGGAGGTCTGCCTTTTCTTGTCGTGTTCGGGACGGATGCTCGACAACGGTTTTGTCGACGACTGTGGCCCGAAGTGTAACCAAGGCTTTCCGCTTTCAGCGGCGAAATCAGGGCGCTGAATGCCCCTGGCAAACCGCCGGCGCACTAGCGCTTCGAGGGAAGCAGGTCAGGCCTGCAGGAGCACGCAGAGTTTGCCCAGCACCAGGGCGATACCGGCAGAGACGAGCAGGTGGGCGGCGCAGTTGACGCGCTCGCGCTTGAGCTGGGCGAATCGCCTGATGCGGTAGCGCAGGAGGAAGACGCCCAGGGCGACGGGAATGGCCGGGCCGAGAAAGGCGAACTGCCAATAGCGGTCCGGGTTGACCACCGGGTCCAGGGTCATGGCTTCGGCCAGCGGTGGCAGGCCCAGCCCGCACTGGACGAGCAACCACACCACGCCCAGCACAACCAGTACAACGCCCAGCATCCCTACAACTCCCTGACGGCAAAGGCCCAGTATGTTAGTACAGGCACTTCCGACGGGCTGTGCGACGAATCACCCTGTGGCGTATCGGCGCTGTGACGAAACCGCACGGACATCGGAGCGGCCCGCCACGCGCCAGGGGATCCGCCTCAGATCCTTCCGAGCAACAGCAACACCAGCAGCACGATCAGTACCACGCCGATCACACCGGAAGGGCCGTAACCCCAGCTGCGCGAGTGGGGGAAGACCGGCAGGCCGCCGATCAGCATCAAGATCAGAATGATCAACAGGATGGTCCCGAGTCCCATATCGTCTCTCCTCTTTCAGTCGACGAGGGGCGATGGCTCGCGGTGGTGCGATAGGCCAGCGCTTGTAATTTCCGACCGGGAGGGTGCGCGGAAGATTCAAAGAATCTGCGCGCGCTCGGGCTCAGCTCAGGTCGCGGGGCAGCGAGCCCTTGCGCAGGCGCAGGAACATCAGCGCGGCG
>CBIGPF010000165.1:0-13740 GCA_966191535.1 uncultured Pseudomonas sp. | reverse complement strand
GAACTGGCACCTGACGCTCCCAGGAGACTGGCCGGGCGGACTATTACAAAAATCGTGAAGGGAACAGGAAAGCTATGAACGTGAGAACCCGTGGCATCACGACGCTGTTCGTTGCGTCAGTTTCGGCAATCGGCGCACTCAGTGCCCACGCAAGCGCCGAGGGCGTAACGCCGTCGGCGCTCCAGCAGCAATTGCCCGACCCGGCGCAGCTTTTCTCCTGGACGACGGAGCAGAAGGTTGCCGGGTTCAGCCACAGCGCCAACCTGTACGGCACCGAAGCCTTTCGACGCGGCACGAACGTGTTGGCCCTCCCCGCAGGAAGCAGCGTCCTGAAGGCACGCGCGCAGGCCGTCACCTATCAGTACGGGAGCAGCGCCGATGGCACGCTGAAGCGTGACAACACGGTCGACGACTATATGGCCCACAGCAAGGTCACCGGCCTGCTGGTGATCAAGGACGGCGCCATCGTCCTCGAGAAGTACGCGATGGGTGTCAACGCCTCCACGGTCTGGGACAGCAAATCGGTCGGCAAATCGGTCACGTCCACCTTGATGGGCGTCGCTATCAAGGACGGCTACATCAAGAGCCTGGACGACAGCGTGGATACCTACATTCCCGAGCTCAAGGGCTCCGCCTATGCAGGGGTATCCCTGCGCAACATGCTGCGGATGACGACCGGTGTGAGCTGGGACGAAAACTACCTGGACCCGAAGTCCGACATCGTGGCGCAGCTGGGCTGCCAGCGCGACAAGGCGAACACCGCGGACTGCATGCTCACGCTCATGCAGGGCTTGAAGCGCAGCATTGATCCCGCCACCGGAAAACCCGTCGCGGCGGGTGACATCTTCAACTACAGCACCGGCGAGGCCTACCTGAGCGGCCTGGTGGTTCAACGCGCCACCGGAAAATCCCTGGCCAAATACCTGGAAGAGAAGATCTGGCAACCATTCGGCATGGAAGCTGACGGCAACTACTGGACCTCCAACGGCGTGTCCTTCGGTGGCGGCGGGTTCAATGCGACACTACGGGACTATGGCCGTTTCGGGCTGTACGTCCTCAACGAAGGGCGCCTGTCCAATGGCTCGGCAACGCTGCCGGATCACTGGGTCCGCGACGCGACGACGTGGACACTGGCCTCCGCCGAACCCTCGGTCTCGGACAACGGCCAGTACGGCTACATGTGGTGGTTCAGCCCGGCAAACGATGATGGCGTCCACACGGCATCGCCGCTGTTCGTCGACGTTGGTGCCCCGCTGCAGAACACGACCAACCCGGCCGGCGCCGTCCCGATCCAGGGACGCGCCGCCGTCCAGGGTCAACCGGGCTCGGTGTCCGACTGGACGTTCGCAGCCATTGGCGTGTTCGGCCAGATGATTGCGATCAACCCGAAGGAAAACCTGGTCGTGGTCCAGTGGTCGGTCTGGGACAAGCCCGATCCGACCTGCTGCGATGCAACAGAGTCCAGCTACGTTGCCAGCAACCCCTATGGCGAGGAATCGACGTTCCTGAACGCCATGATTTCCGCCTTGCATTGATGCACGCGCGGTGGCCTGCCTAGCGGGCCACCTGCCGTTCGCACCGGCGACTATGCTTGCGGGAGTAGCAGGAGGAAGGCAGGCCAGGATGACGTATGCTGGAAACCATCGAGATAGAGCTGTTCGAGGATGGTTTCATGAAGAAATTCACGCTGCTTGCCGGTGTCGCGCTGATGGTGCTCAGCAGCCTGGCGTTTGTCTGGAAGGGAGCATCGGATAGCCGCTGGAACTTCCTGGCAGTGCCGCTGTACCTCGCCGTCGCCGTGCTCTTCTGGCGTGCGGCCATGCGGCAGAAAACACCCTCGCTTCGCTAAGCCCCACGATATCGCGCATCCGCCATGGTGCCCGGCATGACCGCTGCTGGTGTGTTGCGTTCACCGGCTGAATCCAGAATGCATTGCGGACGTTAGGGAAGCTCAACACTCTATTGGCTGTTCTTCGTGCGTCGTGCCTACAGCTTGGTCTTCGCCTCGAACAGTCGACGCTGGCGAAAGAGGTTCTAGTCCCCCCAGAGCAGTCCCACTGAGACCTCCACATAGGAAGCGAAGAGAGAAGCTTGCTTGAAGGGTGCCAGAGTCTGATCTAGGCCGTTCGCGGCGAATTTCGCCTAAGAGCTGCTTACCGCCCCCGCTTCTGATCGATCGCTGCTCTTTGGAAAGAGCAGCGATCTTGACCGGCAATAACCAACACTACTGAACAGGTTGCATGCAGGTGTAGCGGATAGGCTGCCCATACATCAGATTTTTGGGCGTAGCCGGATTGACGCACGCTGCAGAGTCGATGGTAACGACGCTGCCTGGTTGGGTTTCGTGTGCAATCCATCCAATCTGACCGGCGTCCAGCTGTGTTTCTCTTCCGCCTCCACGTGAGCAAAGCAGGTTTCCGGAAGTATTAAATGCGTTGTCCTCTCGAACGATGCAAAATGCGATGTTGATCGTTTGATTGCAGTTGTTCTTTATGTAGGCCTCTGGACCATCAGCCCGGCTATGAGACTCTACTGTTACGCACCTTGAGGCATCCTGGCCTGCTTTCCAGCCGGAGTTGAGTGATGCCGGCTTGTTGCTACTACCAGGGCCGACTGCTTCCACAGGTGTGACGGTAGCGCTGCCTGGTGTTTGAGATGCATAGTTGGCGGAGTTGGATATGGCTGCCATAGTTGGCGCAGCCGTTTTATGGGCCTGGATGGCTTGGTCGCTTTGGTGCACCACTGCCGCCGCCAATGTGGCGTTTCCAATAGCGCTTACGACCTGGGTTGTGGGGTCCGAGCCAGAATTGGCATAAGCATTGAATGACTCATTGGACATTTCCAGGTTTCGATTTGTCCTCGCTTGTATCTCGCTTTCACTCTTTCCGGACATCCTGGCTTCAATCGCACTCAAGCGCTGGAGCAGTGAGGTGTTATTGGTGTGCGCTGCGCTTTTGTAGAAGTCACTGTTGTTGTTGAAATACACCTCGTTTATCGCCAACTCCGGATGCCGTTCAATCAGCGTAAACGCCAAGCCTGCTAGTTCGTTGGACTGCTGCCAGTGGTTACTCTTATTCAGCATATCAACGGCGCTGGTGAGGTTCATCACAGTGTTTTCGGGGTTGCTGTCACATCCGGGCGCGGTTGATTTGATTCCGCTCATCGCCAACTGCAGGTAGTCGCTTTCATCGTTCGCTAGCGCGTGCTCCAGCGTATGGCGGTAGAAGGTCAATTTAACGGAGCAATCACTTTCCCTCTGCGCGACGTCATAAAAGTCCGAGGTGGTTTCGCATGCACTCAGCGCACAAGTTGCTAACAAGGCAAGTAGGGGTTTCAATCTGTGAAACTGTGCTACGCCATTGAACATACTGTCCGTCCCATTTTTCATCCAATGCATGCTCGAAGTTTTTTATGGTCGTTTTCGCTGGGCCTGCCTCGCTCATCGCCCTGCGTGAGTATCTGAATAGAAGGCGCTTTTCGCGTCATCCTCCATCTGGAGGATGAGTTGTCTTTTCAGTACTGGGCAAGGCCATTCAACACATTGAGCAGTTCGACCTGGCGTTCGGTATTGGTCTTGCGCAACAGCGCACGTAGTTGTGTGCGTATGGTGCTGATGGAAACCTCCAGTTCATTGGCGCATTGTTTTGGAGCCAGTCCCCGGATCAATAGGTCGGACAGGCGCAACTCTGCCGGTGTGAGCTTGAACAACTCAGCGGCGATTGCCATTCCTGCACCTGGTTTAGCCAACACCAGCATGGCCATGGGCTCGACGAAGCTCTGTGCTGCGCCTTGACGCGGCGAGAGGGGAAGCACCAAGAGGTTGTGACCTTTTCCGACCGGTAGATAGGCTGCCCGCGCTCCACGAGGGAGGGTGGCCTGTTTCAGGGCTGTAGCAAGGGTACCGGTGCCGGCTCGTAGCGTCAGGCGGCTACTTCGCTCCATCAGCGGGAACTGGTTGGCCATCATTTCTCGTTCCGCCGCGCTATTGCGGTACAGGCATCTGCCGCGGCCATCCACCAACCATAGGGCTGCAGTTTGATGATCGAGCAGCAGATCCCGCTTGTGTACTTCCAGGCGCAGAGCGCCGAGCTTGTCGATGATTTTTCCGGCGCGCATCAGATGGGGAGTAATACGGTTGAGCAAAGTCTGTTGCTCTTGTGTGGCAGGCCCCGCGTCCAGGTTAGTGAACAGCGATAAATAGGCACCCGTGAACTCGTGCTCGTAGAGCTTGATGCAGGAGGTGCTAAGCATGCCCTGCGGACGGTGAAAATCCTGGTAATACGGGTCGCGGGCTATGCGCCGTTCGCCCATTTCCTCAATGTCGTGATACCAGGCACCGGCGGGTCTATTGGCCATGAACACCTTGCCAGGATCAATAGCGTTGTAAGTGCTGTTGTACAGGGCAATGGTCGAGAGGTCGCAGATGCTGGTTTCAGAAACCTGGGCGCCCGAGCTGCGCTGGTCCCAGGAGAGCAATACCCCTTGCTGACGGCCGGTAACGCTCATCAACTTATCGAGCATTGGCAGCCAGGCCGATTCATCGACGATGCACTCGTAGCAGAGGGCAATCAGCTGTTCGAAGTCGGGTTCCATATCCCAATACTCGCTATTGCGATAACTGCTGCAAGAATGCTGGCTAAACGATGCCATTTCAACGTGGACGGCCGAATACCCGGGGCCGGGGACACTTCTCGCTGCTATCTCTCTCGGCTCCAGACTTGCGAGCGTGGCCGATTGCTGCCTTTGGCCAACGACCTCAACTTGCTCGGAAGAAAAGGGGCTTTCGAGACGTATACTCGTCGCGGAATCTTTCAACGGCCGTGTCTGGTTAGGGAGCCCGTTCCAGCTACAGGCGGGAGGGCACACCGATCCGGGCTGGAACAGAACGAGGAAGCGCATGTTTGTAGTGATCTCGGGATGTTCGGGTGGAGGCAAATCGACGCTGCTGGCCGAACTCGCACTCCGCGGATACGCGACAGTCGAAGAGCCAGGTCGGCGCATCATTGCGGAAGAACGAGCAGGTGGCGGAAGCACATGGCCCTGGCTAGACGCTGAGTCATTTGGATGGCGCGCGCTGGCAATGTCCGTCGCTGATCACAAGGCCGCGCGAGGGCTCACCTTTTTTGACCGAGGCATCGTTGATGCTGCTGTGGCGATAACCGCGCGTGGCGGTGATCTGCCAACGGCGTCCATCGAGACCATTCGTTACGATCGCCTCTTTCTTGCGCCACCCTGGCCTGAAATTTACGAAAACGACGCGGACCGACGGCACAGCTTCGAAACGGCTTTGCGCGACTATGAGCGTGTTCGACAGACCTATCTGAATGCCGGCTATCAACCCGTCACGCTGCCACGCGATATTGTTTCCGCCCGTGCTGATTTCGTCCTGGCTCATTGTTAGGGTGTGGCCGCAGGTATTCTGGGCGATCGACTTTAGCTTCGCGCACCGATCTGGCGAGTAGTGTGTCGTGGCCAAATGCAGCGGTCGGCCGGTTGGATCCACAACCCAAAGTCGCCCTCTGTAACACGCGACAATTTCGAAGTCCCCTATCTCGTTATCAGCGGTTTGCTCAACGACAGCGAAGGCGTTGCCGGCAATAATTGCGCAGAGGGCGGAGTGATCGTACCGCCGTGATGAAAACGGCTACCCAGCGCTCCTGGGCGTCTGGGTACTGGTGTGGGATTTTCTGACGTAGTGGTATCGCCAGCGGGTTCGGCGCGCCGCTCTCCCGTAACGACAGCATTCGTCGGAACAACGCACGCGGCTCACCACAACCACCTTTCAGACACGTCTGATGTCCGGGGCTCGACGACCGCCCTAGCGTTCTCCTCTTCTGGTTGTGGCCTTGCCCGAATCCGGGCAACGCATGATTCCTGCAAGGCCCTGCACTCCTCCGAAAAAGGTAGCGCGCGCATGCTGCACGACCCCATCGTGCTGTTCGACGACGGTAATCACTTGTGCCTGTGTTTCGACAAGCTGGTGAGCGGCGACGGCGTTCAGTCGAACCAGTTCCTGATTGTCGATGACAACATGCGCATGCTGCTCGACCCGGGCGGCGACCTGACCTACACGCCCCTGTCGCTGAGCCTGTCGCGACTGTTTCCGCTACAGGAACTGGACTACATCTTCGCCTCGCACCAGGACCCGGACATCATCGCGGCCATCGACAAGTGGCTGCTGCATACCCGCGCCAAGGTCATCTGCTCCCAACTCTGGACACGGTTCCTGCCCCATCTCACGGCCAACTACCTGGCGGTCTGCCATGGCATCTCCACCTACGACCGGGTGATCCCGGTGCCGGACCGCGGCCTGTCGATGCAGCTGGGGCGATGCCGTTTGAAGATGCTCCCCGCGCACTTCCTGCACTCGGTGGGCAACCTCCAGGTGTACGACCCCGTCAGCAAGATTCTCTTTTCCGGCGACATGGGCGCGTCCCTGGTGGATGACGCCGGCCCGGTGCAGAACTTCGCCGAGCACGTGCCCTGCATGGAAGGCTTCCACCGCCGCTACATGGCCTCGAACAAGGTGGTGCGCCTGTGGGCGACGATGGTGCGGCGCATGGACGTCGAGATGATCGTGCCGCAGCACGGCCGGCCCTTCGTCGGCAAGGCCATGATCGGTGCGTTCCTCGACTGGATCGAACGCCTGCAATGCGGCATCGACCTGTTGAGCCAGGACGACTTCCAGGCGCCACGCTGAGGGCCCTGATCGACCTCCGCCCTCCCCCTCGCCGACATGGTCTGCCCCGTCGTTAGCCGGTAGCATGCAGCTCTCGCCAATCGGAGACCGCAAACGCCATGCTGACGGTGCAGGACCTGATCGATATCCCAGCGCTGAAACTGCAGGCCGTCGCCGGTCTGTCGGGCACCAGCCGACTGATCACCTGGGCCCACGCCGTGGACCTGCCGGACCCCTGGCGCTGGATCTCCCCCGGCGACCTGGTGATGACCACCGGTCTCGGCATCCCGGCCGGCGCGGAGGATCAGGTGAGCTGGCTGGAGCAACTGGTGCAGAGCAATGCCAGCGCACTGGTTTTCGCCCCCAGACCCGGCGCTCCCAAACTCTCCGCCAAGCTGCTGAAAGTCGCCGACCGGCTGATGTTCCCGGTGCTGCGTGGCAGCTTCGAGCTCGAATTCAACAAGCTCTCCCACCACGTCATCGAGAGCGTGCTGCAGGCCCAGCGCGAGCGTTTCAACGCCAGCGAGCGGCTGTTCCAGACCTACGCCGAGGCGCTGCGCAAGGAGCCCGGCATGGCCGGGCGGCTGTCGATCCTCGCCGCGACGCTGGACCTGAGCCTGGCCATCGAGGATTCGGTCAGCGGCCATACCGTGGTCGAGTCACGCACCGCGCGCCAGCCGCTTCCGGCGCAGGTCGAGCGCATCCCCATCGGTGGCCGCACGCGGGCCAACCTGGTCCTTGCGCGCAAGGGCGAGCGCACGCTGGATGACCCGATCCTGGTGCGCTCGCTGGTGGGGCTGCTGGGCGTCGAACTGGAACGCCTGATGATCCATCGCGATACCCAGCGCGAGGAAGGCGCGGCGCTGCTGCGCAGCCTGCTGGAAAGCGAGACCGACTTCACTCTCGCCCGGCCGCTGCTCGAACAACGCGGCCTGCTCGGCAGCCTGGTGTGCCTGGTGATCAAGCCGGGCAGCCGTGGCCCGTGGCATGCGGACGAACTGCACCACGCCCCCACACTGCATCACGCAAGCCCGTTACTGCTCCGCGACAGCGACCTGCTGCTGGCGATCAGCCGTGATGATCCCGCTGTCTTTGACGCACTGTGCAGCAACCTCGGAGAAGGCACGACGATCGGCGTCAGTGGCGCCATCGCGGCGGCCACGGGATTTCGCGAGAGCGTCCGCCAGGCGCGCCTGGCGCTGACCCAGGCACAGGAAATCGAGGCGCAGGTGCTGCGTTATGGCGACGCGGAAACCGGGCTGATCATGGCGCCCAAGTCCCTGGCCGAAGCCCGCGCGCTGGTGGGCCGCTACCTCGGTCCGCTGATCGAGCACGACCGCACCCAGGGCGCGGCGCTGCTGAAGACCCTGCTGACCTTCCTGGAGAATGACGGCAACTGGAAGGCCACCGCCTTCGACCTCGCTATCCACCGTCAGACGCTGGTCTACCGGCTCAAGCTGGTCGAGCAGCTCACCGGTATCAAGCCCACGACCACCCAGGGCATCGCGCGCTTCTGGATCGCCCTCCAGGCCGGCCGCAATACCGAGCTGTTCGACAGCCTGGGCTGAATGCACAACGGCCCCGTACCGAGGTACGAGGCCGTTTTCCATCGCCTGCCAGTTGAATCAGTTGCTGGTCGGCATGGCGAACTCGGCGCCCTTGGCGATTGCCTGCGGCCAGCGTTGCATGATGCTCTTCTGCTTGGTGTAGAAGCGCACGCCCTCCTCGCCATAGGCATGCATGTCGCCGAACAGGCTCTTCTTCCAGCCACCGAAGCCGTGCCAGGCCATGGGCACCGGGATCGGCACGTTGATGCCGACCATGCCCACCTGGATGCGCCGGCCGAACTCGCGGGCGACGTGGCCATCTCGGGTGTACAGGCTGACGCCGTTGCCGAACTCGTGGTCGTTGATCAGTTGCACTGCCTCGGCGAAGTCCTTCACGCGGATGCACGCCAGCACCGGGCCGAAGATTTCCTCCTTGTAGATGCGCATGTCCGGGGTGACATTGTCGAACAGCGTGCCGCCCAGCCAGAAGCCGTCGCCGCAACCCTCGCCGGCCACTTCGCCGTTGAAGCCGCGACCGTCCACCCGCAGCGTGGCGCCCTCTTTCACGCCCTGCTCGATGTAGCCGGTGATGCGCTCCAGCGCGGCGCGGGTGACGATGGGGCCCATCTCGGCCTCGAGATGGGTGCCGTTGAGCACCTTCAGGCTGCGGGTGCGCTCGATCAGTTTCGGCATCACCTTCTCGGCGGTCTCGTCGCCGACGAACACGGCCACGCTGATCGCCATGCAGCGCTCGCCGGCCGAGCCGTAGGCGGCGCCGATCAGCGCGTCGACGACCTGGTCGATGTCCGCGTCGGGCATCACCACCAGGTGGTTCTTCGCCCCGCCAAGTGCCTGCACGCGCTTGCCGTGGCGCGCGCCAGTCTCGTAGATGTGATTGGCAATCGGCGTGGAGCCGACGAAGGAAACCGCCTGCACGTCCGGGTGCTCCAGCAGCGCGTTGACCGCCTCCTTGTCGCCCTGCACCACGTTGAACACGCCATCGGGCAGGCCGGCCTGCTTGAGCAGCTCGGCGATGAACAGGCTCGGGCTGGGATCGATGGGGCTCGGCTTGAGCACGAAGGTATTGCCGGTGGCCAGGGCCACGGGGAACATCCACATCGGCACCATCACCGGGAAGTTGAACGGGGTGATGCCTGCCACCACGCCCAGCGCCTGGCGCAGGGTCCAGTTGTCGATGTTGGTGCTGACCTGGTCGGTGAAGTCGGTCTTCAGCAACTGTGGCGCGCCGCAGGCGAACTCGACGATCTCGATGCCGCGGGTGACTTCGCCCTGGGCGTCGGTGAACACCTTGCCGTGCTCGGCGGTGATCAACCGGGCGAGGTCGTCACGGTGCTCGTTGAGCAGCGCCAGGAAGCGGTTGAGGATACGCGCACGGCGCAGCGGCGGCAGGTTGCTCCAGGCCGGGAAGGCAGCCTTGGCGGAGGCGACGGCGGCGTCCACGTCGGCGTGGCTGGCCAGTTGCACCTGGCCGGTGACGACGCCGGTCGCGGGATTGTAGACCGGCAGTTGCTGGCCGCTGGTGGACTCCACGCGGGTGCCGGAGATCCAGTTGACGATGCTGTTGGTCATTGCGGGTTCTCGTTCAGGGGGCGCTGCACAGCGCCCGGAAAGTCTGCATCGGCGGGAGACCCCGCCATCGGTGAAGCGGTCTCGATCAGTAGATCGCGTAGACCTTGCGTACGGTTTCCAGCACGTCCCAGCGCCCGGTCCAGCCTGGCGGCAGGATGATCAGGTCGCCGCCGGTGACCTCCACTGTTTCTCCGGTGGCATCGTCCGTCAGCTGCGCGCGGCCGGAGAGGATGTAGGTGAACTCGGTGTCCGGGCGGTTCACCACCGGCCAGCCGCCGGGCTGGCACTCCCAGACGCCGAGATTGCCGGTGGCCTCGGGCGCCAGTTGCTGGATGGCGATCTGCGGATCGCCCCGGTCGGCGCCGGCGCGCTGGCCGGCCTTGACCAGCGGCAGTGTTTGCAGGGCAGCGGATTTGAGGATCGTGAAAGTGGTCACGGCATACTCCTGTCAGTGCGCACCGGTGAGCTTTTCCAGCAGCATCGCGGTACGGGATGGTCGATGGGTGACGCGCTCTTCGATGTCACTCAGCGAGGCGGCGGCGAGCCCGCTGTTCACACCCAGCCAGCGCAGCGGCTCGGGCTCCCAGGACGGGGAGCGGTGATTGACCAGGGGCAAGCTGTTGATCGCCTCGTCCCGGCCCTGGATCAGGTTGCGCAGGATGCGACCGGCCAGGTTGCTGGTGGCCACGCCGTCGCCCACGTAGTTGCCAGCCCAGGCGATGCGGTTGGCACGGTCGATGCTCACGGTCGGGCACCAGTCGCGCGACACACCCAGCGCGCCACCCCAGCGATGGGTGATGCGTGCGTCGCCCAGCGCGGGGAAGAACTCCAGCATCGTCTGGTGGATCTTGCCGTGGATGCTGTCCACCAGGTCGGCGTCCTCGGTGATCCGCGAACCCCAGCGATACGGTGCACCGCGACCGCCGAAGACCAGCCGGCCCTCGGCCGTCACCTGGCCGTAGACGCGCAGGTGACGCATGTCGTTGAAGGCCAGGCGGTGATCGAGGCTCAGCTGGCGACGCAGCTCGACAGGCAGCGGCTCGGTGGCCAGTACCAGCGAGTACAGCGGGATGACGAAGCGTGAAAAGCCCGACTGCTGCGAAGTGAAGGCCTCGGTGGCACGCACCGTGAAGCCGGCCTTGACCGAACCGCGCGCAGTGCGCACCACGCCCTGCGCCATCTCGGTGACGGCGGAGTGCTCGTGGATGGTCGCGCCCAGGGTCTCCACCAGCCGGGCCAGGCCACGTACCAGCTTGCCGGGATGGATCAACGCGCAATGCTCGGTGTAGAGCCCGCCCAGCGTGCCTTCGGCACCGACCCGAGCCGCGGCCTGGGTGCCGCTGAGCAGCTGCCACTGGTTCGGCAGGCCGAAGCGCGCGGAGCCTTCCACCGCGGCCCGCGCACGGGCCAGTTGCGGCTCGCTGCGGGCCAGGGAGAGGAAGCCCTGCTTGGCGTAGTCCGCTTCGACGCCTTCCAGCGCCAGGACGCGGCCGATCTCCTCCACCGTCTCGTTCATGGCCGCCTGTAGCTGCAGGGCGGCGTCGTGGGAGTACAGCTGGGCGACACGGTCCAGGGAGATTGGGAAGATCGCCGAGGCCCAGCCGCCGTTGCGCCCGGACGCGCCGAAACCGACCTCGCGCTTGTCCAGCAGCACCACGCGCAGCGAAGGGTCGCTCTTGAGCAGGTAGTAGGCGGTCCACAGGCCGGTGTAGCCGGCGCCGACGATGACGACATCGGCGTCCGTGGTGCCTTCCAGCGGCGCGCGGGACGGGCCCTGCTCGAACCAGAGTGGCTTGTTGGGTAGCTGGGTCAGATCGAATCTTGCGGTCATGGGGTTGGCTTCCAATTGACGACCATGGATCAGGGATGAGTCGGCGGCGAATGAGGGTTACGAGGCGTTGTGCGCAGGCCTATGTGGCGCTGCGCGCCGGGGCCGCCCCGCCCTGCTGGCGGGCGCGGGACATGCGCACCAGCACATAGGAAGCGGCGATCGCGGCGATGGCGATCAGGCACTGCAACAGGCTGATCTGCATGCCCGGATCGAAGGCCATGCTCACCAGCACCGCGATGATCGAGGCGGTCACCAGCAGCGGCAGCCAGGGGTGGCCCCACATGGCGAACTTCAGGTTGCCCTCGGCCACCCAGCGACGGCGCAGCTTCAGCTGCGACAGGCAGATCACCAGGTAGACGAAGAGGAACACGGTGCCGGAGGAGTTGATCAGGAACTGGAACACGGTGTCCGGCCAGAGCGCCGCGATCACCACGCAGCCATAGCCGACGATGGTCGAGGCGATGACGCCGCGTACCGGCACACCCTTGCGGCTCACACCGGCGATCCAGCGCGGTGCTTCGTCGTTGGAGGCCAGCACGTAGAGCAGGCGCGAGGACGTGTAGAGCCCGGCGTTGAGGACCGACAGCACCGCCACCAGGATCACCGCGGTGAGCATGTGGCCAGCGCCAGGAATACCGATGTGCTCCAGGGTCGCCACGAACGGCGACTTGCCGGCCTTGATCTCGGTCCAGGGTTGCGCCACCACGATGAAGAAGGTCGCCAGCACGAAGAACACCAGGATACGCAGCATCACCGTATTCACCGCCTTGCGGATGTTGCGCGACGGGTCTTCGGACTCGGCGGCGGCCAGTGTCGCGACTTCCACGCCGGTCATGGAGAAGATCACCACCACCACGCCGGTGAACAGCGAGGACACGCCGTGGGGCAGGAAGCCGCCGTGCTCGGTGAGGTTGGCGAAGCTGGCGGTGGAGTTCGGCCAGAGGTGGAATGCATAGGCGCCGGCGATGATCAGGAAGACGATGATGGCCGCGACCTTGACCCCGGCGAACCAGTATTCGGCCTCGCCAAAGGAATGCACGGACATCAGGTTCAGCAGCGTCATGCCGACCATCAGCCCGAGGGCGATGACCCAGACCGGCAGGTCGGGGAACCAGCCGTTGATGATCTGCCCGCCGACCACGGCCTCGAAGCCGACCACGATCACCCAGAAGTACCAGTACAGCCATCCGGTCATGTAGCCGGCCGGGCGGCCGAAGGCCATGCGCGCGTAGTCGACGAAGGAGCCCTTGGCAGGATGCGCGGCCGCCATTTCGCCGAGCATGCGCATCACCAGCGCGACGATGATGCCGGTGATGGCGTAGGTGATGAAGGCACCCGGCCCGGTGGAGGCGATCACCGCGCTGGAGCCGACGAACAGCCCTGCGCCGATGACGCCGCCCAGGGCCAGCATGCTGATGTGTCGCGTCTTGAGGGCACGCTTCAAGCGCGGGTCGTGCTCAGTCTGTATAGGCACAGGTTGTCTCCTTTTATTATTAGTCATCAACGCCGCCTGCCCCGAGATTAGGGGCGCCCAGCCAGGCTGAACACCGTCGAAATCCAAGCCGGAAGAGGCAGCGCTGTACAAATGTATGAAGGAGAAGATCAACCCGGGCCGCGAGTCCGGAGCGGCACGGTTCGCGCCCCGGACTCCGCCATCAAGGTCAGAAACGCTGGTCGCCGATGGCCGGTAACGTCAGCTCGCGCACGAACGAGGCGCCGGACAGGCACAGCAGCGCATCGACCAGGGTGACCACATCGTGCACAGGGATCAGTTGCCCTTCCCCACGCACGGCGGCCTCCGCCAGCGGCGTGGCGAGCGGGTCATCGGTATTCAGGTTGCCCAGTTGCAGCACCGTCACCGCCAGGCGCTGGTCGCGGAAGCTTTCGCGCAGCGCGTCAGCCATGCCACTGAGGGCGAACTTGGTAGCGCCGAAGGCCACTTCCGGACGGCCGCTCCGGCGCAGCCCGCACTCCCGGCCCAACCCGCGCCTCCGGCTCATCCGGCCATTCCGGCTCAGCCCGCCTCGCCAGCGCAACCGGCCTTGCCCGCCCAACCCGCTCTCCCGGCTCAGCCGGCACTCCCCGCTCAGCCC
>CBIGPF010000164.1:0-13777 GCA_966191535.1 uncultured Pseudomonas sp. | reverse complement strand
CCCCGCCGGCACCCCACGCCCGCCCCCCCCCCCCCCCCCCCCCACCCCACTCAACACCCACCCCCCGCCCCTCACCCGGCCGCCCCGCGACACGCCCATCCCCAAGGAGAAACACATGAGCAATAAAGTAGTGGTGGCCGGGGTCGGCATGATCCCCTTCACCAAGCCGGGCCAGAGCGACGAGTACCACATCATGGGTGCCAATGCGGCGAAGGCCGCGCTGGCCGATGCCGGCATCGACTATGCGCTGGTGCAGCAGGCCTACGTGGGTTACGTCTACGGTGACTCCACCTGCGGCCAGGCCGCGGTCTACGGCGTCGGCCTGACCGGCATCCCGGTGGTCAACGTCAACAACAACTGCGCCACCGGCTCCACCGCGCTGTTCCTGGCGCGCCAGGCCGTGGAAAGCGGCGCCGTGGAATGCGCCATCGCCCTGGGCTTCGAGCAGATGGTCCCCGGCGCGCTGAAGGGTGCCTACACCGACCGCACCGGCCCGATGGACCGTTTCGCCAAGACCATGACCCAGGTGCAGGGCTTCGACGAAGCCGCTCCGCGCGCCGCGCAGTTCTTCGGCGGCGCCGGCCGCGCCTACATGAAGGAATACGGCATCAGCCGCGAAGTCTTCGCCCGCATCCGCGTCAAGGCCAGCCAGCACGCTGCGCGCAACCCGCTGGCGGTTTTCCGCAACGTGGTCAGCGTCGATGAAGTGATAGCTTCGCCGATGATCTTCGACCCGCTGACCCGCCTGCAGTGCTGCCCGCCGACCTGTGGCGCGGCCGCCGCCATCGTCTGCACCGAGGCCTTCGCGAAGAAGCACGGCCTGCGCACCGACGTGGTGATCGCCGCCCAGGCCATGACCACCGACCGCAACAGCACCTTCGACGAAGGCGACATGCGCAAGGTCGTCGGCTACGACATGACCCGCAACGCCGCCACCATCGTGTACGAGAAGGCCGGCGTCGGCCCGCAGGACATCCAGGTCGTGGAGCTGCACGACTGCTTCACCGCCAACGAGCTGATCACCTACGAAGGCCTGATGCTGACCCCGGAAGGCACCGCCGAGAAATTCATCCTCGACGGCGACAACACCTACGGCGGCCGCATCGTCACCAACCCCTCCGGCGGCCTGCTCTCCAAGGGCCATCCGCTGGGCGCCACCGGCCTGGCCCAGTGCTTCGAGCTGACCCGCCAGCTGCGCGGCAGCGCCGACGCCACCCAGGTGGAAGGCGCGCGCTTCGCCCTGCAGCACAACCTGGGCCTGGGCGGCGCCTGCGTCGTCACCCTGTTCCAGCGCCAGTGATCCGGGAGCCGCGAGCATGATCGACAAGAGCCATATCGGCGCGGTGGTCTCCAGCCACACGCAACTGGTCGAGGCGGGGCGCCTGCGTTTCTTCGCCAAGGCCACCGGCCAGGCCGACCCGCGCTACAGCGACGAGACCGCCGCCCGTGATGCCGGCTACCCCGGCCTGCCGGTGCCGCCGACCTTCCTCTTCTGCCTGGACATGGAAGCCGGCGGCTCGGGTTCGGTGCTCAAGCGCCTGAACATCGACCTCGGCCGCATCCTGCACGCCGAGCAGGGCTTCACCTACCACCGCATGGCCTACGCCGGCGAGCGCCTGAGCTTCGAGACGAAGATCGTCGACATCTACGACAAGAAGGGCGGCGCCCTGGAGTTCGTGGTGCGCGAGACCCGCGTCAGCAACGCCGCTGGCGAGCTGGTGGCGGAACTGCGCAACAGCCTCGTCGTACGCAACGGATAAGGAGCCGAACGTGAACCTGAATGCAATCGCCGTCGGCGACGAACTGCCGAGCTTCACCACCGACCCGGTAAACCGCACGACCCTGGCGCTGTACTGCGGCGCCTCGGGGGACCACAACCCGATCCACGTCGACATCGACTTCGCGAAGAAGGCCGGCATGCCCGACGTGTTCGCCCACGGAATGCTGTCCATGGCCTACCTCGGCCGGCTGCTGACCAACTGGGCGCCGCAGGAGCGTCTGCGCAGCTACTCGGTGCGCTTCGCCGCGATCACCCAGTTGGGCGACGCCATCACCTGTTCCGGCCGCGTGCTGGAGAAGGACGAGGCCGCCGGCACCCTGCGACTGGAAATCACCACCCGCAACCAGGCGGGTGAAATCAAACTGTCCGGTGAAGCCGTCGTGGCCCTGGACGCCTGAAACAGGAGAACAACAATGAACAACAAACTCGCAGGCCAGGTCGCCATCGTTTCCGGTTCCGGCCGTGGCATCGGCCGTGAAATCGCCCTCAAGCTGCACCGCGACGGCGCTGCCGTGGTAGTCAACGACCTCGACGCCGCGCCGGCCGAAGAGGTGGTTGCACAGATCGTCGCCGAAGGCGGCCGCGCCGTCGCCTGTGTCGGCAGCGTCACCGACAAGGACTTCGGCGAGCGTTTCGTGAAGACCGCGCTGGAGTCCTTCGGCGGCCTCGACATCATCGTCAACAACGCCGGCTACACCTGGGACAACGTGATCCAGAAGATGACCGACCAGCAGTGGGACGACATCATGGAAGTCCACGTCTCCGCGCCGTTCCGCATCCTCCGTGCCGCTTCCGGGCACTTCCGCGAAGCCGCCAAGAAGGAAGCCGAGGAAGGTCGCGAGGTGTTCCGCAAGGTGGTCAACATCTCGTCCGTCTCCGGCGTGATGGGCAACCCCGGCCAGGCCAACTACTCGGCCGCCAAGTCCGCGATCAACGGCCTGACCAAGGCCCTGGCCAAGGAGTGGGGCCGCTACAAGGTGTGCGTCAACAGCGTCGCCTTCGGCCTGATCGAGACCCGCCTGACCTCCGCCGCAGCGGGCGAGGGCGCCACCATCAACGTCGGCGGCCGCGAGCTGAAGGTCGGCATCAGCGAACAGATGGCGAAGAACGCCGCCTCGCTGATCCCCATGGGCCGCGCCGGCACCCCGGAAGAGGCCGCCGGTGGCGTGTACCTGTTCTGCATCCCGGAATCGAACTACGTCTCCGGCCAGGTGCTGATTGTCGGCGGCGGTCGTCCCTGACCGTCCCTTTGCCGGCCGCCCCGTGCGGCCGGCCTTCTTATACGAATCGTTCCCGAATCGTCTGCCGAGGAGCCGCCATGAGCGCCACTCAATCGCCGTGGATCACCGACGACCTGGTGATCTTCCAGGACTCCATCCGCCGCTTCATCGCCAACGAACTGGTGCCTCATGAAGAGCGCTGGTGGAAGCAGCAGTACATCGACCGCGACATGTGGCTGAAGGCCGGCGAGTTCGGCATGCTGCTGCCGAGCATCCCCGAACAGTACGGCGGCGGTGGCGGCACCTTCGCCCACGACGCCATCGTCACCCTGGAGCAGAGCCGGGCGATGTGCTCCAGCCTGGGCACCAACGTGCACAGCGGCATCGTCGCTCACTACCTGCTGCGCTACGCCAGCGAAGAGCAGAAGCTCGACTGGCTGCCGAAGATGGCCCGCGGCGAGCTGGTGGGCGCCATCGCCATGTCCGAGCCGGGCGCCGGTTCCGACCTGCAGGCAATCAAGACCCGCGCCGTGCGAGACGGCGACGAGTACGTGATCAACGGCTCGAAGACCTTCATCACCAACGGCTACCACGCCGACATCATCCTGGTGGTGGCCAAGACCGACCCGGAGAAAGGCGCCAAGGGCACCTCGATCGTGGTGGTCGAAACCAAGGACCTGCCAGGCTTCCGCCGTGGCCGCATCCTCGAGAAGATCGGCCAGAAGGGCCAGGACACCACCGAGCTGTTCTTCGACGACGTGCGCGTGCCGGCCAGCAACCTGCTGGGCCCGGAGGAGGGCAAGGGCTTCATCCAGCTGATGCAGCAATTGCCCCAGGAACGCATGATCATCGCCCTCGGCGCCCTGGCCACCATGGAGCGCGCGGTGGCCGAAACCGTCGAATACGTGCGCAGCCGCAAGGTGTTCGGGCAGACCCTGCTGGACCTGCAGAACACCCGTTTCAAGCTCGCCGAGTGCCAGAGCACTGCCGTCATCGCCCGCGCCTTCGTCGACGACTGCATGGTCAAGGTGCTCAAGGGCGAGCTGTCCGGCGAGACCGCGGCGATTGCCAAGTGGTGGAGCACCGAGCAGAACTGCAAGGTGATCGACGAGTGCCTGCAGCTGCACGGCGGCTACGGCTACATGCTCGAGTACCCCATCGCGCGGATGTACGCCAACGCCCGGGTGGGCCGCATCTTCGGCGGCTCCAACGAAATCATGAAGGAAATCATCGCCCGCACCCTGTGATGCGGGTGGGCCGGGCCGCCGCGTGCGGGCCGGCCATTCCCGCCGGGATGCCTGCCGCGAGGTACGCATGTCGAGCATCGAACTCAGCATCGAAGACGGACTGGCGCGCCTGACGCTGGCCAATCCGGAACGCAAGAACGCTCTGTCCACGGAGATGGTCGCCGAACTGATCGACGCGCTCACCGCCCTGCGCCGCAACCCGGAGGTGCGCGCACTGTTGCTGTCCGGCGCTGGCGGAGCGTTCTGCTCCGGCGGCGACGTCGGCAGCATGGGCGGCACGCCCGAAGCCGGCGCGGTACGCATGCGCATGGCGGAGACCAACCGCCTGCTCGCCGCCCTGGCCGACTTCGATCGCCCGGTGGTCGCATTGGTGGACGGCGTGGCCTACGGCGCCGGCTTCAGTCTCGCGCTGGCTGCCGATTTCGTCATCGCCAGCGGGCGTGCGCGCTTCTGCATGGCCTTCGCCCGCATCGGCCTGGTGCCCGACCTGGCCGCCTCCTGGCTGTTGCCGCGCCTGGTCGGCATGCAGCGCGCCCGCGAGATCATCTATTCCGCCCGCGAGATCGGCGCCACCGAAGCCGTACAGCTGGGCATCGCCCTGGAAACCCACGAAGGCTCGCGCGCCGTTGAACGCGCCGAGGAGCTGGCCTGTGCGCTGACCCGGATGTCGCCGCCGGCCTTCGCCATGAGCAAGCGCCTGCTGGCCCGCAGCTTCGAGAACGACCTGGCCACCCAGCTCGATGCCGAAGCCGCCGCCCAGGCCGTGGCGCTCACGTCCGGCTACGTGAAGGAAGCCTCCGCGCGCTTCCTGCGCAAGGAAGCCCCGCAATACCAGTGGCCGTCGCGCCGCGACGACTGAACGACAACCATAACGAGACAGAGACCCGCCATGACCCAGACCAGCCCCGGCACTGCCATCCGCGCCGTGCTCGACCGCCAGCGCGCCGCGCACCTGTCCAGTGAACCGATGAGCGCCGAGCGGCGTATCGAGCTGATCGACCGCGCCATCGGCCTGCTGGTCGATCACCAGGACGAGATCGTCGCCGCGGTGCGCGCCGATTTCGGCCAGCGCAGCGACGACTTCTCCCGTGTGGTGGAGGTCCTCTCGCCGCTGATGAGCCTGAAACAGACCAAGGCCCATCTGCTCGGCTGGATGCAGCCCGAGCCGCGCCACTGCGAGCGCGGCGAAGCCTGGGTCGAGTACCAGCCGCTGGGCGTGGTGGGCATCGTCACGCCCTGGAACTTCCCGGTGAACATGGTCTTCACCGGCCTCGCCGGCGTGCTGGCTGCCGGCAACCGGGCGATCATCAAACCCTCGGAATTCACCCCGCACAGTTCGGCACTGATCGCTCGGATGATCGCTTCGGTGTTCGCCGAAGAGGAAGTCGCAGTGATCACCGGCGGCCCGGACGTCGGCCAGGCGTTCTGCGCCCAGCCCTTCGACCACCTGCTGTTCACCGGCGCCACCAGCATCGGCCGCCAGGTGATGCGCGCCGCCGCCGAGAACCTGGTGCCGGTGACTCTGGAGCTGGGCGGCAAGTCGCCGACCATCATTTCCCGCTCGGCCGACTTCCAGGCCGCGGTGCAGAAGATCATCGCCGGCAAGCTGCACAACGCCGGGCAGATCTGCCTGGCGCCGGACTACGTGTTCGTCCCCGAGGAGTCGCTGGACGACTTCATCGCCAGCGCCCGCGAGGTGATCGCGCGCTTCTACCCGAGCCTGCGCGACAACCCCGACTACACGTCGGTGATCAACGTCCGCCACCAGCAGCGCCTGCAGGGCTACCTGGACGAGGCGCGCGCCGCAGGCGTGGAGCTGATCGAGCTGAACCCGGCCGGCGAGGACTTCGCCGCGCAAACCGGGCACAAACTCGCGCCGACCCTGCTGCGCAACCCCGGTGACGAGCTGAAGGTGATGCAGGACGAGATCTTCGGCCCGCTGCTGCCGATCAAGCCGTACAAGGACATCGCCGAGGTGATCGACTACATCAACGCTCACCCGCGTCCGCTGGGCCTGTACTACTTCGGCGTCGATGCCGAGGAACAGGCGCTGGTGCTGCGCCGCACCACTTCCGGGGGGGTGACCCTCAACGACGTGATCAAGCACGTTGGCGTCGAGAGCCTGCCGTTCGGTGGCGTCGGCCCTTCGGGCATGGGCTCGTACCACGGCCGCGACGGCTTCCGCGCCTTCAGCCACGCCAAGGCGGTGTTCAAGCCGGCCGACGGCCCGGACCTGATGCGCCCACCCTACGTCGAACCGCTGCGCCAGGCCGTCGCCGCGATGATCACCCGCTGAGGAATCGCCATGAAAGCCGCTGTACTGCGCCAACCGGGCACGCCGCTGTCGATCGAGGACGTCGCCATTGGCAAACCCGGTCCGCGCGAGGTGCTGATCCGCACCCGCGCCGTGGGTCTGTGCCATTCCGACCTGCATTTCATCGAAGGTGCCTATCCCTGGCCGATGCCGGTGATCCTCGGCCACGAGGCGGCCGGCATCGTCGAACAGGTGGGCTCCGAGGTGCGCTCGGTGAAGGCGGGCGACCACGTCGTCACCTGCCTCTCGGCCTTCTGCGGGCATTGCCCGCACTGCGTTTCCGGGCACCTGTCGCTGTGCGTGTCGCCGGAAACCAAACGCGGCAAGCACGATGAACCGCGCCTGAGCGAAGTCACCAGCCTCAAGCCGGTGAACCAGTTCATGAACCTCTCGGCCTTCGCCGAACAGATGCTGGTGCACGAGAACGCCTGCGTCGCCATCCGCCGCGACATGCCGCTGGACCGCGCCGCCGTACTCGGTTGCGCGGTGATCACCGGCACCGGCGCGGTGTTCAACACCGCCCAGGTACGACCGGGCGAGACCGTGGCGGTGATCGGCTGCGGCGGCATCGGCCTTTCCACCATCAACGGCGCGGCGCTCGCCGGGGCAGGGCGGATCATCGCCATCGACCGGCTCGACTCGAAACTCGCGCTGGCGAAGACCTTCGGTGCCACCGACGTGCTCAACGCCGCCGACGGCGACACCGTGCAGCAGGTATTGGAGCTGACCCGTGGCGGCGTGCAGCACGCCTTCGAGTGCATCGGCCTGAAACAGACCGCCGAGCAGGCCTTTGCCATGCTCGCGCGCGGCGGCAGCGCCACCGTCATCGGCATGATCAAGCCCGGCGTGAAGCTGGAGCTGAGCGGGCTGGACTTCCTCGCCGAGCGGCGCATCCAGGGCTCGTTCATGGGCTCCAACCGCTTCCCGGTGGACCTGCCGCGGCTGGTGGACTTCTACCTGCAGGGCCGGCTGAAACTCGACGAGCTGATTTCCCAGCGCATCGATCTTGCCCAGATCAACCAGGGCTTCGACGAGCTGCGCCGGGGAGAACTGGCGCGCTCGGTCATCGTCTTCGACCAGTGAAACGCGGAGAAACCCCATGAAGACACGCATTACCGAACTGCTCGGCATCCGCTACCCGATCATCCAGGGCGGCATGATGTGGGTCGGCCGCGCCGAGATGGCCGCCGCCGTTTCCAATGCCGGCGGGCTGGGCATCCTCACCGCGCTGACGCAGCCGACCCCGGAGGCGCTGGGTGAGGAAATCGAGCGCTGCCGAACCCTCACCGACAAGCCCTTCGGCGTGAATCTGACGCTGCTGCCGTCGATCAACCCGCCGCCCTACGAGCGCTACCTGGACGTGATCATCGCCAGCGGCGTGAAGGTGCTGGAAACCGCCGGCAACAACCCCGGCGAATTCATCGCCCGCGCCAAGGCCGCCGGGATGACCGTGATCCACAAGTGCGTCGCCGTGCGCCATGCACTCAAGGCACAGAGCCTGGGCGTTGACGCCGTGTCCATCGACGGTTTCGAGTGTGCCGGGCATCCGGGCGAGGACGACGTGTCCGGCCTGGTATTGATCCCGCTGGCGGCGCGCCGCCTGCAGGTGCCGGTGATCGCGTCCGGCGGCATCGCCGATGGCGAGGGCATGGCCGCCGCCCTGGCCCTGGGCGCCGAAGGAGTGAACATGGGCACGCGCTTCTGCGCCACCCGGGAGGCGCCGATCCACGAGAACATCAAACGCGCGCTGGTGGGCGCCACGGAGCGCGACACCCGGCTGATCTTCCGCACCCTGCACAACACCGCGCGGGTGCTGCGCAACCCGATTTCCGAGGAAGTAGTGAGCATCGAGAAACGCGGCGACGCGCAATTCGAGGACATCCGCCACCTGGTGGCCGGCGCCCGTGGCCGTGCGGCGCTGGAGAGCGGCGCGGCGGACGACGGCATCGTCACCGCCGGGCAGTGCGTCGGCCTGATCGACGACATTCCCAGCTGCGCCGAGCTGCTCGAGCGCATGGTCCGCGACTGCCGGGCCAGCCTGCAGCGGGCACAGCGCTACGCGGGGAGCGAAGCATGAACGCCGGCGATTTCATCGAAGAGGAGGCCGCGATGCCCGCCGGCTTCCAGCCCATGTCGCGGCCCGGCTTCGTCAACAACTGCCGGGGCGTGTACGTGAACCTGGAGCGCCGCGTGGTGGCCGCACGCATCCTCGAGGAGCATCTGAACCCGCTGGGCATCGCCCACGGCGGATTTCTCGCCACCCTGGCCGATACCGGCTTCGGCACGGCGATCAAGCTGACCGCCGGTACGGAATTGCCACCGGCCACCATCAACCTGGACATGGACTACCTGAGCCCGGCGTTGCCGGGGCGCTGGATCGAAGTCCGGGTGCAGATCCACAAGCTCGGCCGCAGCATCAGCGTGGCCAGCTGCGACCTGCTCGACGGCGACAAGCTGGTGGCGCGCGGCAAGGGCACCTTCATCAACAACACGCGCAGCCTGCACGGCCGGACGCAATGAACCAGGAGCCAGCCATGGCCGAGAATCTCCCAGCCGCCGCGCCCGTCGGGCCGGAGGTGCAGTACCAGCGGTTCCTCCAGCAGGGCCGTTTTATGATCCAGCGCAGCACCGCCACTGGCCGCCACGTGTTCTACCCGCGCGTGGCGGTCCCTGGCAGTGGCGAGACCGACCTGGAATGGGTCGCGGCCTCCGGTACCGGACGCATCTACGCCATCACCGTGAACCGTTCGCGCAATGCCAGCCACAACGTGGCGCTGATCGATCTCGACGAAGGCGTGCGCTTGATGTCGCGGATCGAAGGCCAGGAAACCGCGCCCATTGGCAGCCGCGTGAAGGCCCGGGTGATCGAGGAAGACGGGCAAGCGCTCGTGGTGTTCGACGTGATCGATGAGGTGCAGGCATGAATGCGTCCCTTCGCGGCAAGACCGCCATCGTTGGCATCGGCAGCGCCGGAATCGGCGAAGCCCACGGCTTCAGCGCCATGGAGCTGCTCGGCCAGGCGTCGCTGAAGGCCATCACCGATGCCGGACTGAAACTCTCCGATGTCGATGCGGTGTTCTCCGCTACCAGTTCCCATGCCTTCCCGACGCTGTCGGTGTGCGAGTACCTCGGCATCAAGCCGAAGTTCGTCGACGGCACCAACGTCGGCGGTTCGAGCTTCGAATGGCACCTGCTGCAGGCCACCCTGGCACTGCAGGCCGGCCTGTGCGACGTGGCGCTGATCTGCTACGGCTCCAACCAGCGCACCGCCGGCGGCAAGCTGGTGTCGATGAGCGAGCCGCAGTGGCATGAGACGGCCTACAAGCCGCGCCACCCGATCACCTCCTACGCGCTGGCGGCGAGCCGGCACATGCACCAGTACGGCACCACCCGCGAGCAACTGGCGGAAGTGGCGCTGGCGGCGCGCGGCTGGGCCAACCTCAACCCGGAAGCCTTTGCCCGTGGCCCGCTGAGCATGGGCGACGTGCTGGGCGCGCGAATGGTCAGCGACCCACTGAGCGCTGCCGACTGTTGCCTGGTCACCGATGGCGCCGGCGCCTGCATCATGGTCCGCGCCGACCGCGCCCGCGACCTGCCGAACAAGCCGGCGTACTTCCTCGGCGCTGGTGGTGCGCAGTGGCATCGCTCAGTGGTGTGCATGCCCGACCTGACCGTCACCGCCGCCTCGGAAAGCGGCCCGCGCGCCATGCAGATGGCCGGCGTGAGCCACGCCGACATCGACCTGGTGATGCTCTACGACGCCTTCACCATCAATACGATCCTGTTCCTCGAAGACCTCGGCTTCTGCCCGAAGGGCGAGGGCGGGCGTTTCGTCCAGGGCGGACGCATTGCCTCCGGCGGCGAGCTGGCGGTGAACACCAATGGTGGCGGCCTCTCGTGTGTGCATCCGGGGATGTACGGGATGTTCCTGATCCTCGAAGCGGTGACGCAGATTCGCGGCCAGGCCGGCGCACGGCAGTTGAAGAAGGCCGATATCGCGCTGCTGCATGGCAATGGCGGGACGCTGTCGAGCCAGGTCACGGCGTTCCTGGGGAGTGAGGCGGCGCTCTAGTCCCGCGCCGATGTTGGTCAAACGTGCAGGAGCGAGCTTGCTCGCGAACCCGATATCCCGGAGGCGTTGGTACGGTCGGTTACTCCTGTTCGCGAGCAAGAACCAGGCGTCCCCTTCGATCCTACGAAGAACAAGTTCGAAAGCCCGCCCGACCCATGCTGCGCGGGCTTTCTGCTTACCGGACGAACGTAGAACTCCCTCCGAAATTGGTCCGAACGAACTACAGCCAGCCCCGCGCCGCATCCCGATACTCGACCGCAGCACCCAACCCGTCGCCCTGCGCGGCGCACAAGAACAACAGGTCTGAGGAACACCTCGATGGATATCCACTACACGCCCGAAGAGCTGGCCTTCCGCGAGGAAGTGCGGGCCTTCCTGCGAGACCAGCTGCCGGCCGAGCTGGCCACCCAGGTCAAACTCGGCAAGCGCCTGAGCAAGGAAGACAACGTCTTCTGGATGCGCACCCTGAACGATCGCGGCTGGCACGCCTCCCTCTGGCCGGTGGAGCACGGCGGCACGGGCTGGAGCGTGGTGCAGAAGTACATCTTCGAGGAAGAGTGCGCGATCTTCGGCGCACCGCGCGTGCTGCCGTTCGGCGCGGTGATGGTCGGCCCGGTGATCATCAACTTCGGCACCGAGGAGCAGAAAGCGTACTTCCTGCCGCGCATCCTCGACATGACCGACTGGTGGGCCCAGGGCTATTCCGAGCCGGGCTCCGGTTCCGACCTTGCCAGCCTGAAGACCCGCGCCGTGCGCGAGGGCGAGCACTACATCGTCAACGGCCAGAAGACCTGGACCACCATGGGCCAGCACGCCGACTGGATCTTCTGCCTGGTGCGCACCGACCCGCAGGCCAAGGCCCAGCGCGGCATCAGCTTCCTGCTGATCGACATGAAATCCCCCGGCATCACCGTGCGACCGATCATCACTCTGGACGGCGAGCACGAGGTCAACGAGGTCTTCTTCGACAACGTGAAGGTGCCGGTGGCCAACCTGGTGGGCCAGGAGAACGACGGCTGGACCTGCGCCAAGTACCTGCTCACCCATGAGCGCACCGGCCTTGCCGGCATCGGCTTTTCCAAGCAGCTGCTGCGCCAGCTCAAGGGCATCGCGGCGCGCGAATGCAAGGGCGGCAAGCCGCTGATCGAGGATCCGCTGTTCCGCGCGCAGATCGCCGAGCTGGAAATGCAGCTGATGGCCGCCGAGATGAGCAACCTGCGCATCCTCGCCGCCGCCCGCGAAGGCGCCGGCAGCGGTGCGGAAAGCTCGATCCTCAAGGTGCGCGGCACTGAGATCCGCCAGGCGATCACCCACCTGCTGCGCAAGGCCGTCGGCCCCTATGCGCTGCCGTTCCTCGAGGAGGAAATGGAAACCAGTTCGGGCGACCTGCTGCACACCGACTACAGCGCCACCGCCGCCAGCCAGTACTTCATCATGCGCAAGCTCTCGATCTACGGCGGCTCCAACGAAATCCAGAAGAACATCGTTTCCAAAGTGAACCTCGGACTCTGAGAGGCAGCCGACCATGGACTTCAAACTCACTGAAGAGCAGCAGATGCTGCAAGACACGGCGGCGCGTCTGGTACGTGACGCCTACGGTTTCGAACAGCGCGAGGCCTATCGCCGCAGCGAACCGGGCTACAGCGCCGACTTCTGGCGTCAGCTCGGCGAGCTGGGCCTGACCGGCGTGTCCCTGCCCGAAGCCTACGGCGGCTTCGGCGGCGGCGTGGACAGCATGCTGGTGCACACCGAGCTGGGCCGCGGCTTGTGCCTGGAGCCTTACCTGCAGTCGGTGGTGTTCGCCGGCGGCCTGCTGGCCCAGCTGGGCAGCGATGCGCAGAAGGACCAGCTGCTGACCCGCGTGGCCAGTGGCGAGCTGCAACTGGCGGCGGCCTTCGAGGAACCGCAGAGCCACTACGAGCTGAACAGCGTGGCCACCCGCGCCGAGCCGGTGAACGGCGGCTGGCGTCTGACCGGACGCAAGGCTGCGGTGATCGGCGGGCACAGCGCCGGCCTGATCCTGGTCTCGGCCCGCGTGGCCGGCGGCGAACAGGACGAGCAGGGCATTGGCCTGTTCTTCCTCGACCCGGCGGAAGCCGGCGTGAAGCGCCGAGTCTATCCGACCGCCAACGGCCTCAAGGCCTGCGAGCTGTACCTCGACGGTGCCTTCGTGGCGGCTGACAAGGTGCTGGGTGAACCGGGAGCGGCCTTCGACGCGCTGCGCTACCAGCAGGGCCGTGCCATCGCCGCGCAGTGCGCCGAGGCGGTCGGTGCCATGGAAGCCACCTGCGAGCTGACCCTGGACTACCTGAAGACCCGCAAGCAGTTCGGCGTCGCCATCGGTTCCTTCCAGGTACTGCAGCACCGCATGGTGGACATGCGCGCCGAGCTCGACCAGGCCAGCAGCATGGCGATCCTCGCCGCCTGCGTCGCCGACCAGCCCGACAGCGCCGAGCGCAGCCGTGCCCTGGCAGCCGCCAAGTACATCACTGTCCGCGCCGGCCGCCTGATCTCCGAGCAGTGCATCCAACTGCACGGCGGCATCGGCCTCACCGACGAATACCTGGGTTCGCATTACGCCAAGCACCTGGTGATGATCAGCCACCAGTTCGGCGACGACGACCATCATCTTCAGGCCTTCAGTCGACTGATGGACGTTGCCTGACACTGTTCGCGAGCAAGGACCAGGCGTCCCCCTCGGTCCTACAGGCAGCCGCCGAGCGCAGGGCGGACCGAACCTGCACAGAGTCACCCCTTGTTCCGGGCCGCAAGGCCCGGTTTTTTTCCAGGAGTCCCCGATGAAAGTCCTCGTAGCCGTCAAGCGCGTGGTCGATTACAACGTCAAGGTCCGCGTCAAGGCGGACCATTCCGGCGTCGATCTCGCCAACGTCAAAATGTCCATGAACCCCTTCTGCGAAATCGCCGTGGAAGAGGCCGTACGCCTGAAAGAGAAGGGCGTCGCCAGCGAGATCGTGGTGGTCTCGGTCGGCCCGAATGGCGCGCAGGAGCAACTGCGTACCGCGCTGGCTCTCGGCGCCGATCGTGCGGTGCTGGTCGAGAGCAATGACGAGCTGAATTCGCTCGCGGTGGCCAAGGCGCTGAAAGCCATTGTCGACAAAGAGCAGCCGCAGCTGGTCATCCTCG
>CBIGPF010000163.1:0-13789 GCA_966191535.1 uncultured Pseudomonas sp. | reverse complement strand
CAGCTGTGGCCGTGCGGAGCCGAGCAGCCGCGGCACCAGACGTTTGAGCAACAGCAAGGTGGCGGTGATGTTGACGTCGACCAGCGTGCCGATGGCTGCGTCGCTGTCATCCAGAAACGCGTACTGCTCGCTGAAGGCATGCTCCTCCCAGATGCCGACGTTGCAGATCAGGACGTCGAGCTCGGCCGGCGTTCGCGCCTCAATCTGTGTCACCGCTTCTGCGGGCCGAGCGAGGTCCGCTTCGATCCACTGCAGGTCGATGCCCGGCGCCAGCACCGGGGCATCAGGCCGCCGGCGCGATACACCGATCAGCGAGTCCCCCGGCCGGCCGAGCCCTTCGAGCAGGGCGCGCCCCAGCCCCCGGCCCGCTCCGACGATCAGCATTTTCATTGGCGCTCTTCCTGTGCCCATCGCTCGTCAACTCCAGCGAAGGTTGAGAACGAGGAAGTTCAGCAGCACCCAGACGACCAGCACCAGGTGCGTCAGTTGCAGCCCTTCCTGGCGGATCCAGTAACCGAACCAGAGCCCGCCCAGCAGCATGGCGAAGAGGAAGGCCAGTGCCGCGCACAGGGCGAGGTTCAGCCAGGTGCGGGCCGATTCGAGACCACTACCCAGCAGGAGCGTGTAGCAGCCGGTCCAGGCTGCGAGTACCGCGAGGGCTTGCAGCAGGACGACAACGATGAGTGCCAGGCGATGCAGGGCCGGCGAGGACAGTGTGCGCGCGAGCAAGGGGAAGTCGATGGAGGGTGGCTGGCGCAGCGGCGTCATCGCCATGGTCGCGCCGACCGCCGCGACCGAACTGTTGAAGGCATGCAGGTTGTTGATCAGCGCGATGCTCAGCCAGAGGCTGAACCCCAGGCAGCAGGTAGCCTGGAACGTCATCAGTGAAGCGTGGGTGTCCATACCGGGTCCTTGTGCGGTCATGTTCCGAGTGCGCCGGCCCGCCGCCCCGATAGCAGCGGCGGCAGGCAGGCCCTGACGGACTCTAGGACCTCAACTTAGGTTGAGGTCAACACCACACAGAACAGTGGCTCGGACACCGTGTCAGAAGGCGCCCTGCAGGGTGACCATGAAGTTGCGCGGTTCGCCGTAGAAGTTGCCCCAGGAAACGGCCCCAACGCTCTGGTAGTACTTCTTGTCGAACAGGTTGTTGCCGTTGAGCGCGACGCTCCAGTGGTCGTCGATGCGATAGCCCAGGCGGCCATTCCAGATGGCGTAGTCCGACTGCACCGACGTGACGCTCCCACTGCGCACGGAGACGTCGCTCTGGGCCGTCACACCCGCGCCCACGTTCCAGCGATCCAGTTCTCCGGCCAGTTGGTAGTCAGCCCAGGCACGGAACAGGTGGCGCGGAAAATAGGTGGTGGTGAAGGTCGGTTCCTGGGGATTCTCCTCAGCGCTGTTGAGGTACTTGGTCTGGGTGTAGGTGTAGCCGGCCAGCAATTGCAGCCGGTCGATGACCTCGCCACTGACTTCCGCCTCGAAGCCCTGCGCCCGAACCTTGCCTACGTCGGTGTAGCAGTAGCCGTCGGAGGAGCCGAGGCAGGTGGTGTCGTAGTTGGCTTCCGCGCGATGCTCTTCGAGCGTGCGGAAGAGGTTGAAAGCCGTGTTGACGCGGCCTTCCAGCAACTCACCCTTGATGCCAAGTTCGTAACTGGCCCCGGTCTTGGGTTGCAGCGGGCTGCCGGACTCGTCGGTGTAGGTGCTCTGCGGTTGGAAGATATCCGCGTAGCTGGTGTAGACGGACCACTGGTCGTTGAGGTCGTAGATCAGCGCCGCAAACGGCGTGACCTGGCCGTTTTCCTGGCTTCGGTCGTGCTGCCAGTAGTCCCAGGCCTGGGTGTAGGAATCGCGGCTGTTGCGATACCAGCTGACACGGGAGCCAAGGACGAAGGTCAGCGGCTCGGCGAGCTTCAGACGCAGGGTGGCGTAGGTGCCGAACTGCCTCGTGTCCGACTCGGTGGGAATCGGGCCGCCACGGTAGGAGTTGGGCGCATAGAAATCATCCGCCGGCTCGGGAATGTGCGAATTGGGGTGAAACGGGTCCTGGGTAGCGCCCAGCAGGCTCGACATGTTGATCAATGCCCAGCGGTCGTGGGTCTTGGCGCGGCTGGCGTTGGCGCCGACTGTCAGTTCATGCTGCAGGCCGAAGGCATCGAATTTGCCATCCAGGTAGGCATCGAAGCCATAGTCGGTCTGGTCGTAGTCGAACAGCCCGGAATACACCGAGGAAGGCGCCGAGGTCGCGCCCGACGTAACACCGCCCGAGGTCTCGGACAGCGCGTACTTCATGTTCTGGTCGTTATGTGTCCAGACGCCGGCGAACTTGAAGGCCCAGTCCTCATTCAACTGCTGGGACAGATCGGCGAACAGCGTGGTGCGCTCGCTCTCCCAGTTGTTCCAGGATGCGCCCAGGCAGGTCGAGCGACTGAGTTTCAGGTCCTTGCCATTGCTGTAGCGCGGCAGGCCGTGCCAGCAGGGCGTCGCGTCGAGCTTTTCGTAGGCGACGCCCAGGCCCAGCGTAGTGTCGGGGCTGACGTCGTAATCCAGTGCGCCATAGAGAATCTGGTCGTTGCGCTTGCCGACATCGTAGAAATACTGGCGATCCTGCAACGCCACAACGGTGCGGCCGCGCAGCGTACCGGATTCGTTGAGCGGCCCACCCACATCCACCTGGCCACGGTAGTTGTCCCACGAGCCGGCCGAGAGCGACAGCCTGGTTTGCGGCACACTCTGGCCACGCTTGCGGACGAAGTTCACTCCTCCGGTGGAGCTTCCCGAGCCCTTCATCATGCCCGCCGCACCCTTGAGTACTTCAACGCGATCGTAGAAGGCCATGTCGCCGGAAAAGCTGTTGGCCTGCACGTACTCGCCGCCGACATCCAGCGGTACGCCGTCGTACTGGTACTGTCCCTGCATCATGAAGCCACGGGAATAGAAATACTTGCCGCCCATGGGCGACTCGTACACGGCGATGCCCGGCGTCTTCTCCATCGCCTGCTCGATGGTGGTGATGTTCTGGTCATCCATGTAGCGGCGAGTCAGGACAGTGACCGACTGCGGCGTCTCACGCAGGCTGTGCGCGCCCTTGCCGATAGTCACCGCGCGGGCGCTGTAGGAGTTGGTGCCCTCGGTGGTCGGGTCCAGCAGCTGGCTGGAGACGGTGGTGGCATCCATCTCCAGCACCGCGTCCGACGGCGCGGACACCAGGCCGTAGCCGCCGTTGTCCAGGTGACGCACCGTCAGCCGGGTTCCGGAAAGAATACGGGCGAAGCCATCCTCGATGCCGTACTCGCCGTTCAGCCCGCCACTGCGCTTGCCCTCGGTCAGGCCCGCATTCACCGAAATCGGGATGCCAGCGCGGCGACCGAACTCGCCGAGTACCTGGTCCAGCGGACCGGCAGGAATGGCGTACTGCTGGGTGCGGGTGGCCGCGGATTCGGCCTGTACCGCCATGCTCGGCAGCAGGGTGAGCGTGGAGCAGGCCAGCAGGGCCAGGCCGAGTGACTGGCGCAGGGCGCGGGAAATGGGGTGAAGCGTCATGGGCAGAGGGTCCGTTTCTCGTTGTTGGCCCGCGGTTGCGAGCAGGGATTTCTCCCTAGGCCACGCGAGAAACGAAAACCTGCCGACTTTTCGAGAATTATTTTCATTGGCGTTTTTTTACGGCGCTCGACGGCCCGATCTGGCGGAGCGCGGCTTGTTAACGCGGCCCCACCGTCACCCAGTAGCGGGTGCGGCGAGAAATGCTCACCGGCAGGCTGTCCTGCAGCATCGCCAGCACCTGGTCGGTGTCGCCCAGCGGGTAGGAACCGCTCAGGCGGATACCTGCAACTGCGGGGTCGCAGCGCAGCAGGCCGGGGCGGTAGCGGTCCAGTTCGGCGAGAAAGTCCGCCAGGCGCATGCGTTCGGCCACCAGGTAGCCGTCGACCCAGGCGCCCTCGTTCAGGTCCAGCGCCTGTGGTGCGCTGACGCCAGCCACGCCGATGCGGGCCTGGCAGCCAGCCTCGATCACCCTCGCCTCGCCGCCGGCCAACGAACTGGCAGCAACGCGCCCCTGGGTCACGGCCAGCAAGGTGCCGCGGCCGTCGTGCTCGCGCCGGACGCGAAAGCGCGTGCCCAGCGGTTGCAGCACAGCGTCGTCGCTGACGACCCGCAACGGCCGCCCGGCGCTGTCGCGGGCAGTGAGAATCTCGATCTCGCCGTAACGCAGGCGCAGCTCACGAACGCGGTCGGTGTAATGCAGGTCGACCGCCGTGGCGGTGTTGAGCCAGAGCCGGGTGCCATCGGGCAGTGTCCGCTCCGTACGTTCCCCGGTTGCGGTGCGGTAATCCGCCATGGCGCCCTGTACCCAGGGCGTGTCGCGCCACTGCCAGGCCAGGCCACCGAGCAGGCCGAAACCGACCAGCACCTTGAGCGCCTTGCGCCGGTCCATCTCGTCATAGTGGCGGCGCCCAGCCAGTTGCCGCGCCAGCGGATCGGCCAGCCGGTCGGCGTGGCGCTGCAGGCCAAACGGGATGCTGCTCAGGCGTTGCCAGGCGCGCTCATGCTCGCTGCTCGCTTCGCGCCAGACCAGCAACTGGCGTTGCTCGACATCACTCATGCAGCCGGATTGGGCCAGGGTGAACCAGGCAATCGCCTGGTCGCGGATAACGGCGGAAATCGGGCGGGCATCGCTGTCGCGGGACATGGCGCTCACTCGAACCGGCTCGCGTAGCAGGCGGCGAAGGCCTTGCTCATGGCCTTCTGCACCTGGTTGACGCTCAGTTCCAGTTGCAAGGCGATTTGTGGGTAGGTCAGGCCGTCGAGCTGCGACATCAGGAAGATTTCCCGCACGTGCGGCGCAAGGCCGTGCAGGAGCTCGTCGATTTCCACCAGCGCTTCGATCAGCAGCAGGCGCTCCTCTTCGGACGGTGCCACCGCTTCGGGGCGAGCGGCCAGCGCTTCCAGGTAGGCACGCTCGACCGCCTGGCGGCGCCAGCGGTTGATCAGCAGGCTGTTGGCGATGGTGGCGAGGTAGGCCAGCGGCTGGCGCAGATCGGCGATGGCGCTGCGCGAACGCATCACGCGCACGAAGGTATCGTGCGCCAGGTCTTCGGCATCGGCGTGCTCGCCCAGGCGGCGGCGCAGCCAGCCCTTCAGCCAGCCATGATGGGCAATGTAAAGCCGCTCAACATCCCTTTCGAATGCCCGCTCGCTGTCCATGAACGTCCAGTTTTGTTAAACATGATAATCGTTCTCAACAATACTGGATTTCCCCTGCCCTGCGCAATTCGGCTGCGCGGATCAACGAATCGAGCAGCGCGGCAAGAGCCCCTCTGCCGGCAACGAGATCCGGCAGAAGGTCATGCCCTGCCCCGCCTCAGGGCTTGATGGCGATCTTCAGCACACCATCGCGCTGGTGGGCGAACAGGTCGTAGGCCTCGACGATGTTGTCGAGCGCATAGTGGTGCGTCACCAGCGAGCCGAAGTCTGCACGGTTCGACTCGATGATGCTCATCAGCCGGCGCATGCGCTCCTTGCCGCCAGGGCACAGGGCGGTGTTGATCCGGTGGTCTCCCAGGCCCGCCGCGAAGGCGGAAAGCGGTATCTGCACATCCTTGGAGTACACGCCCAGGCTCGACAAGGTCCCGCCCGGCTTGAGCACTTTCATCGCCTGTTCGAAGGTGCTCGGCAGGCCCAGGCACTCGATCGACGAATCGGCGCCGCGCCCGCCGGTGAGCTTCATCACTTCCTCCACCACGTCGCACGTCGTGAAGTCCAGGGTGACATCGGCGCCCATGTTGCGGGAGATATCCAGCCGGTGCGCGTTGCCATCCACCGCGATGATGGTCGAGGCACCCAGCAGGCGCGCGCCCGCCGTCGCGCACAGGCCGATCGGCCCCTGGGCGAAGATGACCACGGTGTCACCGATACGGATGTTGGCGTTCTCGGCGCCCTTGAAGCCGGTCGACATGATGTCGGGGCACATCAGCACCTGTTCGTCGGTGAGGCTGTCGGGGATCGGTGCGAGGTTGCCTTCGGCGTCCGGCACAAGGACGTATTCGGCCTGGGTGCCATCGATCAGGTTGCCGAAGCGCCAGCCGGCGGTGGCCTTGTAGCCATGGCAGGCGCAGCGGCCGCTCTCGACCAGGTAACTTCCGTCCTGCGAGGGCACGCCATCCTGCGCGGCATAGGAGTTGAAGTTGGGACAGATCGCACCGGCAATGACCCGCTGGCCTTCGCGGTAGCCTTTGACGGCACTGCCGAGCTTCTCGATGATCCCGACCGGCTCGTGGCCCACGGTCAGGCCTTTGGCAACCGGGTATTCGCCCTTGAGGATGTGGACGTCGGTACCGCAGATGGTGGTCGTGGTGATCCGGATCAGCGCGTCGTTGGGGCCGATCTCCGGAATGGGCTTGTCCGCCAGTTCGATACGCCCGGGTTCCACGAAGATCGCAGCCTTCATCATTGCCATCGTTCTTTCTCCTTGCTTGGAATGCGCCATGGGTGCACATGGCCGGAGACGGCGGAAAGCAACTGCTCACAGCGATCCGCGCGGCCCCGGCCGACAGCGCCAGTGTGCTTGGCCGGAGCGAAATCCCGTTGATGCATATCAAGCGCGGGGGACGCTCGGTCATCGGCCTGCCTGCCACGAAACGCGTGCAGGCAGCGCCAGCCGGCGGCTGGCGACCTGATAGAGCATTGACCGGGATCGCCAGAAAACAAGGGGCGATTCACGTCCCTACTCGCACTCCAGGCTGTAGCCCACGCCGTACACCGAGCGGATCGGGTCGACCTCCGGGGTGATCGCCGTCAGCTTGCGTCGCAGGTTCTTCACGTGACTGTCCACGGTGCGGTCGGCGACCACGCGATGGTCCTGGTAGATGTGGTTCATCAGTTGGTCGCGCGACAGCACCTGCCCTGGCCGCGCCGCCAGCGCGGCGAGCATGCGGAACTCCACCGGCGTCAGGTCCAGCGCGATGCCCTGGTAGCGCGCGTGGAAGGTGCGCGCGTCCAGCTCCAGCCCGAAGCTCGACGCCTGGGTGCCGGTGCGCCGCAGCACGGCCTTCACCCGCGCCACCAGTTCTCGCGGCGAGAAGGGTTTGCAGATGTAGTCGTCGGCGCCCAGTTCCAGGCCGAGCAGGCGGTCGATCTCGTCGACGCGGGCGGTCATCATGATGATCGGCAAGCGGCTGAAGCCACGCAGTTCACGACAGATATCGAGGCCGTCGCGCCCTGGCAGCATCAGGTCGAGCAGCATCAGGTCGTAATGCTTGCCACGGACCGCCGGGACCACCTCCAGGCCGTCGGCGATATGTTCCACCTCGAAGCTCGCGGCACGCAGGTAGTCGCCCACCAGTGCAGCCAGCTTGGGTTCGTCTTCCACCAGCAGGATCTGTCCCTGGCTCATGCTTCACCTCCGGCGACCGGCAGTTCCAGTGTCAGCAGCAATCCCCCCAGCGTCGAGGCCTTGGCGCTCAGCTTGCCGCCATGCACCTCGGCGATGCCCCGGCAGATCGCCAGCCCCAGCCCTGTGCCGCCGCTGGCGCGGTTGCGCGAACGTTCGGCGCGGTAGAAGCGCTCGAACAGGCGCTCCAGCGACACCGCGTCCACACCGGGCGCGCTGTCCTCGCATTGCACCAGCACCCGCTCGCCATCCTGCAGCGCGCGAAGCACCGTCTGGCCATCGCGGTCCGTGTAGCGGCGGCTGTTTTCCAGCAGGTTGTGCAGCAACTGCCCCAGGCGCGACTCATCACCGAGCACCCACAGGGGCTGCTCCGGCAGCTCCACGCGCAGCGTCAGGCCGCGCTCGGCGAAGCTCGCCTGGAAGGCCTCGGCCACCACCGGCAGCAACACTCGCAGGTCGATGCGTTCGCGACGATAAGTCGGCCCGCCGACCTCGGCCAGCGACAGATCGAACAGATCGTCCACCAGCTTGGTCAACGCACCCACCTCGCCCTGCAGCGAGCGCAGCGCGGTAGCGTCCAGCGGGCGGATGCCGTCCTCCATCGCCTCCAGCTCGGCGCGCATCACCGCCAGCGGCGTGCGCAGCTCGTGGGAGATATCGGCCATGAAATCGCGGCGCATGCGCTCGGTGCCCGCCAGGGTCGTGGCCATGCGGTTGAAGTCACCGGCCAGCTGCCCGGCTTCGTCCTGGGAGCGTACTGGCACCTGGATCGCGTAATCACCGGCAGCCAGCTGGTGCGTGGCGCGCGCCACCTCGCGGATCGGCCGCAGCAAGGCACGGCTCAGCCACCAGGCGATCACCGCGGTGCCCAGCAGGCAGGCCAGGCCGACCAGCAGGCTGGACCGCAGCTGGTTGAGCTGGAAGCGCCGGTCGCCGACGCTGGTGACCGACTGCAGCGGCGCCAGGGCCATCCAGCCGACCACGCGCCCTTGATGGTTGATCGGCCGCAGCAGCATGTCACCGGCGGCGGCGCGGTAACCGATGATCGGCTTTCGCTGCTCGTCCAGCAGGGCAAAGCGGACGAAGGCGCCGGTGAGGTCGGAGACGGTCAGCAGGCTGGGGTCGAAGGTCTTGTCATCCTTGATGTCGTCCGGGCGCAGCAGCTCGAACCACTGGTCCTGGTCGCGACGGATGAAGTCCCAGCTGCCGTTCTGCGCGTAGGCCTGCTCGATGCGCGGGACGATGCGTTCCATGCGCTCTTCGGCCTGCTGGTTGAGGTAGCCGAGGAAGCCGTACTTCAGGCTCAGGTACGCGGCGAACACCATGCCCAGCACGGCGAAGGCGCAGACCGCGAGCATGGCGAGGAAGAACTTGCTGGAAAGACTGACTTTCATGGCACCGCCGGGACGATCGAAACTGCCGTCATTGAAGCGCGGCCCCCCGCACGGGGCAAGGCGCAGCGGGCAATCTCCGCTTTTTCTCCCAGATGGCTGCACAGTCTCTGCACATTTGCCGAGCAGTCTGGACCGTGAAAATCATTCCGGTGCGGAGCCCCTCGGATGTCCTCCTTCTTCCCCTCCCAGTCCCCACGCTCTCCCTTGGCGCACGCCCTGTTGCTGGGCGCCAGCCTGTTCGTCCTCGGCGGTTGCCGCGACGAGGGTGCCGCCCTGCCCACCCAGCCCCTGCAGGAAGTCGCGGTGTACCACGTCACCAGCGCGCCCCAGTCGCTGAGCACCACCCTGCCCGGCCGCGCCAGCGCCCACCTGGTTGCGGAAATCCGCCCGCAGGTCGGCGGCATCCTGCTCAAGCGCCTGTTCGAGGAAGGGGCGACGGTGAAGGCCGGCCAGGCGCTCTACCAGATCGACCCGCAGACCTACGAGGCCGCCCTCGCCCAGGCCGAAGCCAGCGTCACCTCGGCGCGCGCCACGCTCAAGGCGGCCGAGCTGAAGGCCAAGCGCGATGCGCAACTGGTGAAGATCGACGCCATCAGCGCCGAGGATAACGAGAGCGCCCAGGCCTCGCTGCTCGAAGCCCGTGCCAGCCTGCAATCGGCACAAGCCTCGCTGCGTACCGCGCGGATCAACCTCGGCTACACGAAGATCAACGCACCCATCGCCGGCCGCACGTCCACCTCGTCGGTCACGGCCGGCGCGCTGGTCACTGCCGAACAGACCACCGCGCTGACCACCGTGCAGCAACTGGACCCGATCTACGTCGACTTCACCCAGCCCAGCGGCACCCTGCTGCGCCTCAAGCGTGAACTGGCCGAAGGCAAGCTCGCCCCGGCCGAGGAGAAGGACGCCGCGCGCATCAGCCTGCAACTCGAAGACGGCAGCACCTACGCCCACGCCGGCACCCTCACCTTCAACGGTGTGAGCGTGGACGAGAGCACCGGCAGCGTGACCCTGCGCGCCCTGGTGCCCAACCCCGACGGCCTGCTGCTGCCGGGCATGTACATCAAGGCGACGCTGCCCGAAGGCGTGCAGCAGGACGCCATCCTCGTACCGCAGCAGGGCGTCAGCCGTGACGAACGCGGCGGCGCCACCGCGCTGGTGGTGGTGGACGGCAAGGTCGAGCAGCGCGAGCTGACCCTGGCCCGCGCCGTGGGCAACCGCTGGTGGGTGAGCAAGGGCCTGGAGGACGGCGACCAGCTGATCGTCCAGGGGCTGCAGAAGGTCCGTGTCGGCCAGCAGGTACAGGCCATCGACAAGACCGAAGACGCCGGCCTGACCGCCCACAACGACAGCACCGACTGAGGCCCACGCCATGGCACGCTTCTTCATCGACCGGCCGATCTTCGCCTGGGTCATCGCCATCCTGGTGATGCTCGGCGGCATCCTCGCCATCTACCAGTTGCCGCTGGCGCAGTATCCCAACATCGCGCCGCCGCAGATCAGCCTCAACGCCACCTACACCGGCGCCTCGGCCAAGACCATGGAAGACTCGGTGACCCAGGTCATCGAGCAGCAGATGACCGGGCTCAATGGCCTGACCTACATGTCGTCGAGCAGCAGCTCGGCGGGCAGCGCCACCATCACCCTGACCTTCGAGGCCGGCACCGACGTCAACACTGCGCAGATGCTGGTGCAGACCAAGCTCGAGCAGGCCAAGGCGCGCCTGCCGGAAACCGTGCAGCAACAGGGCATCGAGATCCGCAACTCGGCCAGCGACTTCCTGATCATCGTCTCGCTGGTCTCGGACAACCCCGAGGTCAGCGCCACCGACATCAGCGACTTCATCTCCAGCACGCTCTACGACCAGATCAGCCGGGTCAACGGCGTCGGCGAAGTGACCACCCTGGGCTCCAGCTACGCCATGCGCATCTGGCTCGACCCGGACAAGCTCAAGCAGTACTCGCTGATGCCCTCGGACGTCAGCAGCGCGCTCACCGCACAGAACGTCGACACCTCCGCCGGCCAGCTCGGCGCCCTGCCCGCTCGCCCCGGCCAGCAGCTCAACGCCACCATCAGTGCGCGCAGCAAGCTGCAGACCGCCGCGCAGTTCCGCGACCTCGTCCTCAAGTACGCCAGCAACGGCGCGGTGGTGACCCTGTCCGACGTAGCGCGCGTGGAACTCGGCAGCGAAAGCTACGACGTGGTCGCTGAACACAATGGCCGACCTTCCGGCGGTCTGGCCGTGAGCCTGGCCACTGGCGCCAACGCGCTGGACGTGTCCGAAGCCGTGCAGGCCAAGCTCGCCGAGCTGGAAAAATTCTTCCCCAGCAAGCTGCAACTGCGCAGCGAGGTGGCGTACAACACCGCGCCCTTCGTGAAAATCTCCATCGAGGAGGTGGTCAAGACGCTGTTCGAGGCCATCGCCCTCGTCGTGCTGATCATGTACCTGTTCCTGCAGAACGTGCGCGCCACCCTGATCCCGGCCATCGCCGTCCCGGTGGTGCTGCTGGGCACCTTCGGCGTGCTCTCGCTGATGGGCTACTCGATCAACACCCTGACCATGTTCGGCATGGTGCTGGCCATCGGTCTGCTGGTGGACGACGCCATCGTCGTGGTCGAGAACGTCGAGCGGATCATCGCCGAGAAAGGCCTGTCGCCCCGCGAGGCAACGCGCCAATCCATGGGCGAGATCAGCGGCGCGCTGATCGGCATCGCCGTGGTGCTCTCGGCGGTGTTCGTGCCCATGGCCTTCTTCGGCGGCTCCACCGGCGTCATCTACCGGCAGTTCTCGGTGACCATGGTCGCCGCCATGGCACTTTCGGTGCTCGTGGCCATGACCCTCACCCCGGCGCTGTGCGCCACCCTGCTCAAGCCGAACGCGAGGCACGGCGAAGAACGCCGCGGCTTCTTCGGCTGGTTCAACCGCACCTTCGAGCGTGGCTCGCGTGACTACCAGCGCGGCGTTGGCGCCGTGCTGGCGCGGCCGCTGCGTGCGCTGGTGATCTACGCACTGGTGCTGGCCGGCGTCGGCGTGATGTTCCACAAGCTGCCCACCGCGTTCCTCCCCGACGAGGACCAGGGCATGCTCATGATGATGATGACCCTGCCGGTGGGCGGTACCGACGAGCGCCTGCAGGACGTCACCCGCGAGGTGCAGACGTACATGCTGCAGCAGCCGGAGGTCGCCTCGGTGCTCACCGTCCGCGGCCTGGGCAACGGCGGCAACGCGCAGAACTCCGGGCGGGGCTTCATCAAGCTCAAGGACTGGAGCGAGCGCCAGGGCGAGGAACACAGCGCCGCTGCCGTGGCACGCCGCGCCAACATGGCACTGTCGAAGATCCTCGACGCCAACGTCTTCGTCATCTCACCGCCGGCGATCCAGGGCCTGGGCGAAAGCGCCGGCTTCGACATCCAGCTGCAGGACCTCGCCGGCCTCGGCCACGCCGAACTGCTCAAGGCCCGCGACACCTTCCTCGAATTGGCGGCCAAGGACCCGCGCCTGGCCAACGTGCGTGCCCAGGGCCTGGAAGACACGCCGCAGCTCAACGTCGACATCGATGACCGCAAGGCCGGCGCCATGGGCGTGGCGTCCAGCGACATCAACGACACCCTCAGCGCGGCCATGGGCGGCAGCTACGTCAACGACTTCCTCGATGCCGGCCGGGTGAAGAAGGTCTACCTCCAGGGCGATGCCGACAAGCGCATGCAGGCCGAGGACATCGGCGACTGGTACGTACGCAACTCCAGCGACGCCATGGTGCCGCTATCGGCCTTCACCAGCACCCGCTGGAGCACGGCCTCGCCGCTGCTGGAACGCTACAACGGCTTCGGCTCCTACGAGCTGGTGGGCGAACCGGCAGCCGGCGTCAGCTCCGGCGACGCCATGGCGGCGGTCGAGCAGATCATGGCCCAGCTGCCCGAAGGCATCGGCTACGCCTGGACTGGCCAGTCCTATCAGGAGCGCCTCGCCGGCAACCAGGCGCCGCTGCTCTACGCCATCTCCATCCTCTTCGTGTTCCTCTGCCTTGCCGCCCTGTACGAGAGCTGGTCGGTGCCCTTCGCGGTGATGCTGGTGGTGCCGCTGGGCATCCTCGGCGCACTGCTGCTGACCGGCGTGCGTGGACTGTCCAACGACGTCTATTTCCAGGTCGGCCTGCTCACTACCGTCGGCCTGGCGGCGAAAAACGCCATCCTCATCGTCGAGTTCGCCAAGGAGAACTACGAACGCGGCCAGGACCTGCTGGCGGCCACGCTGGAAGCAGTGCGGGTGCGCCTGCGCCCGGTGCTGATGACCTCGCTGGCCTTCATCCTCGGCGTGCTGCCGCTGGCCCTCTCCAGCGGTGCCGGTGCCGGCGGACGCCAGGCCATCGGCACCGGCGTGCTCGGCGGGATGCTCGCCGCCACCCTGCTCGGCCTGTTCTTCATTCCCCTGTTCTACGTACTGGTGCAGCGCCTGGCCTCGCGCCGCAAGACCACCAGCGACGTCACCGCTGAAGGAGAAGCCTGATGCGCCTGTCCCCGATTCCCCTGGTCCTGGCCCTGATGCTGGGAGGCTGCGTGAACCTCGCCCCGGACTACCAGCGCCCCGAGGCGCCGGTGGCCAACCAGTGGTCCACCGCCACACCGGCCGGCCAGGCCAGCGCCGATATCGCCTGGCGCGAGCTGTTCGTCGATGCCCGCCTGCGCGACACCGTCGCCCGCGCCCTGGCGAACAACCGCGACCTGCGTGTCGCCGCGCTGAACGTCGAGTACCAGCAGGCGCAGTACCGCATCCAGCGTTCGGCGTTGTTCCCGGCGGTCTCCGCCACGGCCGACGGCACTCGCCAGCGCTCGGTGTCCGAGGGCAGCAGCGCGGTCAGCAGCCAGTACAGCGTCGGCCTGGGTGTAAGCAACTATGAGCTGGACCTGTTCGGTCGCCTGGGCAACCTCAAGGACGCTGCGCTGGAGGATTACCTGTCCCTGGAGCAGACTCGGCGAAGCACGCAGATGAGCCTGGTGGCGGAAGTCG
>CBIGPF010000162.1:0-14056 GCA_966191535.1 uncultured Pseudomonas sp. | reverse complement strand
AGCTTGCCCGAGGACGACACCTTGGCGCCGTGGGTCAGGTGGCCGCCGTGGGCCAGGCTCATGCCCAGGATGGTGTCGCCGGCATTGATCAGCGCCAGGTACACCGCGGAGTTGGCCGAGGAGCCCGAGTGCGGCTGGACGTTGGCGTAGTCGGCGCCAAACAGCTGCTTGGCGCGATCGATGGCCAGTTGCTCGACCTTGTCCACATGCTCGCAACCACCGTAGTAACGCTTGCCCGGATAGCCTTCGGCGTACTTGTTGGTCAGCCCGCTGCCCTGAGCCTGCATGACGCGCTTGCTGGTGTAGTTCTCCGAAGCGATCAGCTCGAGGTGGTCCTCCTGGCGCGCTTCCTCGGCGTCCATCGCCGCGAGCAGTTCGTCGTCATAACCCTGGATCTGGTCTTGCTTGCTGAACATCGCTGGTCTCCCTGCGGCGCAGTGGGGCGCCATGGCTGGTGCGGGGCGCGAACTGGCCCCCTTGGAAGCGATGGTATGACTGGCCCTGTCGGTCCAGATGCCTGCGCACGTCGCGGGTAGGTGCGTTTGCGACATGCCGTGATCGGCGCAAAAGCGACCGGGTGCGTGGAATTGCACGCAGTGGCTGGTCAGAATGCGACATGCCCGCGCCAGGACGGCGCGGCCCGCGGAGCCCTGCCGATGAAGCGCTTCTTCTTATGTGGTTCGCTGTGCCTTGCGCTGCTGTCGCCAACGCTGTCGGCCTGGGGCATGTCGCGCCTGTTCGACGGTGACGCCCGGGTCTGGATGCAGGGCCGGACGTTGTGTTTCGGGGGCGCGGCGTTCAAGTCGCCCGGCCTGTTCTTCAACCGCACGCTGCAGGTGGATGAACGGCAGGTGGTGGTGCATTACATCGACGTCTCCCGCGAGCCCTACGAGCCGTTCTGGTCGTCGGCCAGCGTCGAACCGGCGCAGGGTGTGCCGCTGCGCAGCGACACCTGTTTCGCCTACGGCCAGGCGATCCAGGGCTTCAGCGAGAAAGTCCCGGCGCGCGCCCTGGAGCCGGGCCTGTACAACGTGACCGTCGGCGGTCACGACAGCGCAGGGGACGGCGCTCGGGCGACCTTCATGAAGACCTTCTGCCTGGCGTCGCGCGGCGACCGGCTGGTGGTCGTGGAGGCAGGCTACGACGAGAAAGCCGGGCGCTGGCTCTGCAAACCCGTGCAATGAAGCTGCCGATAGGAACCGCCTGGCCAAGGGACTAAACTGCGCGTCTCACGAAATGCGAGGACGCCATGAACCGCTCCCTGACTCTGCTTTCCGCCCTGCTGCTCACCGCGACGCTGCAGGGCTGTGGTGACGACAGCAAACCCGTCAAGGCCGCCGCTCCCGAGGCCGCCAGCAACGCCGCCGCTACCCCGGCGGGCGACAGCTGCACCGGCCATGTGCTGGAGAAGGCGCTGCCGCCGACCAAGGCCATCTACGGCTATCCCTACCTGTCCCGCGAGTGCGGCTACGATGACGCCACCATCGTCTATGGCAAGGCCGACGGCAGCCAGCACCTGGTTGTGACCCTGACCGATACCGGCCTGCCGGCACCAGGTGCCGACCAGCAGGGCGAGGCCGCCAAGCAGTACCTGGCCGCCCAGGCCAAACTGCGCGACACCACCGCCAAAAACGTCTCGCTGCTCAACCAGGCACGCCAGGCTGCCCTGCAGAATGGCACCGCCGCGCAATTCGGCGGCGAGCAGTACCTGCCGGTGATCGACAGCACCCGCATGGGCGACCCGCTGGCCATCAGCGTGCCGAGCCCGGACGACAAGGCCGGCGAGTCCAGCCTGACCGGCCTGATCAAGGGCCGCTACGTGCTCAACATGACCTCGCCGGACAAGCCCAACGGCGGTACCGCCCAGTCCCTGCGCGAGCTGTTCGTGCCCATCTCCGAGCAGATGGCACTCACCAAGCTGCCCTGATCCTTTCCGCGGCCTCCCGTGAGCGGGAGGCCTGCGCCCTCCGGCGGCGAGCGACTATCCGTTGCTACGCTGCTGTCTGACGTACAACGTTTTCCGAGGCCGCACCATGACCGACAACACCCAACAGTTCGCCAGCGACAACTATTCCGGCATCTGCCCCGAAGCCTGGGCGGCCATGGCCGAAGCCAACCGCGGCCACGAACGCGCCTACGGCGACGACCAATGGACCGCCCGCGCTTCCGACTACTTCCGCGAGCTGTTCGAGACCGACTGCGAAGTCTTCTTCGCCTTCAACGGCACCGCGGCCAACTCCCTGGCCCTGGCGGCACTGTGCCAGAGCTATCACAGCGTGATCTGCGCCGAGACCGCCCACGTCGAGACCGACGAGTGCGGCGCGCCGGAGTTCTTCTCCAATGGCTCCAAGCTGCTGCTGGCGCGCACCGACGCGCAGGGCAAGCTGACCCCCGAGGCGATCCGCGAGATTGCCCTGAAGCGCCAGGACATCCACTACCCGAAGGCGCGCGTGGTCACCATTACCCAGGCCACCGAGGTCGGCACCGTCTACCGCCCGGACGAGCTGCAGGCGCTCAGCGCCACCTGCCGTGAGCTGGGCCTGCACCTGCACATGGACGGCGCGCGTTTCTCCAACGCCTGCGCCTTCCTCGGCGCGACCCCGGCCGAGCTGACCTGGAAGGCCGGCGTCGAGGTGCTCTGCTTCGGCGGCACCAAGAACGGCATGGCGGTGGGCGAGGCCATCCTGTTCTTCAATCGCGAGCTGGCCGACGGCTTCGACTACCGCTGCAAGCAGGCTGGCCAGCTGGCCTCGAAGATGCGCTTTCTCGCCGCGCCCTGGGTCGGTGTGCTGCAGGACGATGCCTGGATGCATTACGCCAGCCACGCCAACCGCTGTGCACAACTGCTGGCCGAGCGCGTCGCCGACGTGCCGGGCGTGCAGCTGATGTTCCCGGTGGAAGCCAACGGCGTGTTCCTGCAGATGTCCGAGCCCGCCCTGGAAGCCTTGCGCCAGCTGGGTTGGCGCTTCTACACCTTCATCGGCGCCGGCGGTGCGCGCTTCATGTGCTCGTGGGATACCGAAATCGCACGTGTCGAGCAGCTGGCGGCGGACATCCGGAAGGTCATGGGCGCCTGAGTTGTCCCCAGGCGCTGGGGACGGTTGCTCGCGCAACCTGTCTCCAACCTGTGGATGAATGCCTGCAGGCCACGGGGGACGTGGCCTGCAATCGTCCGCTCAAATTTTGATCAAGACGGATCTTCGTAGGAGCGAGCGTGCTCGCGAACCGCATTCCGCCGGACCCCACGGTATGAAGCGAACCTACGGTTGTTCGCGAGCAAGCTCGCTCCTACAGTTCAGCGCCGTCAGATACGCACCGCCGTCCCGCTCACGCTGACCATCAGCATGCTGCCGTTCTGTCCCACCACCTCGTAGTCCAGGTCGATGCCAACCACGGCATTGGCACCCAGTTCCTGCGCGCGCTCCTGCAGTTCCTCGAAGGCGATCTCCCGCGCCCTGCCCAGCTCCTTCTCGTATGCGCCGGAGCGGCCGCCGATGATGTCGCGCAGGCCGGCGAACAGGTCGCGGAACACATTCGCGCCGAGGATCGCCTCGCCGACCACGATGCCGCGGTATTCCTGGATGGTCTTGCCTTCGATGGTGGGCGTGGTGGTCAGGATCATGGGACTGGCTCCTCTGCTGGGGAAATCCAGCATAGCCTCGCCCCCCACGGGCGGCCGCTCCGGCTGTGTTTCAGCGTTTGGCGAAAATCCGGGGGCAACCTTGTGATAAAGCTGTGGATAAGCTGGTGGAAAATGACAGCGGCGTGGCACTTTCATGAACAGCGCCAAATCGCCCTTAATTTTCAACAGACCCTTGTCATTCGTGGCTTTCAGGTGTGGATGTGGGTGTTGTGGAGATCTCCACAGCCGCTGTGGAGGCATGCTTGTCCAACCTGTGGAAAAACTGTTGGGAGGTGCCTGCGAAGCTGATGCAGCGGGGTCTCCCTGAAGCTGGCTGTTTTCTGATCAATCCCCCCTTTTCAATCACTTGCACGCCTGTGCATCGATTGCGCCGACATTTCTGTGCACGATCTTTCCACCGCTATCCCCGGTTTGTGTTGACCCTCTTGTGTGCCTCCTGTGGAAAACATCGCCGGCACTAGGCCTGGCGAGGCTTCCAGAAGCTTGCTCAAAGATTGATCAGCGACCGGTGCAAATAACTGATCCACTTTCACTTTTCCCCAATACCGGGGGCTGCGTGAAACGTTCCACAAAGCCTGTGGGGCGAATCTCGCAGAAGGTGTGGACAACCTGTACCCAGATCGCTGGAGGCCGCGCAGGACGTGCCCCCGCTTCGTCAGTACGTTTTTTGACCAAATGGCGAAAGTCCCGCTGTTGCTGGCTTTCAGCGAATTTTCTGACGGGTTTTCCACATCGGCTGTGCAGCGTTCTGCCAGGAAGGTGTGGGCGAGTTGTGGATGGATCGCTGCAAGCCCCGCTGTTGCTGGTCCGCGTCGAGCTGATCAATATTTGTCCAGGCGCGCAGGGTCGGCTGCCTATACTTCATTCACCCTGGGGGCGGGAGATTCAGCATGTCCAGTTACTCGGTGGAACAGATCCGCACCGTCGCCCTGGTCGGCCACGGTGACAGCGGCAAGACCCTGCTTGCCGAAGCGTTGCTGCAGCACAGCGGCGCCATTCCCAGCATGGGCTCGCTGGAGCGCGGTGACACCCTGTGCGACTCCGACCCGTTGGAGCGCGAGTACCATCACTCACTGGCTGCCGCCCTGGTGCACTTCGAGCACGAAGGCGCGCACGTCCGCCTGATCGACACCCCCGGCTATCCCGACTTCATCGGCCATGCGCTGCCGGCGCTGGCGGCCGTGGAAACTGCGGTGGTGGTGGTCAACGCGCAGAACGGCAGCGAGCTGAGCACCCGCCGCCTGATGGACGGGGCCGGGGAGCGCAGGCTGTGCCGGATGCTGGTGGTGAACAGGATCGATGCCGAACGCGTCGATCTGCCAGCCTTGCTGGCGAGTTTGCGCGCGTCGTTCGGCAAGGAAGTACTGCCGATCAATCTGCCTGCCGGGGGCGGTACGCGGGTTGTGGATTGTTTCTTCAGTCCAGAGGGCGAGGCTGACTTCTCCTCCGTGGCCGAGGCGCACCAGGCGCTGGTGGACCAGGTGGTGGAAGTGGACGAGGCGCTGATGGCGCATTACCTGGAGGAGGGTGAGGTGGCGCCCGAGGCGCTGCATGAACCCTTCGAGCGTGCCCTGCGCGAAGGTCACCTGATTCCGCTGTGCTTCGTCTCCGCCCGTACCGGCGCCGGCGTGCCGGAGCTGGCGAACATCCTCGCGCGCCTCGCGCCGAACCCCACCGAGGGCAACCCGCCGCTGTTCCTGCGCACCGACGACAAGGGCGTCGAGCAGCCGGTGAAATCCACTCCCGACCCGGCCGCCCATGTGCTGGCCCATGTGTTCAAGGTGGTGATCGACCCCTTTGTCGGCCGTCTCGCGGTATTCCGCGTGCACCAGGGCACGATCCGCCGGGAGATGCAGTTGTTCGCCGGCGATGGGCGCAAACCGTTCAAGGTTGGTCATCTATTGCGCCTGCAGGGAAAGAAACATGAAGAGGCGCCGTGGCTGATCCCCGGCGACTTCGGCGCGCTCAGCAAGGTCGACGAACTGGAATACGGCGTGGTGCTGCACGACTCCCACGACGAGGACCATATCCACCTCAAGCCGCTGGATTTCCCTACGCCCATGCAGGGCCTGGCCATCGAGGCCAGCCGGCGCGGCGACGAGCAGCGCCTGGCGGAAATCCTCCAGCGCCTGCAGGCCGAAGATCCCTGTGTGCGTCTGGACTACAACGCCTCCACCCAGGAAACCGTGCTGCGTGGCATGGGCGAGTTGCACCTGCGCTACCTGCTGGAACGCATGGCCGGGCAATACAAGCTGGACGTGCAGACCCGCGCGCCCAGCGTGCCTTACCGCGAAACGGCGACCCGCAGCGCCGAAGGTCATAGCCGGCACAAGAAGCAGACCGGTGGGGCAGGGCAGTTTGGCGAAGTATTCCTGCGCATCGATCCGCTGCCACGCGGCGAGGGCTTCGCCTTCGTCGATGCGATCAAGGGCGGGGTGATTCCCGGCAACTTCATCCCCTCGGTGGAGAAGGGTGTGCGCTCGGCGCTGGCCGCCGGGCCGCTGGCCGGCTTCCCGGTGGAGGACGTGAAAGTCACGGTCTTCGACGGCAAGAGCCACTCGGTGGATTCCAAGGACATCGCCTTCCAGGCCGCCGGGCGCAAGGCCATGCTCGATGCGCTGCGCAACGCCGGCGGCATCGTGCTGGAGCCGGTGATGCAGATCGAGGTGACGACACCGGACACCCACCTGGGCGATATCACCGCTGATCTTACCGGCCGCCGTGGCCAGGTACTGGGCACCGAGTCGTTGTCGGCCAGCGTCGCGCTGGTGCGTGGCCAGGTACCGCTGGCGGAGCTTGATGGTTACGCCAACCGGCTGAAATCCATCACCGCCGGCCAGGGTCTCTACAGCCTTTCTTCCAGCCATTACAGCGCTGTCCCACAGGACGTGCAGCAACGCCTGTCCAGCGGCTACAAGGCAGTCCCGGAAGAAGACTGAGCAAATGTGGATATTCGTCGCAGCCGGTGCTCGAAAAGGCCCGTGGTTGGGCCTCCACGCGCGCCTGTCTGGCGTGTTCGCAGGAAAGGCGAAAGCCACGTGGCATGCGGGTTGCAGACGGGATCGAGGCGGCCAGGCGGTTCGGCCAGAGGTGTCTCCGGCCTTGCGCCGGGACACCTTCAGCCTGTGGATAACTCAGTGGGTAACGTGTGGGACAGGTGGGGGCAGGCTGTGATCAGTATTCAATCACCACGTCGCCCTTGGGCACGCTGCAGCAGGACAGGATGTAGCCTTCGGCGACGTCTTCGTCGGTGATCCCGCCGTTGTGCTCCATCTCCACCTCGCCGGAGCGCTTCATCACCTTGCAGGTGCCGCAGATGCCCATGCCGCAGGCCTTGGGAATGTGCAGGCCAAGCTGCGCGGCGGCCGCGTGGATGGTCTCGCCCGGTGCCACGCGGATGCTCTTGCCGGTCTCGCAGAACTCCACCAGGTTCTGCTCGGCCAGGGGCACGGCCGGCGCCTCGGCGGCTTCGGCGGCCAGTTCCTTCACGTCGGCGCGAACTTCCGGTGGCGTCGGGCCGAAGGCCTCCTCGTGGTAGCGCGACATGTCGTAGCCCTCGGCTTCGAGCAGGCGCTTGACCGCGTGCATGTAAGGCGTCGGGCCGCAGCAGAAGACCTCGCGCTCGAGAAAGTCCGGCGCCATCAACTGCAGCATCGCCTTGTTCAGGAAGCCCCGGTAGCCGGCCCAGGACTCGCCCATCTCGTACTTCTCGCAGACCAGGTACAGCTTGAAGTTGTTGATCCGCGAGTTCATGTGCTCCAGCTCGCGGTGATAGATGATGTCCTTGGGCGTGCGCGCGCTGTGTACGAAGACCATGTCGACGTTGGCGTTGGTGTCGAAGAACCAGCGCGACATGGACATCACCGGGGTGATGCCGACGCCGCCGGAGAGGAACAGCACCTTCTCGGCCGGGAAGTCGATGGCGTTGAAGTTGCCCACCGGCCCGTGTACCGGGACCTGGTCGCCTTCCTTGAGGTTGTCGTGCAGCCAGTTCGAGACCTTGCCGCCGGGCACGCGCTTGATGGTGATGGAGAAGCTGTAGGGCACCGAGGGCGAGCTGGAGATGGTGTAGGAACGCATGATCGGCTGGCCGTCGATCTCCAGTTCCAGGGTGACGAACTGCCCTGGCTTGAAGAAGAACATGATCGGCGCGTCGGCCATGAAGCAGAAGGTGCGCACATCCCAGGTTTCCTGGATGGCCTTCACGCAGCGCACCAGATGGCGCCCGTTGGCCCAGGTCTGGGTGTTCACCGGGTTGAGGAAGTTGTTCGTCGACATGCTGTCTCTCCGCGCACGCGGGCCGTGCTGGGCCTGATGGGGCAGCGCCGGGGCCGGCTTGCCTACGCCGTGGGAGCGTAGAAAGCACGGGGCCTTTCGGCATGCCTGATGGAGCGGATTGTGTGCACGAGGATGGCCGCTGCATTTACCTGCCAGCGACATTTGCATGCTTATCGCGACCTGCCGCTCAGGGCGTGCCGATGCGCGTCGGGAAATGATCTGGCCGTGTCGCCCATGGATAAGGGTAATCCCGGGGTGCGGCCCCACACTCAGCTCCATGCCGAGCAACTCCCAAGGTTGAGCGAGACGGCGGGAAACGGCGCACTCGGCGCGCCTGGCACCTGCCGCAAACAAGCCCTGCGTGGCAAACCGTATCAGCCACTTATTTCCGCCGGCAGCCCGATCCGGCTGCGGCATGAGGACCTAGCAATGGACGTCACCACTACCCTGAGTCTGGGCGACCCGCTGGAACCGGCCCGCAAGGCCACCGCCGAGATGCTGCGCACCCGTGACCACAGCTTCTCGCTGCCGCAGCCCTTCTACAACGACGAGCGCCTGTTCCAGCTGGACATGCAGGAGATCTTCCACAAGGAGTGGCTGATCGCCGGCATGACCTGCGAGATCCCCACCAAGGGTAACTTCCTCACCCTGCAGATCGGCGACAACCCGGTGATCGTCCTGCGCGGCGCCGAGGGCAAGATTCACGCCTTCCACAACGTCTGCCGCCACCGTGGCTCGCGCCTGTGCGTCAGCGACAAGGGCAAGGTCGCCAAGCTGGTCTGCCCGTACCACCAGTGGACCTACGAGCTCGATGGCCGCCTGCTGTTCGCCGGCACCGAGATGGGCACCGACTTCGATATGAAGGACTACAGCCTGAAGCCGGTGAACGTGAAGACCGCCGGCGGCTACATCTTCATCTCGCTGTCGGAGAACCCGCCGGCCATCGATGACTTCCTGCGTACGCTCGAGCACTACATGGAGCCGTACGACATGGAGAACACCAAGGTCGCGGTGCAGACCACGCTGATGGAAAAGGCCAACTGGAAGCTGGTGCTGGAAAACAACCGCGAGTGCTACCACTGCAACGGCTCGCACCCGGAGTTGCTGAACACCCTGCTGGAGTGGGACGACGTCACCGACCCGCGCGCCAGCCAGGCGTTCAAGGACCAGGTCGCCGCCTGCACCACCGCCTGGGAAGCCGAGAAGATTCCCTACGCCCACGAAAGCTTCGGCCTGCGCAACCGCATCGTGCGCATGCCGCTGCTGCAGGGCACCGTGTCCATGACCATGGATGGCAAGCAGGGCAGCAAGAAGCTCATGGGCCGCATCCAGAACCCGGACCTGGGGTCGATGCGTATCCTGCACCTGCCACATTCGTGGAACCACTGCATGGGCGACCACCTGATCGTCTTCACCGTGTGGCCGATCAGTGCGCAGCAGACCATGGTCACCACCAAGTGGCTGGTGCACAAGGATGCGGTGGAAGGCGTCGACTACGACGTGGCGCGCCTTCGCGAAGTCTGGGACGCCACCAACGACCAGGACCGTCGATTGGCAGAAGAGAACCAGCGCGGTATCAACTCCACTGCCTACCAGCCGGGGCCGTACTCCAAGACCTACGAGTTCGGCGTGATCAACTTCCTCGACTGGTACAGCGAGCGGTTGCTGAACAACCTGGGCGAGGAATCCGCCCACGCCCGTCTGGTCGCCGAGAAGTAAGCCCCTTCCAGCCAGCGCCCCCGTCCCCGGGGGCGTTGTCGTTACACGCTGTCGTAAGTGAGGAAGCCACGTGGACGCCATGCTCTTCTACAGCAGCTCCGCTTTCGTCACCGGCCTGGTGGCGTGGAACCTCTTTGCCTGCTGGCGCAAGCGCTGACGCGCTCGCCGCTGCGCTTTTCGTAGGACCGAGGGGGACGCCTAGTCCTTGCTCGCGAACCTCACCCCCGGCGGGCTCCGTGCCGCCGCCGTAACACCCTTTCCCTTCAGGGAGAGGGCGCTTCCCACCCGCACGGTGCCCCGCAACGAAGAGCGTTCGCGAGCAAGCTCGCTCCTACAAGTCCGCGCCAATCCTCGCCTCCCGCCCCCACATTCCCCTGCACGACGCAAACGCTGTCGCCCATGTCGCGAGGTTGACGCTTTCGGTATGACCCTGGTCGTTTTCGAACCGGGTCGCCTCCGGGGGCAGGGATATCCTGCCTGCAAAGCGTCGGCACAAGTCCCGCCGCACCAGCCTTGCCTGAATAGAGAGACGCCAAGATGAGCCCAGCCGAACTTCACGCCGACAGCATCGTCATCGATGGCCTGATCATCGCCAAATGGAACCGCGAGCTGTTCGAGGACATGCGCAAGGGCGGCCTGACCGCCGCGAACTGCACCGTGTCGGTATGGGAAGGATTCCAGGCGACGGTGAACAACATCGTCTCCAGCAGCAAGCTGATCCGCGACAACAGCGACCTGGTGCTGCAGGTGCGCAGCACCGCCGACATCCGCAAGGCCAAGGAACAGGGCAAGACCGGCATCCTTTTCGGTTTCCAGAACGCCCACGCGTTCGAGGACCAGCTGGGCTACGTCGAGGTGTTCAAGCAGCTGGGCGTGGGCATCGTGCAGATGTGCTACAACACCCAGAACCTGGTCGGCACCGGCTGCTACGAGCGCGACGGCGGCCTCTCCGGCTTCGGCCGCGAGATCGTCGCGGAGATGAACCGCGTCGGCATCATGTGCGACCTGTCCCACGTCGGTTCCAGGACCTCCGAGGAAGTCATCCTCGAGTCGAAGAAGCCCGTCACCTATTCCCACTGCCTGCCGTCCGGCCTGAAAGAGCACCCGCGCAACAAGTCCGACGCGGAGCTCAAGTTCATCGCCGACCACGGCGGCTTCGTCGGCGTGACCATGTTTGCGCCGTTCCTCGCCAAGGGCATCGACTCGACCATCGACGACTACGCCGAAGCCATCGAGTACGTGATGAACATCGTCGGCGAGGACGCCATCGGCATCGGCACCGATTTCACCCAGGGCCACGGCCAGGACTTCTTCGAGTGGCTGACCCACGACAAGGGGTACGCCCGCCGCCTCACCAACTTCGGGAAGATCGTCAACCCGCTGGGCATCCGCACCGTGGGTGAATTCCCCAACCTCACCGAAACCCTGCTCAAGCGCGGCATGCCCGAGCGCGTGGTGCGCAAGGTCATGGGCGAGAACTGGGTGCGCATCCTCGGCGACGTCTGGGGCGAATAACGCGAACGTTCTCCTCTCCCGCCAGCGGGGGAGGCCAGGGGTGAGGGCCGCCGGCGCTCACCCGCGATCCCTCACATCCCGACCCTCTCCAAAGGCGAGCGGTCCCACCCGGAATCGGAGTTGTACACATGGCCAAACACGCCCCCGAACTGCCCATCGAAGTCGACAGCGAAACCGGCGTCTGGACCTCCGACGCCCTGCCGATGCTCTACGTGCCGCGGCACTTCTTCGTCAACAACCACATGGGCATCGAGGAAGAGCTGGGCGCCGAGCGCTATGCCGAGATCCTCTACAAGGCCGGCTACAAGTCCGCCTGGCACTGGTGCGAGAAGGAAGCCGAGTGCCACGGGCTGGTCGGCGTGGAAGTCTTCGAGCACTACATGAAGCGCCTGTCGCAGCGCGGCTGGGGCCTGTTCCAGATCGAGCAGATCGACCTCGACAAGGGCACCGCCCAGGTGCGCCTGAAGCACTCGGCCTTCGTGTACGTCTACGGCAAGGTCAACCGCAAGGTCGACTACATGTTCACCGGCTGGTTCGCCGGCGCCATGGACCAGATCCTCCAGGCACGCGGCAGCGACCTCCGCACCGTGGCCGAGCAGGTCTACAGCGGCGCCGAGGACGGCCACGACGACGGCCTGTTCGTCGTCAAACCCCTCTGATCCACGACTTTCGGCACGGGCGGCCCGTGGGTCGCCACCACAACAAGAAACCTCTGATCCCGTGAGGATGCCGCAATGGCTTTCGAGGCAATGTTCCAGCCGATCCAGATCGGCAAACTGACCATCCGCAACCGCGTGCTCTCCACCGCCCACGCCGAGGTCTACGCCACCGACGGCGGCATGACCACCGAGCGCTACGTGAAGTACTACGAGGAGAAGGCCAAGGGCGGCATCGGCCTGGCCATCTGCGGCGGTTCCTCCGTGGTCGCCATCGACAGCCCGCAGGAATGGTGGAGCTCGGTGAACCTCTCCACCGACCGCATCATCCCGCACTTCCAGAACCTGGCCGACGCCATGCACAAGCATGGGGCCAAGATCATGATCCAGATTACCCACATGGGCCGCCGCTCGCGCTGGGATGGCTTCAACTGGCCGACCCTGATGTCGCCCTCGGGCATCCGCGAGCCGGTGCACCGCGCCACCTGCAAGACCATCGAGCCGGAAGAGATCTGGCGGGTGATCGGCAACTACGCCCAGGCGGCACGTCGGGCGAAGGAAGGCGGCCTGGACGGCGTCGAGCTGTCCGCTGTGCACCAGCACATGATCGATCAGTTCTGGAGCCCGCGCGTCAACAAGCGGACCGACGAGTGGGGCGGCACCTTCGAGGGCCGCATGAAGTTCGGCCTGGAAGTGCTCAAGGCCGTGCGCAAGGAAGTCGGCGATGACTTCTGCGTCGGCATGCGCATCTGCGGTGACGAGTTCCACCCGGACGGCCTCACCCACGATGACATGAAGCAGATCGCCAAGTACTACAGCGACACAGGCATGATCGACTTCATCGGCGTGGTCGGCTCGGGCTGCGACACCCACAACACCCTGGCCAACGTCATCCCGAACATGACCTACCCGCCGGAGCCCTTCCTGCACCTGGCGGCCGGCATCAAGGAAGTGGTCAACGTACCGGTGCTGCACGCGCAGAACATCAAGGACCCGAACCAGGCCACGCGCATCCTCGAGGGCGGCTACGTGGACATGGTCGGCATGACCCGCGCGCACATCGCCGACCCGCACCTGATCGCCAAGATCAAGATGGGCCAGATCGACCAGATCAAGCAGTGCGTCGGCGCCAACTACTGCATCGACCGCCAGTACCAGGGCCTGGATGTGCTGTGCATCCAGAACGCCGCCACCTCCCGTGAATACATGGGCGTGCCGCACATCATCGAGAAGACCACCGGCGTGAAACGCAAGGTCGTGGTCGTCGGTGGCGGCCCGGCCGGCATGGAGGCGGCGCGTGTCGCCGCCGAGCGTGGCCACGACGTCACCCTGTTCGAGAAGAAGGAGCAGCTCGGCGGGCAGATCACCACTGCCTCGAAAGCCCCGCAGCGTGACCAGATCGCCGGCATCACCCGCTGGTACCAGCTGGAGCTGGCGCGGTTGAACGTCGACCTGCGCCTGGGCACCGGCGCGGACGCCGACACCATCATGGACCTGCGCCCCGACGTGGTGGTGCTGGCCAACGGTGGTCATCCGTTCCTCGAGCAGAACGAACACTGGGGCGCCGCCGACGGACTGGTCGTCAGCAGCTGGGACGTGCTCGACGGCACGGTCGCGCCGGGCAAGAACGTGCTGGTCTACGACACCATCTGCGAATTCAGCGGCATGTCGGTGGCGGATTTCCTCGCCGACAAGGGCGCCCAGGTCGAGATCGTCACCGACGATATCAAGCCGGGCGTGGCCATTGGCGGCACCACCTTCCCGACCTACTACCGCAGCATGTACCCCAAGGAAGTGATCATGACCGGCGACCTGATGCTGGAGAAGGTCTACCGCGAGGGCGACAAGCTGGTGGCGGTGCTGGAGAACGAATACACCGGCGCGAAAGAGGAGCGGGTGGTCGACCAGGTCGTCGTGGAGAACGGCGTGCGTCCGGACGAAAGCCTGTACTACGCGCTCAAGCAGGGCTCGCGCAACAAGGGCCAGATCGACGTCGAGGCACTGTTCGCGATCAAGCCGCAGCCGTGTCTCGCCGAGCCGGGTGATGGCTACCTGCTGTTCCGCATCGGCGACTGCGTGGCCCAGCGCAACACCCACGCCGCGATCTATGACGCGCTGCGTCTGTGCAAGGACTTCTGATACAGGCCCGGTAAGGATCTCCGGCTGGCTCGGATAGCGCCCTCTCCCGCTTGCGGGAGAGGGCGGGGGGAGAGGGTGTTTCAGGCCCTGCGCAGTGCCGGCTCGA
>CBIGPF010000161.1:0-14217 GCA_966191535.1 uncultured Pseudomonas sp. | reverse complement strand
AGCCACCATATAAAAGAAGGGGTTAGCGCAAGCTAACCCCTTTTTGTTTTGCCTGTGACAAACAGGCCACCTCGCTTCACTCGGTCTTCTCGACCAACTCAATCGAATCATTCTTCGTGTCATTCACCCGCAACGACACCCGGTGCCCGGCAAAGTCCTCCCGCGCATGGTGCACCAAATCGCCCAACGCTTCACTGCGGGTAGCGGCGGATAACCACTCCCCGAAGTGCTCCGGCGCCAGCACCACCGGCATGCGATGGTGGATTTGCTCGATGTTCGGCGCGGCGGGCTTGGTTAGCAGGGCGCAGGAGAGAACGGCGTCGCCATTGGGCTTTACCCACTCGGACCAGAGACCGGCAATGGCAATGATGGGGTCGGTCGGGCAGTGGATGAAGTACGGCTGGTGGACCTGCCGGCCTGCAGGATTGCGCAGGGTTTCCCTTTCGTTCCATTCGTACCAGCCCTTCGCAGGCATGAGGCAGCGGGTGCTGCGCAAGGCCTGGCGCCAGAGGGGTTTTCCGGCAGCTTCTTCGCTGCGGGCATTGAACGAGAAGCGTGGTGGGGTGGTGTTTTTCCACCAGGTGGGGATCAGGCCCCAGCGGGCGGGCAGCAGTTCCAGCTGGCCGTTTTCGTCGTGGCGCAGGATGGGCACGGTCATGGTCGGGGCCACGTTATAGCAGGCGTGCAGCCAACGAGGCGGGGTACGCGCGCCGATGTGCCAGTAGCGCTCGATGGCGGCTTCTTCGGGGCTGACGTAGCGTCCGCACATGCCGGGCACCTTGGGATAGGAGGTACTTTTACCTTGGGCGGCAGGTGGCAAGCTGTCCAGGCGAGGCGACGGATACCTGGTCAGCGGTTTCGCAGGATTTCCAAGAGTGCAGGTCGAGTGTATTTATCCCACGGGACTATATTCGGCGCATCCTCAGGGCGGATGTATTCGCCGCCATCAAAAGCCTGATAAATGGAAAACGCAGGCTCAGGCGTGGAAGCCTCCATAGCCAACTCCACGATCAAGCCAAAGATTCCATTCATGGCCTGGTCGCAGAATTCGAAGCTCAAGGCACCGTCGATAAATTGCTTTGCAAGAACAATGGAAAGCTCATTGAGCAGATCAACGACCGATAGCCCGTTCTGTGCACAACGGGAATCCAGGTCAGATAGATTTAGTCCGCCCTCTACAGCCATGCACCAAAGCACATGTAACTCTGCCTTACTCAAGACAAATGACATTGCGCACTCCTGTGCTCGTTATTCCAACCGCTCCAGCACTCCCCGCCCAATCACCCGCGTCGTCTCGCCCCCGAAGTCCACCCTGCCCTCCTCCCGCAGGAATGCATCCACCGTCCCCTCGATTCGCTCCGCCAGCTCTGGCAACTGCCAGTAATGCCGCAACAGCATCGCGGCACTGAGGATGGCCGCGAGCGGGTTGGCGCGGCCGCTGCCGGCAATATCGGGAGCACTGCCGTGAACGGGCTCGGCCAGGGCGATACCGGCGCCGAGGTTGAGCGAGGGCGCCAGGCCCAGGCCACCGCCCCAATGGCTGGCAAGGTCGGAGAGGATGTCGCCGAAGAGGTTGGTGGTGACGATCAAATCGAAGGCTTCCGGGCGCTCGACCAATTGCAGGGCGGCAACGTCGACCAGGCGCTCGTCGAGCACGTCGCTCCAGCCGTCCTCGGCCAGCAGGTCACGGCAGGTGTCGCGGAATAGGCCGCAGGTGAGCGGCAGGACGTTAGCCTTGTGCACGAGGGTGATGCGCCGGGGGTGACGCAGGCGAGCGAGCTCGGCAGCGCCAGCGGCGAGGCGCTCACAGGCGTCGCGGCTGATGACTCGCTCGGCGATGGCGACGCCTTCGGTTTCCCAATGCTCGCGGCCGCTGTACAGGCCTTCACTGTTTTCCCGCAGGACCAGCAGGTCGATGCCGGCGCGGGGCGAGACCACCGGGCGCGAGCGCACGGGCCGCAGGTTGAGGTTCAGCGCCAGCGCCTGGCGCAGGCTGAGGATGGCGCTGCGGTAGCCCTCGACCTTGTAGCTGGGCGAGGAAACCGCGCCGAACAGCCCGGCACCACAGGCGCGCAGGCGTTCAAAGGTAGCGTCGGGAACGGAGGTGCCGTGGCGCCGGAAGCAGTCCCAGCCTGCCTCGGCTTCTTCTACCTGCAGGTCGGGCAGCAGGCGTTGCAGCACGTCCACGGCAACAGGCACGACCTCGCGGCCGATGCCGTCACCGGGGATGACGCAAAGGCGTCGGCTCAAGACTGGCCGAGCGGGCGCAGGCGGTATTGCGGCGGCAACTGGTCGAGGCCGCTGACGGTGACGTTGAGATCCTTCCAGATGCCGTCCTTGATGCCGTAGATGCAGCCGTGCACGGAGATCTTCTGGCCACGGTGCCAGGCGTTCTGGACGATGCTGGTGTGGCTGACGTTGGCGACCTGCTGGATGACGTTGAGCTCGCAGAGTCGGTCGACGCGCTCCTCTTCCTTTTCGAACTGAGCGAGATGGTCGCGGTATTCGTAGGCAAGGTCGCGGATGGTGCGCAGCCAGCCGTCGATCAGGCCGAGCTGGGTGTGGTGCAGGGCGGCGCGCACGCCGCCGCAGCCGTAGTGCCCGGTGACCAGGATGTGCTTCACCTTGAGCACGTCGACGGCGAACTGGATGACCGACAGGCAGTTGAGGTCGGTGTGCAGCACGACGTTGGCGACGTTACGGTGGACGAACAGGTCGCCGGGCAGCAGGCCGACGATCTGGTTGGACGGCACGCGTGCATCGGAGCAGCCGATCCACAGGTATTCGGGGGTCTGCTGGCGGGCCAGTTTGGCGAAGAAGTCGGGGTCTTCCTGCTTGATGGCTTCGGCCCAGCGGGCGTTGTTGTCGAACAGTTCCTGCAGATCGCTCATGTCCGGCTCCTCATCATTTGGCTGGCGGCACCTTACGCAGCACGGGCGTGGCTGACAAGCCGCATCAGCGCACAGCGTTCAACCGCCACCAGCGCGGCGGGCGCGGAGCCTGCTGCAGCGCCAACTGGTGCCAGGCGTCGTGCCAGGCCTGGCCCTCGGCCGCGAGGCGCGACCAATCCAGCGTGCGCCGATCCAGCGCACTGAGCAACTCGGTTTCCAGCCAGCCGTGGCCGGCGCGCAGCGCATCGGCGAAGCCTGGATCGGCCAGGGCGCGCTGGTGCACGGTCTCGAATCGCCACCAGAGGGACTCCTCCACATCGTCTGTTTCGCGACTGAGCAGCCCTTCCCCGGCGCGCTCCTCGAAGCCCAGCGGCTGGAACATCGACAGGCACGGAGCGGAAGTCCCCGTGGCAGCCAGCCGCGGGGATGCGCCGTCGAGCCGAGCGATGAGGCTGGCGGTGGTCTGTGAGGGGCGCCAGAAGCTGCCAGCGTGCAGGCAGATCTGCCGGTTGTCATGCAGGTTGAAACGATGCCCGCGATGGCCGTGGCTGCGCAGGGCGACCACCAGCGCCAGCCAATCGACCTGGGCCGGGCAGTGGGCGAGGAAGTCTTCGTTGAGCTGGCGACGCTGATGGGCGCCTGCCACCCAGGGCAGCACGCGACCGTCGAAAGCGCGGGCGAAGTGGAAGTCGCCGCGGCCGTTCCAGCAACCGAAGCGGCGCGCCTGGGTTTCCAGATCGGGGCTGGCGAGGTCGTACTCGTGGCCGAGGCTCAGCGCGTTGGAGATGGCCCAGCGCTCGACCTTCTTCGCTGCCCACAGGCGCCCGGCGGTTTCCAGTACCCAGGCTTCGTCGCGATCGGCAATCAGGTAGCTGTTGTCGTAGCGCATGCGCTTGTTGCGGTAGCCGGCCGGGCCGCCCTGGCCGTGGCGCTCCAGCAGCTCGGTCATCACAGCCAGGGCTTCGCGGGCACTGCCGCCGCGCTCCAGGCCCAGGCGCAGCAGGTCCATGCCGAGCAGGGCTTCGCCGTCGCGCTGGGTCAGTCTGGTGAACACGGCTTCGTTGCCGATGGCCACCCCCTGATCGTTGACGCCCATCTCGGCGCCCCACAGCCAGGCCGGCTGGCTGAGGATCACGCCGTGGCGGTTTGCGGTCTGGGGGATCTGCAGGTAGCTGGTGCGCACCGTGGCCGTACGGTCGCCGCTCACGGCGGGCAGACGAATCAGGCGTTGCGCTTCGGCGGGTTCGCGGTCGCTGTTCTTGGCGAACCACGTGGCCCCGCCGCTACGCAATACCAAGGTGTCGCACATAGTCTTCCTCCCCGTGATCGTCCCGCGCGCCGAGCACTTCCCGCGCCGCGCGCTCCCCGGCCTCCACGGCCCCGTCGAAATAACCCATCCAGCGTGTCGCCGTTTCTGTGCCGGCGAAGTGCAAACGCCCGTAGGGTTCGCGTAGGCGCGCCGCGCCGCTGCTCCACAGACCCGGCGGGAACAGGGCGGCATAACAGCCACGGGCGAAGGGTTCCTCGGCCCAGGACTTGTCCACGTAATCCATCGGCTGGAGTGCCTGTTCGCCAAAATAGCGGGCGAAGCAGTCCAGCACCTGGCCACGGCGGTCACCGGCGGGCCGGGCGTTCCACTGCCGCGCTTCGTCGCCTTCGATGAAGCCCAGCAGCACGCCGCGCCCGGAGTCCGGGACGCTGTTGTCGAAGGTCAGGCGCACCGGTCCGGCTTCGCTGGTGGCCTGGCCGGAAAGATTCCGGTCGCGCCAGAAGGGTGTGTCATAGAGCGCCATGCACTTGATCACCGCGCCCTGTGGCAGGCGTTGCAGCAGTTGGTCGCGCCAGCTGGGCAGCAGCGGTTCCTGGGTGATGCGCAGCAGTTGCGTCGGCGGGATGGCGAAGATGACGCGGCTGGCCTGGTGGGTGCCACGGTCGGTCACCAGTTCGACGCGGCTGCCGTCCTGGCGCACGGCGCGCACGGGTTCGCCGGTGTGCACATCACCAATACGCTCGGCCAGGGTTTCGCTGATGCGCTGGGAGCCGCCGAGGATGCGGTCCTGCTGTGCGCCGCCTTCGACGCCGAGGATGGTGTCGAGGTTGGTGCCGCCATGGATATAGAAGAGGACATGGAGGAACGAAAGGTCATGGGGGCTGGCGGCGAACACCGCGCCACACATCAGCTCGAAGACTTTGCGCCCGGTCGCGGTGCGCACGTTGCGCCGCAGCCATTCGGCGAAGGTGAGACTGTCCCACTGGGGCGCCTTGGGGTGCAGGCTGGGGTCGCCCAGCGGGATTTCCCGTGCCATGCGGTCCAGGCGCACATGGGCCTGAAGGACATCGAGCAAGACGTGGGGAGGAAATTTCGGAATGGTGCCGCGATATGGCCTGAGCCGGCCGCCGAACAGGGTGAGGTTGTCGCCCTGGTTCCATTGCGGATAGGTCGACAGGCAGAGTTCGGCCAGCAGGGACAGAATGCGCTCCTGGGTCGAGCCGACCCACTGGCCACCCACCTCGACTACCTCACCGCTGGCGAAGCGATGATTGAGGGTACGCCCACCGACGCGCTTGTTGGCCTCGATCACTTTCACCCGTTGCCCGGCTTGCGCCAGACGCCAGGCCGCGGTCAGCCCCGAAATACCGGCGCCCACCACGATCACATCGCTGCGATTCATGTTTGCGACCTTATGTTCTTGTTGTTATTGGTCTTAAGGGTAAGCCAGGAATCACCCTCGGAAAAACCCGATCGGCAGGAAATTTCGCAGCTTTTGTAGGGGGTTGTCGTTCGGAGGCTCTAGCCTGGGATATCCCGGTACGAGGGCGTGTGGGTTGGCCGGAGGGAACGGATTCAAGGCGGGTCCGCGAGCAAGCTCGCTCCTACGAAGAGCGCGTCGCAGCCAACCTGCAGGAGCGCGCTTGCTCGCGAACCGCACGGCACGGCACGCAGGCGATAGCGGACGGAGTCCGTTCGTTCGGGCGAGGCTGGCGCCTCAGTCAACCAGCGTGCAGGCCATCACCAGCGCGTCTTCACGGCCCCCGACAGCCGGGTAGTAATCGCGGCGGCGGCCGATTTCGTTGAAGCCGTAGCGCTCGTAGAGGCGATAGGCGGGCCCGTTGGAAGCGCGGACCTCCAGGAAGCACTCCACGCCGCCCCGTTCGTGGGCACGCTTCATCAGGTGCTCCAGCAGCGCAAGGCCCAGGCCGCGCCCCTGGCTTTCCGGCTTGACGGTGATGTTGAGCAGGTGCGCTTCATCGAGGATCAGCTGGATCACGCCGTGGCCGACCTGCTGGGAGCCTTCGAACATCACCCAGCATTCGTAGCTCTTCAGGCCGTCGGCGAAGGTGCCGCGCGTCCAGGGGTGGCTGAAGGCGGCGTATTCGATCTTGAGTACGGCATCGAGGTCCGCCTCGGTCATCGGGCGGAAAGAAACGGCATCGCTCATGCAGGCGTCTGACTCATCCAGCGTTGCCGCACACGGCGCATGGCGCGCCAGAGGTCGGCTTTCAATGTGGGTTCTTCGGCCAGGCGCTCAAGGCCCGGCAGTGCCCAGGCGACGCCCAGGCCTTCAACCTGCAGCTCACGCAGCAGGGATTCTTCATCGCCCTCTCCGGCGAAGCGCACGGCCGGCATGCCGACCAGCCACAGGCAGGCGCACGGGGCGCCCTCCTCCAGCCGCGCGGCAACGAAGCCCTGGACGAACTCGCGGGCGGCGTGCGGGCCCTGGTCCATATTGCCGCGGGAGAACAGCGGCCAGCGCACCGGTTCGCCCATCAGTTGCGGGCTGTCCGGCAGACCGGCGGCGCGCAGCAGGTCTTTCAGCAGCAGGTAGGCCGGATCACGGCTAGCCAGCGGTTCACCGGTGGGCAGTTCGACCAGCAGGATGCATTCGCCGGCGCGCAACAGTTGCAGCGCAAAGCGCGGCGGCGGGGCGACAGGCGCTCGAACGACCGGTTCGGCGTCCGCCTCGGCCGTCGCGTCGGCTTTGACCGGAGCGGCCGGCTTGGCCGGAGCTCCGACCTTGGGCAGCAGGCGCGCGGCGATGGAACCGGGCTCCCCGGCCGTGACCGGCGCTGCCGCGGGAGCAGCGGCAGGAGCGACCGCCTCACGCGCCGCAGCGGCGGGCGTAGCAGCCACTGGCTCGGCAACGACGATGGGCGCGGGCGTTTCCAGCAGCTCAGGGCGCGACGGAGCGGCGAACGGCAGCACCACGCGCGGCAGCCAACTGGCGACCTGCATGGCGCCAAGGTAGGCGCGGCGACGGGCTTCTTCGATCAAGGGGCGTTTACCTGTGGGTGGTGCCTGCAGGGGCAGGCCGACACGACGAGGCGGGATTGTCGCGTGAAACGCGCCGGGGGGAAAGGCCGGCGGGCGGAGAGCCCACCGTTTCGCTTACGGCGTACCGAAAACGTAGACGTTGCCGGTGAGCTTGACCGCGCCAGTGGCCTGGTAGGTGAGCAGGTTGGTCTGCTGCAGGCCGCTGCCCGAGACCTTGCCCTGGTTGGAGCCGCCCAGGGTGAACTGCAGGTTGGTGGCGCTGGCGTTGGTCAGGCCGACCTTCATGGCCTGGCGATTGAACAGAGCGCCATCACCATTGAAGCCATTGTTGATGGTCACCATGTCGATGGACATGCCATCGAAGCTGAAGCTGCCCTTGATGTTGTCGAGCACGATGTAGCCCGTGCTGTTGAGTGGCTGGATCGCCAGGCGCGCACCGCAGCCACCCGTGCAGCGGGTATCGGCGGAGTTGGCGGCGAGGTTGAAGTTGACGCTCAGGCTGACGCCGTCCTGGCCACTGACATCGGCCATTTCGGCATCGTCCAGGTCGCGCAGCTCGCCATGGGCAGTGGCGGCAGCCAGCAGTAGCAGGGGGGCCAGGAGTCGGCTCGGAAGGCGTGCGGTGTTCACGGCGAGTCTCCTAATGCGCTAGCGCGGCAGGTTCACGGTACGGACGTTCAGGTAGTCGATGCGCAGGCCACGAATAGCCTGGGAGCCGACGTCGGTACCGCTGATGTTCAGGTTGCCGATGCTGATATTGCTCTTCTGCACGTTCTGGTAGAAGGCTTCGTGGTTGGCCCAGGTGACGCCCGGGGCGCTGAGCACCAGGTCCCCGTTGCTGGCCACCGAGAGCGTCGCCGGCTGGTAGTTGGCGTCGCCCAGGTTGAGGTCAAAGTAGACGTTCTTGGCCACCACCTTGTTGGTATCGGCGCAGTTCTCGCAGCCGGCGATGATCAGCTTGTCAGCGTACATCTGCAGGCTCATGGAAGCCTTCAGCCCGGCGGCATCTCCCCACAGGTTGAGGTAGGAGCCGTTCAGGGTGAAGTTCTCCAGGGCAATGGAGAAGAAGTCGGTGCGGGTCGTGGTGGCCCCAGCGCTGCCGTTGCTGTTGTAGGCGGTGCTGGGCAAGGTGAACTTGGTGGCGATGCCGATATCCAGGCCCTGGATGCGCGAGCCGGAGGAGCTCTGCATGGTGTTGGCCACCAGTTGCACCGTGGAGACGTTCTTCTCGGTGCGGGTAATGGTGCCGCTGACGCAGGTGGTGGCGCTGCCGCCTTGCGCGCCGCAGAGCTGGACGAACTTGTCGTAGTCGCTGGCGCGCTGGCTCAGGGTGACGCCGTTGCGACTGACCGACCAGGAGGCGCTGAGGTCCTGCTGTGCCTTGGTGAGGTCGGTGGTGCTGCTGGTGTACTTGTCCACCGAGTCGTTGTAGGCCTTTACCCCCGAGTTGCTGCTGCAACCGACGATGCCGCCGCAACTGTACTTCTCGCCGAAGTCCGGCTTGTTGGTACAGGCAATGCCCAGGACGGTATCGCAAACCCGAGCCGGGGCCACGTTGAAGGTGTTCTGCATGGTGCTGTAGTTGTTCCTCTGCACCACCTGCGCGGCATCCACCGTCGCCTTGCGCTGGTTGACCACCACCATGTCGGCGTCGATGCCGCTCTTGAGCGTCACCATGTTGTTCGAATAGGTGGTCAGCAGCGTGTCACGCTGGGTCTTCAGCGCGTTCAGTTCGGCGTTGATCTTGGTGCTGGCCTGGGTCGCGTTGGTGCAGCCGGCATCGCCATACAGGCAGCCCTGGTAATAGGCCCAGAGGCCGAACTTGTGGGTATCGTTGATCGGATCGGTCCAGGTCGGCGTCATCAGTTGTAGCGCTTCCTGGTTGGCCGGGATGTTCAGCCCCGCCTTGTACTTCACCGGGCCGAGGGTGAAGGGATGCATCGGCGTGCCCAGGTAGGCCTTGGTGTCCAGGGTTCCGCGCTGGCTGCCGGCGCCCTTGATGTAGGCACCGGTGATGTCTACCTGCACATCCTGGTTGGCGCTGTTCTTGACGCCGGTGATCTTCGAGGTGGCCGTCGCCTGGTCATAGCTGAACCCATCCACGAAGAAGCCCAGGCCGGCACCGCTGACCTGCTCCAGCTGATCGTCATCCAGTGCCTTCATGCCCAGCGCCGGCAGACTCACCAGGCTACCGGCGAGGCAGGCAAACACCGCTGCGCGCCAGCCCATGTCAGCAGCCCGCCGCTTGCGAACCCATGCAGGTGGACTGCCGGGGCAGGCCGCGCAGGGCGTCGTAGAGGTTGATCAGGATCGGGTACACCGCATCCGCGCCGCTGCCCACCTTCGGGAAGTTGGCGAAGGCGCCGGACTGTGTGTTGACGAAGTTGCCGGCGTTGGCCAGGTCCTGCCAGGGCACGTTCTGGTTCTGCAGGGAGAAGAAGATGCCCTGCGCACCGGTATTGATGTCGGTGGAGCCCGGCTTGCCGATGTAGATGGTCTTGTAGTTGGTCAGGTCGAAGCAGGTCGTCAGACCCAGCGCCTGGCAGTTGCTGGTGGTCGACAGGGTCGGGATCAGCGAGGCGATCAGGCCGCCGGCATCGGAATGCAGCGAGTCGCCCTTGGCGATACCGATCTGCTCGGCGCGGTTGATCGGCTGGCCGTTGATGGTGGCCTCGCCGGTGCCGGACTTGAGCAGCACCACGTCGGCGTACACCGGGGTATCGCCGGCCACGGCCAGCGCCAGGCAGTTGATGATGTTCGGGCAGCCATTGCGGGTGTAGTAGTCGTAGGCGATGGAGGCCGGGCCGTAGATCTGCCCCTGCAGGTTGCCGGTGATCGACAGGATGTCGCCGGAGAGATCGCCCTGCGCCTTGCCGAAGCCGACGCGCGCACCGACCAGTTGGCGCACGCCGTTGTTGGTCTGGAAGGCGAACTCGACGTACGGGTCCTGAATCTGGAAGGGCACCACCTTGGCATCCGGGGTGTTGGCGTTGTCCACCCGGCCCAGGGCGAAGTTGTTGATCAGGATGTCCGCCGGCTGGCCGGAAACGGTGGTCGAGCCGGTACGGCTGTAATTGCCCAGGCTCAACTGGTCGATGTTGGTCAGCAGGCTGACGTCAGCGCCGAAGTTGAGCCGGGTGTACTGGTAGTTCTGGTAGGTGGAAGCGTCGACGGTGAGCATCGCGCCCTGGCCGGAGATGGCGGACAGCTCTTCATCGTCCATCGACTGCATGCGCGCCTGGGCGGAGAAAGCCAGCAGGCCGCCGCAGAGCAAGGCAAGGGCACGCATGAGCGGACCGGAGGACTGACGCATGGCACTCTCCTTTCCCGGAGCCCCGTCGTGCGGGGCGCCTATTGTTATTCGTCGGGCGTATCGGTTCAGGACACAAGTCGAGACTCGGCGCCGTGATGCCACTATAGGAACTCACCCGCGACGGCGGGCCGACCCATAGTCGAGTAAATCGCTCCGAACGATAGACGAGGAAAGGAAAGTCCGGGTTGGGTTGTTACCCATCGTCACACCTGGGTGACAGCCTCGAGCGGCCAGGGGCTCACTGATGGCGGAACAGACCGATCAGGTGCTCGGCGATCGCGCCCTTGATGGCATCGAGGTTCAGCCGCGAATGAGCCTGCAGCTTGGCGGTGTTCAGGCGGTGCAGGTGCAGCGACGGCATGCGCGCCTCGTACTCGCGCAGGTCACCTTTCACCAGCACCGGCAGGAAGATGTCCCCACGCATGCGGTAACGGTTGATCAGGAGCTTCAGGCCATCCTGGAACGGCATTTCGCGCGACGCCACCAGGCGGTGCTCGCCGGGGATCTTCAGGTACAGCCCGCTGTAGCCCATGGTCTCGCCGGGCAGGATATGGATGCCGGTAGGCTCCACCGCGTCGCCGGGGATGTCGTGGAAGGTGTCGAACCAGGCCTGTTCGTCCGGGAGGATGGTGATGCCGCCTTCCTGGTTCTCGGGAATCACGAAGCTGTAGTTGCTGTAGAGCTTCTCGACGTACGACGAGTAAATGCACAAGCGATTCTCGAAGCGCTGCAGGAAGGCAATGGCTTCGTTGCGATCGGTGATCGCATCCAGGTCCCAGTCAAGGTCGTTCTGGCGTTCCAGTTCGGCCCAGCGGGCTTTGGCGAGTGCGGCGTCGTAGGTCATCGGTGTAAATCAGACTCTGATATCTAGGTCTCTGATAAAGCCTTTGGCAAAAAACTTGCCAGAAAATTCAGCCATTTAGGCCCGATTTTCCGTGAGATGCGTCACACGGGCGCTGCTTGTACAGTCGCAAACTGACGCGTTTCGTCACCCTGTCGGCCAGGGGTAGGCCTTTGCAGTACAATCGCTCCCTTTGTTCATTCCGGGCCCAACCAAGCCGATGATCGACCCACGACGCGTACTACGCGCCCTTGCCGAACACTGGGTGCTGCTCGAACCGCTGTGCGAGCGCTTCGACGCCGGCACCCTGAGCCTGGTGGAGTTGCGCATCCAGCTCACCAGCCAGCTGCCCGACAGCACCCCGGTGGACATCACCGCCCTGCTCGACCAGTGGGTACGCCTGGACATCCTCGTCCCGGTGGCGAAGAGCCCCAACCGCTTCGAGCTGAACGCGCAGATCCACGACTTCCTCGCCTACCTGCGGCAGGAGCACCGCCTGGGCCTGTGCCTGGAAATCGAAGCCTACCTGCGCCACCTGGAACGCCTCGCCGGCTACATCCGCGACGCCTTCGAAGTACGCGACGGCAATGACCTGGCCCGCCAGCTGCGCCTGCTCGACATGCGCGTGCGCGACGTACTGAAGAAGCTCGCCAACGACGAACAGGCGCTGGTCGCCGTGGCCGAACGCGCCAAGACCCAGGACCGGCAGATTCCGCTGCGCCAGCGCTACGCGGAAGTCCTGGCGACCTGGGACGAGTACGTCGAGCCGATGATCCAGCTGGTCTCCGCCGACGGCGCCTTCGAACAAGGCGTGCACCGCGTGGAACAGGTGCTGCTGCGCCTGCTCAGCGAACAGGCGCGCCTCGGCCAGTTGGTGGACGACGACCAGTTGCTGCGCACGCACGCACGCATCCTAGAAATGCAGACCACCGCCCAGCTCACCCTGCGCCGCGCGCGCGAATTGCTGCTGCCGCTGCGTGAAGAAGCCCGCCGGCACAACGCGATCACTCGTGGCGCCGCCCTGGCGCTATCGGTCATCCGCCGCAAGGGCATCGACGCCGTGCCGCAAGCGGCGCTGCCGATGTTCACCCGGCCGCAGAGCAACTTCCTCGGCACCGCGTCCCAGGTCGAGAGCTACGTCTTCGCCCTCGCCAGCTTCCAGCCCAAACCAGCGCACTTCCCCAAGGCCAGCGGCACTCGCAAGAACGATGGCCCGCAGCGCTCGCCGCGCACCGCCCGGGAAATGCTCGACCGCTGCCAGGCTGCGCTGCCGCTGCCCGACCTCATGCAGTGGCTGCTGGAACAGGAGCCCGAGGGCGCGACCGACGAATTGCTCTACTGGTTCTCGCGCCTGTCGCGCGACGCCCGCTTCCAGCGCGACCGCCTTGATCGCCGCCAATACGACACTCTCCAGCACAGCGTCAGCCTGTGCTCCTTCGCCCTGATCGCCGGCCCGACCGCTGGCAAGGACACCAAGAGCGAATCGCATGCAGATTAATCTCACCGAAATGACCCAGCTCGCGCCGATCTTCCGCGAGCTGTTCAAGGGCTTCCACATCAGCCGCCGCGACCCGGAGCTGTACAGCCAGCTGTCCAACCAGCAGGACGCCTACCGTGCACTGTTCCGCAGCCTGGGCTACGAGCTGGTCTGCGATACCCGCGGCTTCTACTACTTCGTCCCCGAGCAGATCGGCGCCCAGGTGAACAAGACCGCCCAGCGCCTGGCGCTGTTCACCTTCATCCTCGTCGAGCACCTGGCCGATCAGGGCCGCGATCCGCTGGCCGTCCTCGATGGCGGCAGCATCGGCCGCGACGAGCTGCCGCCGCTGCTGGAGAAATACCGCGACCTGTTCCTGCAGGCCGAGGTGACGACCCAGGAAGAACTGGAAGAGAAGGTCATGCGCCGCCTCACCCAGCTCGGCTTCGCCGCCGAGGACAACGGCGTGTACCGCTTCCTGCCACCGATCCACCGCTTCCTCGACGTCTGCCTGTCGGTCCAGCAGGACCGCGACCTGGCCGCCAACCTGCACGCCAGTGAAATGCAGTTCAGCGCACCGGTGCTGATGGACGAAGACGACGAGCCGGTGGTCATCCTGGAGTCCTACGCCGACGAACCGGCTGCCGACGTCGAAGAGGCCATCGTGGTGATCGACGAACCGGTCGCCCATGCGGAAGCTGAGATTGCCGAAGAAGAGAGCGAAGAAGACGCCCTCGCCCGCGCCATCGCCGAAGAACAGGAGGCCCAGGCATGACCCAGGAACGCTACGGCATCCGCCGCTTCGCCCTGCTCAACACCGCCGGCTATAGCCTCGGCATCTTCCCGCTGGAACAGCCGCTGTCGGTGTACGGCGCGAATAACCTCGGCAAGTCGGCGTCGATCAACGCGCTGCAGTTCCCGATCCTCGCGCGCATGTCCGACATGAGCTTCGGCAAATACAGCCTGGAAGCCTCGCGCAAGTTCTACTTCGCCACCGACACCAGCTACATCCTCGTCGAACTCGACCTGCCCAACGGTCGCCATGTGATCGGCGTCGGCGGCCGCGGTCCGGGCGGCGGCTTCGGCCACCAGTTCTTCGCCTATCAGGGCGAGCTGGACCTGGAGCACTACCAGAAGAACGGCACCTGCCTGCGCCTGCGCGAGCTGTACGCCAACCTCGAGCGCGAGGGCATCAAGTCCTATGAGCTCAAGCCCGACGAGCTGCGTCGCCTGCTGGTTGGCGGTCACACCTCGATCCCGCTGGACCTCACGCTGATCCCGCTGCGCTCCACCAGTGAACAGAGTCTGAAGACCTTCCGCTCGCTGTTCATCAACCTGCTGCACATGCGCGAGATCACCGCCGCCAAGCTCAAGCAGCTGTTCCTCGATGCCTTCGAGCACAGCCTGCGCTCGGGCAGCGTC
>CBIGPF010000160.1:0-14414 GCA_966191535.1 uncultured Pseudomonas sp. | reverse complement strand
GATCGCCGACATCAACGCGCGCCTGGCGCGGGGTGAGATGCCGCAGGGCTGCTGACGCTCGGCATGAATGAAGAAGGCCCGCCCAGTGCGGGCCTTCTTCATTCCGGGGCTGCTGTCGCCTGGACCTTCGCGGAGTCCTCGTCGTGAGTTCCCGCGTCGTGTGTGGCTCTCGCGATTGCCGGTCCAGGTTCGTGAAGCCCACCCGGAAGACGCTTTCTTCCGGCCAGTCTTCGGTGTGGAAATGGGAGCAGGTGGGGGTGTGTGGCACCCACGAAAAACCGTCTGGCAGGCATTGGCACGCGCGAACCGTCGCCGCTTGCTAGCCTCCGGCAACGGTCCTTTGTCCGGAGTCCCCCATGCCTGCGCTGATCGCGCGCCTGGCGTTCGGCTGCCTGCTGCCGGTCGCCATCCTGCTCGGCCTCGGCGCGATGCCGGGGCTTGGCTATGCCTGGGATTTCGCCAACGCCGCCGGGCTGCTGGGGGCCTGCCTGCTGGGGCTGCTGTTCGTCATGGGCGGTCGTCCGCAACCGCGTCCGCGCTATGAGGGCAAGTTCTTCCTGCGCTTGCACCGCGACCTGGGGGTTGCCGCCGTCGCGCTGCTGTTGGTGCATATCGTCGCGTTGCTGGTCGATGAGCCACTGCTGATCGAGGACCTGCTGCCTTCCGCCCCCGGCTACATGTTGGCCGGGCTGGTATCGGCGGTCCTGATGCTGGTGCTGGCGGTTTCCAGCCTGAGCCGTGTCCGGCCGCGCTGGAGCAGCAGTGCCGCTACCTTCCGCCGCTGGCACTACGGCGGCAGTCTGCTCGCCCTGTTGCTGATGGCCGTGCACGTGCTCGGCGCGGGCTACTACAGCGGCGGAGCCTGGAAGGGCGCGTTGCTGGTCGCGCTGATGCTGGCAGTGGCCGTCTGGCCGCGTCTGCCCAAACCCGCCAACGGTATCCGCGGACGCCAGCGCAACACGGCGCAACGCGCCACCTGGTTCGCGCTGGCGGCCAGTGGCGTGATCCTCGGCTTGTCGGCGTTCTACAGCCTGCTGGCGAATGTGGAGCTGCCGCTGTGAAGCGCCGCTGGATCGGTCTTTGTGTCGCGGCAACCGTGGCGCTGTCGGCGGGGGTATGGTTCGCCCATGGACACTGGCAGCGCAGCCGGCCGTTGATGCCGCTGGCGTTTCCCCACGAGCCGCATGCGTCGGTGAACTGCATCACCTGCCACCACGATTACAAGGACCAGTCGCCCTCGGTCTCCGGCAACCGCACCTGCATCCTCTGCCACAAGCAGAGCCCGGCGCTGGCCGTGCGCATCGAAGCGGACTTCCACCAGCTCTGCCAGAGCTGCCACCTGAGACGCCTGCAGGCCTTCCACGCGAGCGGGCCGGTGCGTAGCTGCCAGGCTTGCCACCGCACCGCCACGGACGGCACACACCTGTAGGAGCGAGCAAGCTCGCTCCTACAAAAACAGGTTCGGTGTAAACGTAAAGGCCCGGCATCGAGCCGGGCCTTTTTTCAACTGCGATACAGCACCGGCCGCCGCAGGTGCACATAGCTGTACCCCTCGCGCGCCAGGGCGATGCGTTGCGGGTCCAGCTCGGCCACCAGCAGCTCCTCGCTGTGCTTGGCCTTGCTCAGCACCTGGCCATCCGGGGCGACGATGCTGCTCAGTCCGCAGTACTCGATCTCCCCCTCGCTGCCGACATAGTTGGCGTAGGCGAGGAATACCTGGTTCTCGAACGCGCGGGTCGGCACCAGTACCTGGGCGACGAATTCGTACGGGTGCATGTTGGCGGTCGGTACCAGCACGACATCCGCGCCCGCCAGGGCAAGCGTACGCACCGCCTCGGGGAATTCCACGTCGAAGCAGATCAGCAGGCCGACCTTCCAGCCGTCCAGCTCGAAGACCGCCGGCGGCTCGTCGGAGGCGCTGAACTGGCTGCGGTCGAGGTCACCGTAGAGATGGGTCTTGCGGTAGTTGGCGCGGCGTTCGCCCTGCCGGTCAATCAGTTGCACGCTGTTGAAGATGGCGCCGCCGGCGTCACGCTCGGGGTAGCCGTAGAGGATGCCGAGCTTGTGCGCGCTGGCGATCTCGGCGATGCGCAGGGCGGACGGGCCATCGCAGCTTTCCGCCAGTTCGGCGACGCGCTGGGCGCCGATGTTGTAGCCGGTCAGGTACATCTCCGGCAGCACCAGCAGGTCCGCACCGTTCTGCACCGCCTGCTGCGCGGCCTGCTCCAGGCGGCGCAGGTTGCCGGCGACATCGTCGGGGCCGGGAGGGCACTGGTAGAGGGCGAGGTACATGGTGTTCTCCTTCGAAACGCGCAAGGCCGGGATCAGGCAGTGTGCACCCGATCCCGGCCCCACGCGAGCCGCTGTTCAATGAAGCGTGGGAATCAGTCCGGCAGTTCCATCGGGCCGAGTTCCGCGAAGCGGTCGCCGGGGCCGGGGTTCTCCGGATGGGTAGCCCCGCCGAAGTGCTTCATGATGCCCCACACGGCGTTGAGCGAGGTCTGCACCGCGCCTTCCACCCAGGCCGGCGTCCAGGACACGTCGTCACCGGCAATGAAGATGCCACGCTGCTCGGCGGGCATGTCGTCCTGCATGAAGTGTGCGTACATGCGCTGGTTGTAGCGGTAGTGGCCCGGCAGCGCGCCCTTGAAGGCGCCGAGGAAGTGCGGGTCGGCCTCCCAGGACACGGTGATCGGGTTGCCGATGATATGCCCGGCGATGTCGACCGTCGGGTAGACCTTCTTCAGTGCGTCCAGGGCCAGCTGCACGCGCTTCTCCACCGGGTGCGGCAGCATCTTCATGGCGTCGCTCATCCAGGAGTAGGACAGGCAGATTACGCCCGGCTTGTCGTCGCCGTTGTCGAACAGGTAGGTGCCGCGGGTGAGGCGGTCGGTGAGGGTCATGCTCATTACGTCGCGGCCGGTCTGCGGGTCCTTGTCCTTCCAGAACGGCCGGTCGACCATCACGAAGGTCTTCGACGACTGCATGTAGCGGGTGCGGTCCAGGGCCATCCACATCTTCTGCGAGAACAACGCTTCCTCGCACTCGATCTGGGTGGTCAGCAGCCAGGTCTGGCAGGTCGCCAGGACGGCAGCGTAATGGCGTGTATCACCCCAGTAGTCGGTGACGGCGAAGGTGCCGTCGGCGGCGCGGGCGATCTTTTTCACGCCCGGGCGCGGTGCGCCATTGTGCAGCGACGCGAGGGACGTGCCGGCCGGCCAGTGTGCGCACTGCTCCGGCACATGGCTCCAGATGCCGCGCGGCACCTGCTCGACGCCGCCGACGACCAGATGCTGGTGATCGTCGCAGTTGGTCATCACCACGCGGAAGATTTCCAGCATGGAGTTGGGGAAGTCCGAGTCCCAGCCGCCGGTGCCGAAGCCGACCTGGCCGAAGATCTCGCGGTGGCGGTAGGACAGGCGCGAGAAGGCCTTGGACGTGGCGACGAAGTCATAGAAGGTGCGGTCGTCCCACTTGGGTACCAGCTCGTCCCACAGGGCCTTGAGCTTGATCGTGTCGCGCTCGCGCAGCGCGTCCTGCACCTCGGAGAAGCGCGCACCGTCTTCCAGGGCTTCGGCCCAGGCTTGGGCGACCTCGCGGAAGATTTCCGGCAGGTCGGCCATCTTCTCGGCGTAGTGGCTGGTGCCTTCCAGGTCGACCACGGTGCTGCCCGAGGCCGGGGTCAGCGGGTTGGGGAAGGGCTTGGTTTCCAGGCCGAGCTTGTCGACATAGTGGTAGAAGGCGGTGCTGGATACCGGGAAACGCATGCCGCCCAGTTCGGCGATGATCCCGTCGGCGCCTTCGAAAGTCTCCGAGCGCAGTCGGCCGCCCATCTTCGAGGCCTCGTAGACCACTGGCTTGAGGCCCATCTTCATCAGCTCGTAGGCCGCCACCAGGCCGGAGATGCCGGCACCGACGATGGCCACTTCCTGGCCGTGCTTCGCGGCGGGGATGCTGCCCAGGCCGGCGGGGTGTTCGATCCAGTCGTCGAAGGCGAAGGGGAAGTCCGGACCGAAGATGGTGACCGGTTTCTTGCCAGGGGTATGGGGGTGGCGGTTCTTGTGCATGGAAGGCTCCCTTCAATCTTGTTCGACTTATGCGGCTCGCCGGCTTGTATCACCAGCTTGGCAAGGCTTCTTGCGGCCCGCAGAGGCCAGTCGATGGATGGCGCGCGGGCAAAGAAATGGCGAGCTGTGAGGGCTCGCCGTGGTGTTCACTATTGCAAAGGCTGTCGTTGAAATGAACCTGACAATCTGAAAGATTGGTGAGAGCTTTCAGGCAGATTGACCAAAACCATGAGCAATATGACGAAAAACGCCGAGGCGGCCTTGCTGAACCTGCTGCGCGCCAACGCCCGCGAGTCGATTTCCGAGCTGGCGCGCAAGCTCGGGGTGTCGCGCTCCACGGTGCAGAGCCGCATCGAGCGGCTGGAGCAGCAGGGCATCATCACCGGCTACTCGATCAAGGTGTCGGACAGCTATGCGCAATCTCTGGTACGCGCCCACGTGCTGGTGACGGCGCTGCCCAAGCTGTCGCACCAGGTGGTGCAGGCGCTGGAGAAGATCGCCGAGGTGAAGACGCTGCATTCGGTGAGCGGCAACTTCGACATGATCGTGATCGTTGAGGCGCTGTCGATCCGCGACCTGGACGCGGTGCTGGACCGCATTGGCGCGCTGGACGGGGTGGAGCGGACGATGTCGTCGATCATCCTGTCAACGCGCATCGATCGGTGAGGGGCGGGAGCTCCCGGCAAAGGGCGGGCTTTGCCCGCCATTGGCGTGCAGGACACGCTCCTGCAGCTTGAGCGCTGACTATAGGAGCGGGCTACGCCCGCGATCCGCCGGCAGGGCCGGCGGTTCATGATGGCTGAATCAGACCAGGTCTTCTTCCAGGGCCAGCAGCTCTTCCACGCGCTGGCGGCGGCGGATCAGCTTCGCGTCGGCGCCTTCGAGCAGCACCTCGGCAATCAGCGGGCGGCTGTTGTAGTTCGACGACATGGACGCGCCGTAGGCGCCGGTGTCGTGGATCAGCAGCAGGTCGCCGACCTGGGCGCGTGGCAGGGCACGGGGGATGACCACACCGCCATCGCCCTGGGTGAACACGTCGCCGGACTCGCATAGCGGGCCGGCCACCACGGTATCGATCACTTCGCGGCTGGCCACATCGCCGGCCAGCACGCTGATGCCGTGGTAGCTGCCGTACATGGACGGGCGCATCAGCTCATTGAAACCGGCATCCACCAGCACGAAGTAATTGCGGCCGGCGTCCTTGGTGGCGCGCACTTCGCTGAGCAGGCAGCCGGACTGGGCGACCAGGTAGCGGCCCGGTTCGATCTCCAGGTGCAGCGTGTGGCCGACCACGGCTTCGGCGGCCTTGCGCGCCTTGTCCCACAGCTGGAAGTAATGCGCGGTGTCCACTTCCGGATCGCCGGCGCGGTAGGGGATGGACAGGCCGCCGCCAGCGGAGATGCCGGACAGGTCGTGGCCGGCGTCCTTCACCTGCTGCACCAGGCCGAGCATGGCTTCGCCGACCTGGGCCAGGTGGCCGTAGTCGACCCCCGAACCGATGTGCATGTGCAGGCCGACCAGGCGCAGGCCGCGCTCGCGGATCACGTCCAGGGCGGCGCGCAGGTCGCTGTGCCAGATGCCGTGCTTGGAGTGCTCGCCGCCGGTGTTGGTCTTGTTGCTGTGGCCGTGGCCGAAACCGGGGTTGATGCGCAGCCACACCGGGTGGCCGGGGGCGACTTCGCCCAGCTGGCGGAGCATGTCGATGGAGCCGGCGTTCACCGGGATGCCGTGCTCGACCACCGTTTCCAGGGTGGAGCGGTCCAGCAGGTCGGCGGTGAAGACGATCTCGGATTCATCGTCGCGGCACGAGTAGCCGGCGGCCAGGGCGCGCAGCAACTCGCCCTGGGACACCGCATCGACCTTCACGCCCTGTTCGCGCATCAGGCGCAGGATGTGCAGGTTGGAGCAGGCCTTCTGGGCGAAGCGGATGATGTCGAAGCTCTTCAGGCGCTCGATCTGGCCACGGATGGTGGCGGCGTCGTAGACCCACAGCGGGGTGCCGAATTGCAGGGCGAGCTGTTCGGCGCGAGGCAGGGCGAGGGAAGTCATGAATGGGCTCCGAAGGTAGATGGCGCTAGTCTATCGGCCATTTTCATGTCTGAATAATGCCGCTTGTTATCTGATCAATTCAATTTTGATATATGGTGCAGCCCACGCCGGCTTCGCGCAGGCGCTGTACCAGCAGGTCGGCCTCTGCCTGGAGTGCTGCCACGAAGCGCTCGCGCAGCGGCGTAGCGGGGCGATACAGGGGCTTTGCCACGCTCACCTGGAACGGCAGCGAGAACGCCAGCGGGCGCAACTGAATGCCCTGGCCCTGGAACATCAGCGCGGTGATCGGGTTGACCACGGCGAGGCCCAGTCCGGCGCGCACCATGCTGCATACCGAGACGGCGCTGTGGGTTTCCACCTGCATCTGCCGCTGCACGCCAGCACCGAGGAACACGGCGTCGATCAGGTGCCGGTAGCGGTCGCTGGTGGCCAGGCTGACGAAGGGCTGGCCGGCGAAATCCGCCGCTTCCAGACGCTCGCGGGCCAGCAGGGGATGGCCCTCCGGGAGGATGCATACCTCGTCCACCGCCAGCAGTGGCTGCAACTCGGTGCCGCGCGGGGCGTCGTCGTTCTCGATCAGGCCGATGTCGTGGTGCTGGGCGCTGAGTGCCTCTTCCAGGTGCGGCGACTCCAGCGCCGCCACCTCCAGGCTGATGGCCGGGTTCTCCCGGCTGAAGCGCTTGCAGGCTTCCGGCAGCAGTGCCTGGGACAGCGCCGGCAGGCAGCCGATGGAGAACTTGCCCTCGGCGAACTGGCCCAGGCTGTCGGCGAAGGCGACGATCCGATCCAGCCCGGTGAAGGAGCGCTCCACCTCCTCGAACAGCATCAACGCCCGCGCCGTCGGCGCCAGCCGGCCGCGTTCGCGCAGGAACAGCTCGAAGCCGACCAGTTGCTCCAGCCTCGCCAGCTCGCGGCTTACGGTGGGCTGGCTGGTGTGCAGGAACACCGCTGCGCGGGTGACGCTGCCGGTGGTCATGACCGCACGGAAGACTTCGATGTGGCGGAGGGTGATCATGCTCGGGGCCGGAAAGAGGAATGGCGGCAGCGTAAGACGTCGGTGCGGTCTTTCGCAAATCCGCCAGGGTTGTGTAGTGTCGGGCGGTCAGGCAAAGGAGCGACAAGGTTTATGGAAGGCGAACAATCCGTGCCCGGCGCCCCCGGGCTTGTCCGGCTGGCGTGCTGGGTTTTTCTAGGGGCTTTGCTGGCCCTGGCACTGGGCGCAGCAGGCATGGCGCTGGCGATGTTCCTGGTCATGGGCAGCGATGTCTGGGCGCTGAGCGACTATGGCCGGTTCCACGCCATCTTCGATCCCGCGCTGGTGTGCGGCGCGCTGTTCGCGCTGGGGCAGATCGTCTGGCTGATGTTGCGTAGCCGCCGTGCCCGTGTGGTGCTGGTGCTGCTCTATGCGCCTTTGGCGTTGCTCATCTGGGTGGGGTTTACCGGGCCGTATCTGTTTTCGTTGTCGGTGGGTGAGTTGGTCCTCTATCTCCTGGGGGCGTGAGGGGGGCTGGGCGTGTGCGCCGTGGCAATTTCAGACACCTGAGATCGGCCTGACACGTTTGTCTGCGCTGCTATAGCATTGCGCCACTCTCTGGGGGTGGACGCAGGATGCGCAGGGTTTCACTTGGCTTTTTGGGGGTTTCACTGGCGTTCGCCGCATCGTTGTCGCTGGCGGCCAATGCGCCCTGTTCCGGCAGCAAGGGCGGGATCGCCCGTTGCCAGGGTGATCTCTTCCTCTGCAATGACGGCTCCATCAGTGGATCGAAACGGAGCTGCCCGGCCTACACGGGCGAGGGCGGCTCCAGTACGCCTTCTCTGCAACGCTTTTCATCCGACAACGGCTCCTGCTCCTGCAGCAGCGGCACCTTCTGCACGGGGCCGCGCGGCGGTGTTTACTGCCTGACGCCCAGTGGCAACAAGAGCTATCGGCGCAAGTGATGGCTCAACCCCCGGCGCGTTCGCACCACCCCAGGTTGGTCTTGGCGGCGCGGACCTGGCGCAGGTAGCCGTCGCAGTCCGCCGGGGGCAGGTAGCGATCGCCGCTGTCGCAGATGGCGGTATTGTCGTCCTGGGGGCCGCTGTAGCGCTTGGCGTCCGCGACCATCGAATCCAGCGTGCTGCGGCAGGCCTTGCCCTGGCCGAGCTTGGCCTGGGTCAGGGCCAGGTCGTTGCGGGTGGCCAGCTCGTCCAGCCAGTGGAGGGTGGCCTTGCAGTTGCTCAGCACCGGGGCGAGCAGGCGTTCGGCGCCGGCGTAGTCCTTGCTGTCGTAGAGCTTCCTGAAGCGATTGCGGGTCTGGCGCAGGGCTTCGGTGCTGCAGCCGGGAGCCGGCTTCAGGTAGCTGCCATCGAAGCTGGCGCGGGCGCCGCAGTAGCCCCGGCAGCTCTCGGTCATCTCGTTGCTGACTTCAATGCTGTTGTCCTGCAGCTTGAACGTCACGGTGCAGACGCCTTCCTGCCAGTCTTCATGCAGGCTCGCTTCGCCGTTGCGGATACTGCCGTCCAGCGAGCAGGAGTGGCCGTTGGCGCCAAGGGATTCGAGGCTGAAGGCTTGTTCGCCTTGCCTGGCCTTCTGGATGATCAGGGTGCCCCAGCCGCCCTTGGCCAGGTATTCCCCGGCGGGCAGCGTGTCGTCGGCGGCCAGGGTAGTGAAAGACAGTGCCGTGCCGGTGAGCGCGGCGAAAAGCAGGGAGAGCAGCGAGCGTCCGTTCGATTTCATGGATCCATCCAGGGTTTGCATGACTGGGGCGCATGATACCGCTGTGAGCCGGCGCTAGTGGAAATCCCGGCTCCGCACATCCAGCCCCTCCAGCAACTCACTCAAGTCCGTCAGGCGCCCGGCGATCACATGGCGTACGCCGTCCTTGGCTTCCAGGGTGCCGTCCACCTGCATCAGGCGGGCGCTGAGGAAGGGGCGGCGCTGCTGTTCGGCGAGGTCGCGCCAGACGATCACGTTGATCATGCCGAACTCGTCTTCCAGGGTGACGAAGGTGACGCCGCTGGCCGTGCCGGGGCGCTGGCGGCCGACGACCAGGCCGGCGACGCGCACCGGGCGGTCGGCTTCCAGGCTGGTCAGTTCCCGTGAACTGCGGCAACGGCGGGCCTTGAGGGCGCCACGCAGCAGGGTCATGGGGTGCGGGCCGAGGGTGGTGCCGAGGGTCGCGTAGTCGGTGAGCAGGTCCTCGCCGCGGCTGGGCAGCGGCAGGCTGACCGGCGCTTCCTCGGTCACCTGGCCGGCGAACAGCGGCAGCTGCGGTTCGACCCCGGCGATCGCCCAGCGCGCCTTGTGCCGGTGGCCGGCGAGGCCGCGCAGGGCACCAGCGTCGGCCAACTGTTCGCGGGCGCGGCCATCAAGAGTGGCGCGCAGGCAGAGGTCGGCGATGTCGGCGAAGGGGCGTTGCTCGCGCGCCCGGGCTACGGCATTGGCCACGTCCTCGCGCAGCCCGCGCACCATGCGCAGGCCGAGGCGGATCGCCGGCTGGCGTTCGGCGATGGGTTCCAGGGTGCAGTCCCAGTGGCTGTGGCGCACGTCCACCGGACGGATCTCCAGGCCGTGGCGGCGGGCGTCCTGCAGCAGTTGGTCGGGGCTGTAGAAGCCCATGGGCCAGCTGTTGATCAGCGCGCAGGTGAAGGCCGCCGGCTCGTGGCATTTCAGCCAGCAGCTGGCGTAAGTGAGCAGGGCGAAGCTGGCGGCATGAGACTCGGGGAATCCGTAGCTGCCGAAGCCCTTGATCTGCTCGAAGATGCGCGCAATGTATTCCTGCTCGTAGCCCTTGGCGGTCATGCGCTCGAACAGCCGCTTGCGGTGCGGCTCCAGACCGCCGTGGCGTTTCCAGGCGGCCATGGAGCGGCGCAGGTGGTCGGCCTCGCCGGGCGTGTATTCGGCGGCGATGATCGCCAGCTGCATTACCTGCTCCTGGAACAGCGGCACGCCGAGGGTGCGCTCGAACACCGGCTTGAGTTCCTCGGAGGGGTAGACAACCGGTTCTTCCTTGTTCCGCCGGCGCAGATAGGGATGGACCATGTCGCCCTGGATCGGGCCGGGGCGGACGATGGCCACTTCGATCACCAGGTCGTAGAAGGTCTCGGGCCGCAGGCGCGGCAGCATGGCCATCTGCGCGCGGGACTCGATCTGGAACACGCCCACGGTGTCGGCGCGGCTGATCATGGCGTAGGTCTTCGGGCACTCCTGCGGCAGCGTGGCGAGGGTCCACTGCTTGCCGCGATAGTTGGCGATCAGGTTGAAGCAGCGGCGCAGGGCGCTGAGCATGCCGAGGGCGAGCACGTCGACCTTGAGCAGGCCGACGGCGTCGAGGTCGTCCTTGTCCCACTGGATCAGGGTGCGCTCGGGCATCGCCGCGTTCTCGACCGGCACCAGGGTTTCCAGCGGCTGCTGGGAGATGACGAAGCCACCGGGGTGCTGCGACAGGTGCCGGGGGAAGCCGACCAGTTGCGAGGTCAGGGCGAGCACGCGGCGCAGGATCGGGCTTTCCGGGTCGAAGCCGGCCTCCAGCAAGCGCTCGGGCGGCGGGGCTTCGCGGCTCCAGCTTCCGCAGCAATCGGCCAGCGCGCCGACCTGGTCAGGTGGCAGTCCCAGCGCCTTGGCGACGTCGCGTACCGCGCCAGCGCCACGGTAGGTGCTGGCCACGGCAGTGAGGGCGGCGCGGCTGCGACCGTAGCGCCGGAACACGTACTGGATGACCTCCTCGCGGCGGTCGTGCTCGAAGTCGACGTCGATGTCCGGCGGCTCGTTGCGCTCGCGGGAGATGAAGCGCTCGAACAGCAGCTTGGCCTTGGACGGGTCCAGCTCGGTGATGCCGAGGGCGAAGCAGACCACCGAGTTGGCCGCCGAGCCGCGCCCCTGGCAGAGGATGCTCTGGCTGCGGGCGAAGGCGACGATGTCGTGGACGGTGAGGAAGTAGCTGTCGTAGCCCAGCTCGGCGATCAGCGCCAGCTCGTATTCCACCTGTTTACGGGCCTTCTCGGTCTCGCCATCCGGCCAGCGGCGCCGGATGCCTTCCTCGGTTTTCTCGCGCAGCCAGGTGGTCGGCGTATGGCCCTCGGGCACCAGCTCGCGCGGGTACTGGTATTTCAAATCCTTGCCCAGGTCGAAGGTACAGCGTTCGGCGATCTCCAGCGTTTCCGCCAGCAGCTCGGCCGGGTAGATCGACGCCAGCGTCTCCCTCGGCCGCAGATGCCGTTCGCCATTGGGATAGAGGTGCTGGCCGGCCTCGTGCACCGGCAGGTGCTGGCGGATGGCGGTCATGCAGTCCTGCAGGGCGCGGCGGCCACGGGCGTGCATGTGCACGTCGCCGCAGGCCACGGCGGGAATCTCCAGGCGCGCGGCCTGTTCCCGCAGGCGGCGCAGCTTGCCGGTGTCGTCCGGGCCCTTGTGCAGTTCGACGCCCAGCCACAGGCGCTCGGGGAAAAGCCCGCGCAGCCAGAGACCGTCGTCGTCCTGCTCGTCCCGTGGCAGCCAGATCGCCAGCAGGTGGTCGAGGTTGCCGTCGAAATCGGCGCGCACCAGGCGGTAGCTGCCTTTCTCGGCGCGGCGCCGGGCGTGGGTGAGCAGGCGGCAGAGGTTCTCGTAGCCGGTCAGGTTCTCGGCCAGCAGCACCAGCTTCGGGCCGTGCTCGATAATCAGCTCGCTGCCGGTGATCAACCTGACCTTGTGTTCCTTCGCCGCCTGCCAGGCACGCACGATGCCGGCCAGGCTGCATTCGTCGGTGATCGCCAGCGCCCGGTAGCCGAGCTTCCCGGCCCGATCGAAGAGTTCGGCGGCACTGGAGGCACCGCGCTGGAAGCTGAAGTTGGACAGGCAGTGCAGCTCGGCGTAGCCGATGTCTTCGGTAGGCGCGCTCATGCGAACCAGCCGTGCAGCAACAGGGGGCCGTCGTCGCCCACCGGGCGGAACACCCAGGCGCGCTGGCCGCTGCGGGTGCGCACCTGGTAGTAGTCGCGGCGGATGTCCTCGCCGTCCCACCAGCCGGATTCGATGCGCTCCGGACCGGCCAGCAGCGCCGGCGCGAACTCGCGCAGTGGCTGGGGCTCCGCCAGCAGCCAGCCGGGGCGTGGGACGTCGGTGATGGCCTGCAACGGCGTGGAGCTGCCTTGCCAGGCGCGCTCCGGACGATGGTCGGCGCGGCCGCCGAGACTGTGCACGGCGTCGTCGCCCAGTCGTGCGCGCAGGCGTTCACGCAGTTGCTCCCAGGGCAGCGATTGCTGCGGGCGGTCGTCGAACAGCTCGCGGTGCTGCGGCACGAAGGGCGGCAGGTCGTCGGCCAGCAGTCGCACGCTGTGCACCGGGGCGCGCAATTGCAGTTGTTCCAGGCGGCCACGGCTCAGCTCGAAGAGCATCGCCGCCTCGCGCTCGGCGCTGAGCAGGCCGACCGGCATCAGCGTGTCGCTGCCTTCGTGGTGTTCCAGATGGAGGACGAAACGCTGCACGCCGCTGTCGCGTCCGGCGAGGAAGGCGGCGAGATCGGCGGTCAGGCGGCGCAGCGGGAACAGCAGCGCCTGGGTGGATTCCACGTCGAAATTCAGTTCGATGCGCGACTCGAAACAGTCCGGCGGCCGATAGAACTCCAGGGCCAGCGGACGTTGGCCGAGCAGGGTGTCGACCTGCCGCAGCACCTGCGGCGGGAAGCGCCGGGCCAGGCTTTCGCGGGGCAGGGCGAGCAGTTGCTGCAGGCTGCGCAGGCCCATGCGGCCCAGCGATGTGGCGGCATCGCGCTCCAGGCCCAGGCGCTCCAGCGGCATCTTTCCCAGGTACTGGCGCAGTTGCTGGTTGTCGTGGATCGCCAGGCCGTCGTGGCCGTTGGCGAGGATGCGCGCGGCGGCCGGGTTGGGCGCGGCGGTGATGCGGTGGCGGAAGCCCAGTCCGCGCAACTCTTCGCGCAGACGTGCCTCGAAGCGCGGCCAGGGGCCGAACAGTTGCAGGCTCGACTGCACTTCCAGCAGCAGCGCGCGCGGGTAGTGCTGGCTGACCTGCGAGCTGAAGCCGTAGGCCCAGGCGGCCAGCAGGTTCTGCCAGCGCTGCACGTCACGCAGGTCGTACTCGGCGGTGGCGAATTCGCAGCTGAGGGCCTGGGCGGCGGTGAGCGACTGGCCGGGCTTGAGCCCCAGCGCCCGTGCAGCCGGGTTTACCGCCTGCAGCACGCGGCGCTGGGTTGGCCCGGCGAGCAGCGCCAGGGCGGCGTCCGGCTCGGGACGGCCGCGCAGCACGCCGTCCATGGCCAGTTGTGGCAGGAGAATGCAGGCCCAGAGCATGGTGATCTCAGTGCCAGGGCAGCGGGATGGGCCGCGCCGGCGCCAGGCCGCCACGGCACTTGAGCACGCGCAGCTGCGCCGGGTTGGCGTCCAGCGCCAGGCGCAATGCGGCGGGCGAGGGGTTGAGTGCTTCGCGCTGCGAGCGGTAGGCGATGGCCAGGGTCTGCCCGGTTTCGGCGGCGACCTGCAGGCGGCGCAGGGCTCGGTCGTCGGCCTGCTGCGGCCAGCACAGCACGGCGCCGCAACTGCCCGAGCGCAGGCACTGCTCGGCGGCCCAGAGCGCATCGCGCCCCGTCGCTTGGACGATGGCGAGCTGCTCCAGCGCGACGCCGGCGGTCTGCCAGGCGGCCGGGTAGGGCACATGGGGCGGGGCGACCAGCACGATACGTTCGCCTGCCGCGCTGAGTCGCGCCAGGGTCGGCCAGACCAATTGCAGTTCGCCGGTGCCTTCGGCGGCCAGGAGAACTTCACTGAGCGACGCTTCCGGCCAGCCACCGCTGGGCAGGGCGGCGTCCAGTACGGCATGGCCGGTGGGCTGCAGGCTGGGCGGCAGGCCCTGGGGCTGGCCCTTCCAGACCTGGCGCTGGTGGAACAGGGTGTCGAGCGCAACCACACTGCCCATCACGGCCTCCCGGCCGGCGAACGGCGACGGTCATGCGCCCGGCGAGAGGGCCAGGGGAGGGAGGTGGGATGGCGGGGCATGGGATGGCTCGGATAGCGCTGTATGGATATACAGTTTATCTGGTGGGATGGTGCCGTCAATGGCGGTTGGTCTGACGGACGTTGGGGTTCACTGTAGGAGCGGGCTATGCCCGCGATCCGTCGGCAGGGCCGGCGCTGTCCTCTGCTCCGATGTTGGTCCTGTATTGCTGCGTTGGCTTGGGTATTTCTGCGTCGCTTCGGCGTGCGCGCGGACTCCTGGTTTCGCCCCCTCGGGCGACCTTCTTTTGCAAACGCCCCAAAGAAGGCAAAGGTCTTGCCCCAATAATCCGGTTTTTAGCTTAGGCGAAAAAATACCACGTTGAATCGGAG
>CBIGPF010000159.1:0-14415 GCA_966191535.1 uncultured Pseudomonas sp. | reverse complement strand
GTCAAGGCATGTAGTGGCGGCAAAATTCGCCTACCTGCCGACCAACCGCTAATGTGCAGCCTTTTGCCGCAGGGCTAAGCTGCGCCAATGATTTCGATCCGCCTCGGCGCATGTGGTGCCGGGGCTTCGCCGGGAGCGCCACGCGGGCGTCCCGGCCTGTTCTGAAGGAGTACGCATGGCTGTCTACAACTACGACGTGGTGATTCTCGGCACGGGCCCGGCAGGCGAGGGGGCGGCGATGAACGCCTCCAAGTACGGGCGCAAGCTGGCGGTGGTGGACAGCCGTCGCGTGGTCGGCGGCAACTGCACGCACCTGGGCACCATCCCGTCCAAGGCACTGCGTCACTCGGTGAAGCAGATCATCGAGTTCAACACCAACCCGATGTTCCGCCAGATCGGCGAGCCGCGCTGGTTTTCCTTCCCGGACGTGCTGAAAAGCGCCGAGCGGGTGATCTCCAAGCAGGTCGCCTCGCGCACCGGCTACTACGCACGCAACCGCATCGACATGTTCAACGGCACCGCCAGTTTCGTCGACGAGCGCACCGTTGAAGTCGTGACCCCCAGCGGCGCCGTGGAGCGCCTGGTAGCCGACCAGTTCGTCATCGCCACCGGCTCGCGCCCGTATCGTCCGTCGGACATCAACTTCAACCACCCGCGCGTCTACGACAGCGACACCATCCTGTCCCTGAGCCACACTCCGCGCCGCCTGATCATTTACGGAGCCGGCGTGATCGGCTGCGAGTACGCCTCGATCTTCAGCGGCCTGGGCGTGCTGGTGGACCTGATCGACACCCGCGACCAACTGCTGAGCTTCCTCGACGACGAAATCTCCGATGCGCTGAGCTACCACCTGCGCAACAACAACGTGCTGATCCGTCACAACGAGGATTACGAGCGCGTGGAAGGCCTGGACAACGGGGTGATCCTGCACCTGAAGTCGGGCAAGAAGATCAAGGCCGATGCCCTGCTGTGGTGCAACGGCCGTACTGGCAATACCGACCGCCTGGGCCTCGAGAACATCGGTATCAAGGTCAACAGTCGCGGCCAGATCGAGACGGATGAGAACTACCGCACCTCGGTATCGAACATCTATGCCGCCGGTGACGTGATCGGCTGGCCGAGTCTGGCCAGCGCCGCCTACGACCAGGGTCGTTCGGCTGCCGGCAACATCGTCGAGCACGATGGCTGGCGCTTCGTGAACGACGTGCCGACCGGTATCTACACCATTCCGGAGATCAGCTCGATCGGCAAGAACGAGCAGGAGCTGACCGTGGCGAAGATTCCCTATGAGGTGGGCAAGGCCTTCTTCAAGGGCATGGCTCGTGCGCAGATCTCCAACGAGCCGGTGGGCATGCTGAAGATCCTGTTCCACCGCGACACCCTGGAAATCCTCGGTGTGCACTGCTTCGGCGACCAGGCCTCGGAGATCGTCCACATTGGCCAGGCGATCATGAACCAGCCGGGGGAACTGAATACCCTGAAGTACTTCGTCAACACCACCTTCAACTATCCGACCATGGCCGAAGCCTACCGCGTAGCGGCGTTCGACGGCCTGAACCGGATTTTTTGAAATACCCCGACCGGCGGCCTGAGCCGGTCGGGGGGAACCTGCTCAGCGATTCCCGATCGTGGCAGTGGCCAAACCGGGAAAGTCTGTGATCAGGCTATCCACGCCAAAATCGGCGAGCCGGCGCATCAGGGCCGGCTCGTTGACCGTCCAGACCGACACATGCAGCCCCTGCTTCTGCGCTTTCAGCAAGCGCTCCGGGGTGCAGAGCATCCAGTTCAGCGCCAGCAGATCGCACCCGTAGTGTGCGGCGACTTTCAACGGGTCGAGCCAGGCGTATTCGGCGACCAGCCCGCGTGACAGATCCGGCGCCAGCTCTTCCAGCGCGCGCAGCACCGTGCGCGAGCTCGAGGTCACGGTGATCCGGTCGCGCAGACCGAAACGTCCCACCAGTTGGTGGATCGCCTGCACCGTGCGCCCGGCACGATCCTTCGATGCGCTCTTCACTTCCAGCTGCCAGTGGTCGAACTCGCAGCGTTCGAACAGCTCCGCCAGGCGCGGAACAGGGCAGGGACGCACCCAGCCCGGGCCGCCTTCGCGGGCGTCCATGGTCACCAGGTCCTCCGCCAGTTGCTCGGAAACCTTGCCGCGGCGGCCGGTGGTGCGCTTGAGCGTCGGGTCGTGGATCACCATCAGCTCACCGTCGCGGGACAGGTGCAGGTCCAGTTCGCAGCGCTTCACGCCATGTTCCAGGCAGCGCAGGAAGCTGTTCAGGGTGTTTTCCGGTGCTTCGCCTTTGGCGCCGCGATGGCCATAGATCAGAGTCACTGGGGCTCCTTGGGAGTCGGTGAAAGGTCCTTGAGGTACTGGGAGCGGTGCTGGCGGACGGCATCGACCACCACCCCGCTTTCGAAATAGACGCTGAATTCGCGGTAGTCCCAGCGCGAGATGGGCGGCTTGCCCACCGCCGGGTGCTCCTCGTCCGGCAGGCCGAAGCGTTCGAGCACGGCTTTCTGGCTCTCGCCGCGGACCGGCAGCACGGTGTGCGGGTCGCCCTGGGCGCCCACGGGTATCTCGATGGTATCTGCCAGCAGTGGCAGCGGGGTGACAAGGCTCAACAGGAGCAGCAGATGGCGCATGGAATTCCCAGGGTTCATTCTTCGCGAGCCTTGGCCTGCCGGCGTTCCAATGCCTGGCGCTGGAGGATGTGGCGGGCCAGCAACTGGCGCGGGGCGTCGCCAAGCATCTCGAATTCGGTGCCGATCTCGTAGTCGCCCTCGGGTTGTTGCTGGCAATGGGTGACCTTGGCGCGCAGCAGCAGGCCCAGGCCATGGGGTAGCAGGATGATCTTCAGCGCCAGGTCCTGGCCCGTCGGCAGCGGCTGGGCGTCCCGGAAATTGATGCCGCCCTCGGACAGCGTCACCCGTCGCGCCGGTCCGATCTCGCTGAGCAGGCTCTGGGTCAGGGCCTGGGCGATCAGGTCGATGCGCTTGTTCATGACCTTCAGGTAACTGGCCAGCGGGCGATCGCGCTCGTTGATATGGCGCAGCAGGTGCTGCGACTCGAAGTCGGTCAGGTGCAGGTCGCTGAGCAGATTGAACAGCGCGGAATCATCCTGAAGCACTTCTTGCGACTGGATTTCGTCCTCGCGCAGCGGGCGAAATTCCAATGCGAGTGTGTCTTCAATACGATAGTATTCGCGGCGGTCATCCGCGTCTGGAGTGGACATGGCGAACCCACGGCGGCAGTGATGGTCTGAGTGTAAAGCCGCCTGCCGAGCCTCGCCACACGGAAGTCGCACGCCAGATGGAACTGACGCCCGACGCACTCTTCATCTTCTCAATCGGCCACACATGTTCAGACCTCTTTCCGTCTATATCGGAACGCGCTACACACGCGCCAAACGCCGCAGCCACTTCGTTTCCTTCATTTCGCTCACCTCCATGATCGGCCTCGCGCTGGGCGTGGTGGTGATGATCGTGGTGCTCTCGGTGATGAACGGTTTCGATCACGAGATGCGCACCCGTGTGCTGGGCATGGTGCCCCACGCCACGGTCGAGTCCTACCAGCCCATTTCCGACTGGCAAGGCATTGCCGGGCAGATCAAGACCCAGCATCCCAACGTGCTGGAGGTCGCGCCCTTCATCCAGATGCAAGGTCTGCTCAGCGCCGGAGGCACGGTACAGAAGGTGCTGATCAACGCCGTGGACCCGAACGAGGAGAGCAAGGTCTCGATCATCGACCAGTTCTTCCAGCAGGGTTCGCTGCAGAGCCTCAAGCCCGGCGAGTTCGGCATCATCATCGGTGACAAGGCAGCGACCAACCTCGGCGTGAAGCTGGGCGACAAGGTCACCTTCATCGCCCCCGAAATCTCGGTCACGCCGGCCGGCATGTTCCCGCGGATGAAGCGCTTTACCGTGGTCGGCACCTTCCATGTCGGCGCCGGTGAGCTGGACGGCTACGTCGCCATGGTCCACATCGACGACGCCGCGCGCATGCGCCGCCTCAAGGAAGGCCAGGTCGAAGGTCTGCGCCTGAAGCTCGACGACCTGTTCCAGGCGCCGCGCACGGCCTGGGAAATTGCCCGCACCCTGAAGGGCAACGACTACTTCGCCCGCGATTGGACCCGCAGCCACGGCAACCTGTACCAGGCGATCCGCATGGAGAAATCCATGATCGGCCTGTTGCTGCTGCTGATCGTTGCGGTCGCTGCGTTCAACATCATTTCCACCCTGGTCATGGTCGTCACCGACAAGAAGGCCGACATCGCCATCCTTCGCACCCTGGGCGCCACGCCCGGGCAGATCATGGCGACCTTCATGGTCCAGGGCACGGTGATCGGCGTCATCGGCACCTTCATCGGCGGCGTGCTGGGCATCCTCGCGGCCCTCAACGTCAGCTCTGCCATCGCCCTGCTGGAGCGCCTGCTGGGCCACAAGTTCCTCAACGCGGACGTCTACTTCATCGATTACCTGCCCTCGCAACTGATGAGTGAGGACGTGATCCTGGTGTGCAGCGCCGCGCTGATCCTGAGTTTCTTCGCCACCCTGTATCCGGCCTGGCGTGCGGCCCGCACCCAGCCCGCGGAGGCCCTGCGTTATGAGTAAGCCGACCCCCAACGACCAGGCTGTCCTGAGCTGCCGCGACCTCGGCAAGCGCTACGAGGAAGGCCCGCAGTCGGTCGAGGTGCTTTCGGGCGTGCAGCTGGAGCTGCTGCCTGGCGAGCGCGTCGCCATCGTCGGCAGCTCCGGTTCGGGCAAGAGCACCCTGCTGAATATGCTCGGCGGCCTCGACACCCCCAGCACCGGCAGCGTCTGGCTGGCCGGCGAGCAACTGTCGGCGCTGAACGAGAAACAGCGCGGCCTGCTGCGCAACCGCGCGCTGGGCTTCGTCTACCAGTTCCACCACCTGCTGCCGGAGTTCACCGCCCTGGAGAACGTCTGCATGCCGCTGCTGATCGGCAAGACGCCGATCCCCGAGGCGCGCCAGCGTGCCACGGCGCTGCTGGAACGCGTGGGTCTGGGCCATCGCCTGAGCCACAAGCCGTCCGAGCTGTCCGGTGGTGAGCGCCAGCGCGTGGCCATCGCCCGTGCGCTGGTCAACACGCCGAAACTGGTGCTGCTCGACGAGCCCACCGGCAACCTCGACCAGCACACCGCCCACGGCATCCAGGAGCTGATGCTGGAGCTATCGCAGTCCCTGCGTACTGCCTTCCTGGTGGTGACGCACGACACTCACCTCGCCCAGCAGATGGACCGTGTGCTGCGCCTGGAGGAGGGTCGGCTGGTCGCCGCCTGAGGGATAACGGAATGTTCAGACCCCTGTCCGTCTTCATCGGTACCCGCTACACCCGGGCCAAGCGGCGCAACCACTACATCTCGTTCATCTCCCTGACCTCGATGATCGGCCTCGCCCTGGGCGTGCTGGCCATGATCGTGGTGCTCTCGGTGATGAACGGCTTCCAGAAGGAAATGCGTTCGCGCATCCTCGGCATGGTCCCGCATGCCGTGCTGCAGCAGACCAGCGGCCCGCTGGACAACTGGCAGCACGTCGCCGACGTGGCCAAGCAGAACCCGAAGATCGTCGGCGCAGTGCCCTACACCGAAGTCGACGGGATGCTCTCCTACAAGGGCATGATGCAGCCCATCGAGGTGGACGGCGTCGATCCGGCGCTGGAAACCCAGGTGTCGATCATCGGCCAGCACATGGTCCGTGGCAGCCTTGACGACCTCAAGGCCACCGAGTTCGGCGTGGTCATCGGCGAGATCACCGCGCGGCGCTTTCATGTCAACGTCGGTGACAGCCTGCTGCTCATCGTACCCGAGCCGAGCACCGCGCCCGGCGGCATCACCCCGCGCATGCAACGCCTGAACGTGGTCGGCATCTTCAAGGTCGGCGCCGAACTGGACAGCACCCTGGCGCTGATCCATGTGGACGACGCTGCCAGCCTGATGCGTTGGCAGCCCGGCCAGGTGCAGAGCGTGCGCATCGCCCTGAAGGACCTGTTCCAGGCACCGGAAGTCGGCGCGGCCATCGCCAAGCAACTGGGCGACGGCTACCGCTCGGTGGACTGGACCCACACCCAGGGCAGCCTGTTCAGCGCGATGAAGATGGAAAAGACCATGATCGGCCTGCTGCTGTTGCTGATCGTCGCGGTCGCCGCCTTCAACATCATCGCCACCCTGATCATGGTCGTGGCCGACAAGCGCGCGGACATCGCCATCCTGCGCACCTTGGGCGCGACACCGAAGCAGATCATGGCGATCTTCATGGTGCAGGGCACCGTGATCGGCCTTATCGGCACGGTCATCGGCTGCGTGCTGGGTGTGCTGGCGGCGTACAACGTCACTGCCATCGTCTCGACCCTGGAGCGCGTCGCCGGTACCCACGTGTTCAACTCGGACATCTACTTCATCAACTACCTGCCTTCCGACCCGCAGATCAGCGACATCGTGCTGATCTGCGTCGCGGCGCTGTCGATGAGCTTCCTCGCCACGCTCTACCCGGCCTGGCGTGCGGCTTCGACCCAGCCGGCGGAATCGCTGCGATACGAGTGATCACCGGCCCATGAAAAAGCCGCCCTTCGGGGCGGCTTTTTCATTTTCGGGGGCACCCTGCAATGGCGGCGTCTACAGCCCTTGCTGGATGTTGCGTAGAGCTCGGCGCCGCCGCCAGCTGCGGCCGATCCACCAGCGCCAGTAACCCTCTGTGGCCAGGTAGCCGAGGATGCCCACCAGAATGCCGCAGATCACCGAGCCCAGCAGGAAAGGTTGCCAGAGCATCGCCAGTTCGCCGCTGATCCACTCCCAGGTGAGGTGATCGGGGAGCGCGCGCGCCGGGATGCCCATGACCCAGGCGCCCATCTTGTAGGTGCAATAGAACACCGGCGGCATGGTGATCGGGTTGGTCAGCCAGACCAGTCCGACTGAGATTGGCAGGTTGGCCCGCACCCATACGGCCAGCGAAGCGGCCAGTAGCATCTGCAGCGGAATCGGGATGAAGGCAGCGAACAGTCCCATGCCCATGGCGCGCGAAACGGAGCGGCGATTCAGGTGCCAGAGGTTGGGTGACTGGATCAGCGGTCCGAGAAAGCGCAGGCCCTTGTGGTTCCTGATGCTCTCCGGATCGGGCATGTAGCGCTTGAAGATTCGGCGCGGCATGGAGGAAATCTCTGGCAGACGGACGACGGTCCATTATGCCTAGCTAGGTGACAGTCATTCGTTGCCAACTATGTCCGTGTGTAACCGCCGCAAACCCAGCGTCTCGGCGGTTGTGCGGGCCTGGGGAGATCCTGTCATTGCCTCGTACAGGGATGTTCGCGCTGGCCTTCGGCCTGCTGGCGTTGCGCTGGATGGCGGCGCTGCCACCCGGCTGGGTGCTGCTGCTTCTGGCGCTGTTCGGCCTGCCCTTGCTGTTCACCCGCGGTTATTTCATCGGCCTGTTCCTGCTCGGCTTCGCCTGGGCCTGTCAGTCGGCACAGTGGGCGATGGATGACCGTCTGGCGCCGGAGCTGGACGGTCGCACGCTGTGGCTGGAGGGCAGGGTAGAGGGCTTGCCGGATCGCTCCGGGTCGTCGGTGCGTTTCATGCTCTCCGATGTTTCCAGTCCTCGGGCGAAGGTGCCTGCCACGCTGCGTTTGTCCTGGTTTGGCGGGCCGCCAGTCGAGGGTGGTGAGCGCTGGCGGCTCGCGGTGAAGCTCAAGCGCCCCCATGGCATGGCCAATGGCGCCGGCTTCGATTACGAGGCTTGGCTCACGGCGCAGCGCATCGGCGCTACCGGCAGCGTCAAGGATGGGCAGCGCCTGGAGGTGTCCAGCGGTCCGCGTGCCTGGCGCGAAGCCTGGCGGCAGCGTCTGCTGGCGGTGGATGCCCATGGCCGCTCCGGTGCACTGGCGGCCCTGGTGCTGGGGGATGCCTCCGGGCTGAGCACGGCGGACTGGCAAGTCCTGCAGGACACCGGGACCCTACACCTGATGGTGATCTCCGGTTCGCATATCTCGCTGTTGGCGGGTCTGCTCTATGCCGTAATCGCTGGGTTGGCGCGCGTTGGCTGCTGGCCGGCTCGAATCCCCTGGCTGCCCTGTGCCTGCGGGTTGGCCGCTGGCGGCGCCTGGATCTACAGCCTGATGGCGGGATTCGAGGTGCCATTGCAACGCGCCTGCGTCATGGTCTCCATCGTCCTGCTGTGGCGCCTGCGCTATCGCCAGCGTGGCTTGTGGGCGCCGTTGCTGGGTGCCTTGCTGGTGGTGCTTCTGGCTGAGCCGCTGGTGGTGTTGCTGCCTGGGTTCTGGTTGTCCTACTCGGCGGTGGCGCTGCTCATCTTCGGCTTCTCGGGGCGGCTGGGGCGATGGACCGCCTGGCGCACCTGGTTGCGTGCGCAGTGGTTGATGGCCGTCGGTTTGCTGCCGGCATCCATCGCCTTGGGCCTGCCGCTGAGCATTTCCGGCGCGCTCGCCAACCTGATCGCGGTGCCCTGGGTCGAGCTGGCGGTGGTACCACTGGCCCTGCTGGGCAGCCTGGCATTGGTGATTCCCTGGCTGGGCGATGCAGTGCTCTGGGGGGCGGGAGGCCTGCTGGAGCTGCTGTTCCGCCTGCTGGGCTGGATGGCTGAGCTGGCGCCCGCCTGGCAGCCGGTCGCTGCGCCGATCTGGGCGGTGGCACTGGCGATGCTGGGGGCGCTACTGCTGCTCGCGCCGGCTGGCGTGCCACTGCGTACACTGGGACTGGCACTGTTCCTGCCGGTCTTATGGCCAGTCGTCCCGCTGCCGGCGCCGGGCATGGCCGAGGTCCGCGTGCTGGATGTGGGGCAGGGCCTTTCGGTGCTGATCCGCACGCGCAGCCAGGCCTGGCTCTACGACACCGGCGCACGAAACGGCGATTTTGATATCGGCCAGCGAGTCGTCGTGCCGACGTTAAGGAGCCTTGGGATTGGCCACCTGAACATGCTGATGCTCAGCCATGCCGATAACGACCATGCCGGTGGCGCGCTGGCGGTGAAGCGCTCATTGAGGCCGGCGCAGGTCATCAGTGGCGAGCCCGAGAGGCTGCCGTCCGAGTTGCGGGCCAGGCACTGCCGGATCGAGGAGTGGGGCGTCGATGGCGTTCGCTTCTCCAGTTGGACCTGGGCGGGCGCCAGGGAAAGCAATGACCGCTCCTGCGCGTTGCTGATCGAGGCCGCCGGCGAGCGCATCCTGCTCACTGGTGACCTGCCGCAATCCGCCGAGCTGGCGTGGCTGGCGGCGCACCCCGGCGTACGTGTCGACTGGTTGCTGGCCGGGCACCACGGCAGTCGCAGCTCCTCTGCTCCGATCTTCCTGCGGGCTGTCCGGCCATCCACAGCCATCATCTCCCGCGGCGCCAACAACCCCTATGGTCATCCTCATCCGTCGGTCGTGGAGCGCTTCCGTGCGCTGGGCATCCGGATTCAGGATACGGCGGAGCGGGGCGCGCTGACCCTGACGCTCGGTGCCCATGGCGAGCTTGGGGGAGTGCGGGAAGGTGCACATTTCTGGCAGGAAAATTGACCCTCGGGCGGTCGGTTAGGCACGGCCCCTGTGCTAGAGTGGCGCCACTTTTTTTCAGGGGATTCACCACTGTGTGGGAACTGGTCAAAGCTGGCGGCTGGATGATGCTGCCGATCTTGCTGAGCTCCGTCGCTGCCATGGCGATCGTCGCCGAACGTCTCTGGACCCTGCGCTTGAGCCGCGTGGCCCCGCCGCAACTGCTCGGCCAGGTGTGGAAGCAGATCAAGGACAAGAAGATGAACAGCCAGGCCCTCAAGGACCTGCGCGCGTCTTCCCCGCTGGGTGAAATCCTCGCCGCCGGCCTGGCCAACTCCAAGCACGGTCGCGAGATCATGAAGGAGTGCATCGAGGAAGCCGCGTCCCGCGTCATCCACGAGCTGGAGCGCTACCTCAATGCTCTGGGCACCATCGCCGCCATGGCGCCGCTGCTCGGCCTGCTGGGTACCGTGTTCGGCATGATCCAGATCTTCAGCGCCTTCATGGGCGACGGCATGGCCAACGCGCCGATGCTTGCAGGTGGTATCTCCAAGGCGCTGATTACCACGGCGGCCGGCCTGATCGTGGCGATCCCCGCAGTGTTCTTCCACCGTTACCTGTTGCGCCGTGTCGATGAACTGGTCATCGCCATGGAGCAGGAAGCCATCAAGCTGGTGGAAGTGACCCAGGGCGACCGCGAAGTCGACTTCGTCGAGGAAGGCAAAGCGTGAAATTCCGCCGCAGAGCGGGCGGAGCGGCTCGCGAGGACGTCTTCATCAACCTGGCGTCGCTGATCGACGTGATCTTCGTGCTGCTACTGTTCTTCGTGGTCGCCACCTCGTTCACCAAGCCGTCGCAGCTCAAGGTCGAATTGCCCGAGGCGGTCAGCGGCACGCCGCCCGAAGCCACCGAGATCAAGCAGCTGGAAATCTCCATCAGTATCGAAGGCCACTACGCGCTCAACGGCCAGAGCCTGGCGCGGGACGACCTGGAGAACCTGATGAACGCCATGCAGCGCGAATCGGCAGGCGACAACAGCCTGCCGGTGGTGATCACCGCCGATGGCAAGGTGGACTACCAGTCCGTGGTCACCGCGATGGATGCCGCCGGCAAGCTGGGCTTCACCCACCTGCGCATCACCACCATCGAGTCCCGGGCGGACAAGAAGACCCCCTGATGGCGTTCTCCGACCGCCTGCTCGACGCCTGGTACAAGGGCCACCCAGCCCTTGTCCTGCTCAGGCCGCTCGAACTGCTCTACCGGCGCGTCGCTCAAGGCCGCCGGCAGGACTTCCTCTCCGGCGCCAGGCCGGCCTACCGCGCGCCCGTGCCGATCGTCGTGGTTGGCAACATCACCGTGGGCGGCACCGGCAAGACGCCGATGATCCTCTGGCTGATCGAACACTGTCGTGCCCGCGGGCTGAAGGTCGGTGTGGTCAGTCGCGGTTACGGCGCCAAGCCACCACAGACGCCCTGGCGCGTGCGTGCCGAGCAGTCGGCGGCGGAGGCGGGTGATGAACCGCTGATGATCGTGCGCCGCAGTGGCGTGCCGCTGATGATCGACCCGGACCGCTCCAGTGCCGTACGCGCGCTGCTGGCCGAGGAGCCGCTGGATCTGATCCTCTGCGACGACGGTCTGCAGCACTACCGCCTGGCTCGCGATCTGGAGCTGGTGCTGATCGATGCCGCGCGAGGCCTGGGCAACGGCCGCTGCCTGCCTGCCGGGCCGCTGCGCGAACCTGTCGAGCGACTGGCTGACGTCGACGCCGTGTTGCACAACGGCGCGCCTTCCGATCCGCCGGGCGCCTTCTCCTTCGTCCTGCGACCTTCTGCCCTGGTCAACCTGGCCAGCGGCGAGCGTCGTGGCGTCGAGCATTTCCGCAGCGGTCAGTCGCTGCATGCCCTGGCCGGGATCGGCAACCCGCAGCGTTTCTTCGCAACGCTCGAGGCGCTAAACTGGCGACCGATTCCGCACCCCTTCCCGGACCATGCGGCCTATACCGCCGAGCAGCTGCGCTTCACGCCGGAACTGCCGCTGGTCATGACCGAGAAGGACGCGGTGAAATGCCGGTCCTTTGCCGCGCCCGACTGGTGGTACCTCGCCGTCGAAGCGCAGCCGTCGCCGGCCTTCGTCGCCTGGTTCGACGCCCAGCTCGAGCGCCTGGTCGCCCGCTGATCCGCTGTCGCAATCCTGCGCCGCCCGCATTCAAACTGTTCGCTGTTTAAGCTCAAGGAACGCACCATGGACCCGAAACTTCTCGATATCCTCGCCTGTCCGCTGTGCAAGGGCCCGCTCAAGCTCACTGACGACAAGTCCGAGCTGATCTGCAAGACCGATGGCCTGGCTTACCCGGTGCGTGATGGCATCCCGGTGATGCTCGAAGGCGAGGCGCGTACCCTGAACGTCGACGAGCGTCTGGACAAGTAACGCCATGAGCCAGGCCTATACCGTCGTCATTCCCGCCCGCTACGCCTCCACCCGCCTGCCTGGCAAGCCGCTGCAGGACATCGCCGGCAAGCCGATGATCCAGCACGTCTGGGCGCAGGCCGGCAAAAGCTCGGCCGCCCAGGTGGTGGTCGCCACCGATGACCAGCGTATCTTCGATGCCTGCCAGGGCTTCGGCGCCCAGGTGGTGCTGACCCGTGCCGACCACAATTCCGGCACCGATCGCCTGGCGGAAGTGGCTGATGCACTGGGCCTGTCCGATGATGCCATCGTGGTCAATGTGCAGGGCGACGAGCCGCTGGTGCCGCCGTCGATCATCGACCAGGTGGCCGCCAACCTCGCAGCCCACCCGGAAGCGGGTATTGCTACCCTGTGCGAGGAAATCCATGAGCCGGCTGCGCTGTTCAATCCGAACATCGTCAAGGTCGTCAGCGACAAGAACGGCCTGGCGCTGACCTTCAGCCGCGCCACGCTGCCCTGGGCGCGCGACGCCTTCGCGGTGGACCGCGAAAGCCTGCCGGCCAACGTGCCATACCGTCGCCACATCGGTATCTACGCCTACCGTGCGCGCTTCCTGCGCGACTTCGTGGCCTGGGGTCCGTGCTGGCTGGAAGACACCGAGTGCCTGGAGCAGCTGCGTGCGCTCTGGCACGGCGTGCGCATCCACGTGGCTGACGCGTTGGAGGCGCCTCAGGCCGGCGTCGATACCCCGGAAGACCTGGAGCGCGTGCGGCGCATCCTGGGGGCTTGATGAAGGTCCTGTTCGTCTGCCTGGGTAACATCTGTCGCTCTCCGACCGCCGAAGGCGTGTTCCGCCAGAAGGTCCGTGAAGCGGGGCTGGAGGCGCGCATCGAGATCGACTCGGCTGGCACCGGCGACTGGCATGTCGGCAAGGCACCGGACGCGCGCACCCGCGCCGCAGCGCTACGCCGCGGCTATGACCTGTCGAGCCTGCGCGCGCGTCAGGTCAGCGCAGCGGACTTCTCCCGTTACGACCTGGTCCTGGCCATGGACGCTGCGAACCTGCGTGACCTCAAGCGTCTGCGCGGCAGCAGTGGCGCGGCGGAGCTGGACCTGTTCCTGCGCCGCTACGAGCTGGAAATCGATGAGGTCCCCGATCCGTATTACGGCGGCGAGGATGGTTTCGAACAGGTACTGGATCTGGTGGAAAGGGCTTGTGACGGCCTGCTGATGGAAGTGAAGGGGCGCCTGTGACGCTGCAACTGCAAGAACGCATTTCCCTCAAGCCCTACAACACCTTCGGTGTCGAGGTCGCGGCGCGTTGGTTCGCCGAGGCCCACGACGACGACGAGGTCCGGGCAGGCATCGCCGCGGCAGCCGAAAAAGACCTGCCGCTGATGGTGATCGGTGGTGGCAGCAACCTGCTGCTGACGCGCGATGTCGAGGCGCTGGTGCTGCGCATGGCTTCCCGTGGCGTGCGCGTCGTCAGCGACGACGGTGCGCGCGTGGTGGTCGAGGCGGAGGCTGGCGAGGTCTGGGATGACTTCGTGCGCTGGACCCTGGCCCGGGGCTTGGGTGGGCTGGAGAACCTCAGCCTGATTCCCGGCACTGTTGGTGCGGCGCCGATGCAGAACATCGGCGCGTATGGCGTCGAGATCAAGGATGTCTTCGTCGGCCTGACCGCGCTGGACCGCGAGAGCGGTGCGCTGTGTGAGTTCGGCCTGGAAGACTGCGCCTTTGCCTACCGCGAAAGCCGCTTCAAGCGCGAGCCTGGCCGCTGGCTGATCCTGCGGGTGCGATTCGCCCTCGATCGTGTGTCGAAGCTGCATCTGGACTATGGCCCGGTGCGCCAGCGCCTGGCAGAGGAGGGCGTGACCGAGCCGGCGCCTGCTGATGTCTCGCGAGTGATCTGTGCGATCCGCCGCGAAAAGCTCCCGGACCCGGCAGTGCTCGGCAATGCCGGCAGCTTCTTCAAGAACCCGGTGGTATCTGCCGCACAGGCTGACGCGCTGCATCAGCGTTACAGTGATCTGGTGGCCTACCCGCAGGGCGATGGCCAGATGAAGCTGGCCGCCGGCTGGTTGATCGACAAGGCTGGCTGGAAGGGCTTCCGCGATGGTGCGGCTGGCGTACATGCGCAGCAGGCATTGGTGCTGGTGAACTATGGCGGCGCCACGGGGGCGCAGCTGCATGCGCTGGCTGAACGTATCCGTGACGATATCGCCCAGCGTTTCGGCGTGGAGTTGGAGATGGAGCCGAATCTCTACTGAGTTCTATTCCGACAAAAAAGGGGATGCCAATGCATCCCCTTTTTTGTGCCTGTGATTTGTCGCGGAGAAATCCGTAGGGCGTACAACCGTCCGGGGTTGTACGCCGTCCTGGTGATCTCCCGCGTATAGCACCGAGCGTCGCATACCCTGCGATACGGCATCTTCTTTGTGTAGGAGCAAGCTCGCTCCTGCAGCTAGTCCCGAAGCTGCGAATTACGGGCAATAAAAAAGGG
>CBIGPF010000158.1:0-14736 GCA_966191535.1 uncultured Pseudomonas sp. | reverse complement strand
GTGGGCCTGGCCGTCACGCAGGGTCAGCGGGAAGCCGAACCAGGACGGATCGCTGTTGGGCGTCGCCTCGGGCAGCACCAGCACGTCCTCGCAGCTGCGCAGGCGTTCCTTGAGCCAGGTGAAGTTCTGCCGACGCGCGGCGATGAAACCTTCGACCCGGTCCATCTGCGCCAGCGCGCAGGCGGCCTGCATGTCAGTGATCTTCAGGTTGTAGCCCAGGTGCGAGTAGATGTACTTGTGGTCGTAGCCGGCCGGCAGGTCGCCCAGTTGCCAGTCGAAGCGCTTGCCGCAGGTGTTGTCCTGCCCCGGCGGGCAGTAGCAGTCGCGGCCCCAGTCGCGGAAGGATTCAATGATCCGCGAAAGCTTCGGGCTCTGGGTGAATACCGCCCCGCCCTCGCCCATCGTGATGTGGTGTGCCGGGTAGAAGCTCAGGGTGCCGATGTCGCCGAAGCTGCCGACCAGCTTGCCGTCGTAGGTCGAACCCAGCGCGTCGCAGCAGTCTTCGATCAGCCACAGGCCGTACTTGTCGCACAGCGCGCGCACGGTGGCGAGGTCGAAGGGGTTGCCCAGCGTGTGGGCGAGCATGATCGCCTTGGTCTTCGGCCCGATGGCCGCTTCGATCAGCGCCGGGTCGATGTTGTAGGTGCCCATCTGCACGTCGACGAACACCGGCACCGCACCGAACTGCAGGATCGGGTTGACCGTGGTCGGGAAGCCGGCGGCCACGCCGATCACTTCGTCGCCCGGGCGGATCGCGCGGTCGCCCAGGCGTGGCGAAGTCAGCGCGGAAAACGCCAGCAGGTTGGCCGACGAACCGGAGTTGGTGGTCAGCACGCAGCGCTGGCCGAGGAACTTCGACAGGCGCCGCTCGAACTGTTCGTTGAAGCGGCCGGTGGTCAGCCAGCCATCGAGCACGGCTTCGGTCATCTGCTGCAGCTCACCGCTACCGATCACCTTGCCGGACGGCGGCACGCTGCTCTGGCCGGGGACGAACACGCGCGGCGCGAACTCCAGTTCGGCATAACGGGCTACCAGTTCGGAAATCTGTTGGCGCAAGGCCTGCGCCGTTTCTGTAGTCATAGAGCTTCGCTTGAATACCGCTCGATCTGTTGAAGGGTGAAGGCTCGCATGTCCTGGCCAGCCTGCCAGGCACGCTGCCAGTCAACCGTGTGGGCCAGCGCCTGTTCCAGGCTCCAGCGTGGCCGCCAGCCCAGGCGCTTGCGCGCCTGCGAGGAATCCAGCGCCAGCATGCCGGCCTCGTGCACCTGGCCGGCCGACTCGACGCGCCAACGGCTGGGTTCGGGCCACAGACCAGCCAGGCTCGACACCACATTCTGCACGCTGACCACGCTATCGGGCCCCGGCCCGAGGTTCCAGGCGCCGCCAAATTCCTGACTGTTTTCCAGCAGGCCCTGGGTCAGTTGCAAATAGCCGGCCAACGGCTCCAGCACATGCTGCCAGGGGCGAGTCGCCTGCGGATAACGCAGGACAACCTCTTCATCGGCGCCCCAGGCGCGGAATACGTCGGGCAGCAGGCGGTCGGTGGAGAAGTCGCCGCCGCCGATCACATTGCCGGCGCGGGCACTGGCCAGGCCCACGCCGGCCTCTTCGAGAAATGCACGGCGGTAGCTGGCGCAGACCAGTTCGGCGCAGGCCTTGCTGGCACTGTAGGGATCATGGCCGCCGAGCGGGTCGTTCTCCCGGTAAGGCCACAACCACTCGCGATTTTCGTAGCACTTGTCGGTAGTCACTACCAGCACGGCGCGCACCGACGGCACCTGGCGCACCGCCTCCAGCAAGTTGACGGTGCCCATCACGTTGGTCGCATAGGTTTCGGCGGGGTTGCGGTAGGACTCGCGCACCAGCGGCTGCGCCGCCAGGTGCAGGACGACTTCGGGAGCGAACCTCTTCACTGCCCCCGCCAGTTGCCCGGCCTCACGGATATCGGCGAACTCGCCAGCGATTACTTCGTCCAGGCGCGCGGCCTGCCACAGGGTCGGACCATCTGGCGGCGCCAGCGAATAGCCGCGCACTTCGGCGCCCATCTCGCGCAACCACAGCGCCAGCCATCCCCCCTTGAAACCGCTGTGCCCGGTCAGCAATACGCGGCGCCCACGCCAGGCTTCCGGGTTCAGCGCCACAGATGCCACTCCGCCTCGCCGCTGCGCCAGCGATCCTCCAGCAGCGTGCGGTCGCGCAGGGTGTCCATTGGCTGCCAGAAGCCATCGTGGGTGTAGCTCATCATCTGCCCGTCACGCGCCAGGTTGCGCATGGGCTCCAGTTCCCAGGAGATCGCATCGTTGTGGATGTAGTCGATCACCGAGGGTTCGAGGACGAAGAAGCCACCGTTGATCCAGCCGCCATCGCCCTGGGGTTTTTCCTGGAAACCGGCGACGCGATCGCCGTCCAGTTCCAGCGCGCCATAGCGGCCCGGTGGCTGCACTGCGGTGACGGTGGCCAGGCGGCCGTGCTGGCGGTGATAGGCCACCAGCGCGCCGATATCAATATCGGCCACGCCGTCGCCATAGGTGAAGCAGAAAGAGTCGCCGTCCAGGTAGTCGCGCACGCGCCGCAATCGCCCGCCAGTACCGGAGTTCTCGCCGGTATCGACCAGGGTCACGCGCCAGGGCTCGGCGTGGCGCTCGTGGATATGCATGCGGTTTTCGGCCATGTCGAAGGTGACGTCCGAGGAGTGCAGGAAGTAGTTGGCGAAGTACTCCTTGATGACGTAGCCCTTGTAGCCCAGGCAGATCACGAAATCGTTGATCCCGTAGTGGGAGTAGATCTTCATGATGTGCCAGATGATCGGCTTGCCGCCGATTTCGATCATCGGCTTGGGCTTGAGGTGGGACTCTTCACTGATCCGAGTCCCCAGGCCACCGGCCAGGATTACCGCCTTCACGTGCACCTCCGAATACGAGCACGGGCCTGCGCCCGTTTCAGGGGGGCATAGTAGCTTATGCCCAAATTGCCATCACGCTCAGAGCTTGTTGAGTCAGAGCTTGTTGAACAGGCTGAGCTGGCTGATCCGCGCGAACGCCGCCTGGGCGGCTTCAAGCATGGTCTGCTGCAGCACCAACTGCGAGGTCGCCGCGGCCATGTCGGTGTCGCGGATCGACGATTGCGTCGTGGTATTGGTCAGCGCCAGGCTCTGGTTCTCCTGGGTCAGCACATCGATGGTGTTGAGCCGCGCACCAATCGATGACTGGGTCGCCAGTACCTGGTCACTGGCCTTGTCCAGGTTGGTGAGCGCACTGGCCACCATGTTGCGGATGCTCAACTGCGCCTGCGGATCACCGCTGGTGGAGGTATCCAGCGCCTTGCGCAGGTCACCAATGGTGTTGAGGATGTTCTGCCGCTCAGGCGAGCTGGCGGTAACGCCGAACTGATCACCTGCCGCCGGCGCCGCGCTGATGGTCATATCGACACCGGCCACGGTCACGGTCTGCGGGAAGGTCGCGCCCAGCGTGCCGGTGGACAGTGGCGTGGCGCCCTGGCTGGTGGGCAGTGCATAGACCTCGAAGTCGGTAGCGCTGGTGAACTTGAGCTGCACGCCACTGCTGGGGAACTGCGTGGTATACGCGGTGTTGTTGCTCACCGTGGTCGAGGTGATCTGCGCCGTGGAGGTGTTGGTGGCGCTGCGCTTGACCGACAAGCTGTCGGGCGCGGTACCGAAGCTGAAGCTGTAGCCGTTGACCAGGCTGTCCACCGTGCTGGCGTCGTCGCTGGTAGGCAGCGATACATCCAGCTGGAACTGCGCACCACGGAAGCTGATGGCATTGCTGTCGGTGGAGGTCGAGTCATAGGTGCCGTTGGTGGTGGCATCGCTGGTGACGTCGTTGCCGTTCTTGTCGAGGATCTGGTACTGCGTGCCGCTGAGCACTTTCAGCGTGTAGGGCGCGCCGTCACGGAAGCTGGCGTTGTAGTTGCTGTCGCTGGTCACGGTGCCCTGAGACAAGAACACCCGCTGCACACCGTCGGTGCTCGGGTTGCTGGTCACCGAACTGATGGTGCGGCTGGCATTGGCCGCCATCTCGAAGATGCTCCAGCCGTTGTCGTTGGTCGACATCGTCAGGCTGTCGGATATCTGCAGCTTGAGGGAGCTTTGGTCGCCCTGGTAGCTGAAGCTGCCGTCGGCATTCTGCACGAAGGGCTGCACGGTGCTCTTGCTGCCGGAGAACAGGTAGTTGCCGCTGGCATCCTTGCTGTTCATCAGGGTCAGCAGCTGGTTCTGGATCTCGCCCAGCTCGTCGCTGATGGCGCCGCGATCCTCGTCGGTCATCGATCCGTCGCCGGCACGCAGCGTCAGTTCGCGGGCGCGCTGCAGGGCGGTGGTGATGGAGTCGAGGACGCTCTGTTCCTGGTTCAGGCTGTTGGTGGCGCTGGTCATGTTGCCGCTGTACTGGGTCAGCAGCGATTGCTGCTGCTCCAGTTGCAGCAGGCGCGCGGCGCCGACGGGGTCGTCGGCCGGCGTCTGGATGCGCGTGCCGCTGGAGATCTGCTCCTGCAGCTTGGCCAGGCTGGCATAGCCGCGGTTGTAGTTGTCGATGTTCGAATTGAAGATCTGCGGGGTGGAAATTCGCACAACCATTTCAGCCTCCTCAGATGTTGTTGATCAGGGTGTCGAAGAGCGTCTGCGCGGTCTTGATGATCTGCGCGGAGGCCGTGTAGTACTGCTGGAATTTCACCAGGTTGGCCGCTTCTTCGTCGAGGTTCACCGCCGACAGCGAGTCGCGGCTGCCTTGCGCCTGGGTCAGCACCGCCTCGGTGGCGGTGGCGTCGAGCTTGGCCTGGTTGGCCGTGGCGCCGACGGTCTCGGTCAGGCTGCTGTAGGCGCCGGTCAGGCTCATGCCGCTACCACTGCCCGTGCCGCTGCCGACGGTCTTGGTGGTCTGCAGGTCGATGAGTTTCTGCGCGTTGGTGTTGTCGGCATCGCCACTGCTGTTGAAGGCCACGCCGAAGCTGTCGCCCTGCCCCGGATAGCCGGCGATGGTGGTCTGGAAGCTGAAGGACGGCGAGCCCGGCACAGTGATGCTGATGTCGTTGCTCTGGCCCGGCACAATGTTGCCGGTGCCCAGCGAGTTGCCCGCCGAATCGTAGATGGTATAGCCCTGGGTGCCGCCGCTGGCGGCATCGAAGACCAGCTTCACCGGCAGGCCGGCCTTGATCGAGGCAGCCAGCGCGGTGCCGTTGCTGGCATCCAGCTCGCTGGTCAGGGTGGTGCCGCTGATGGTGCCGCTGCCGGTGTTGCCGGTCGTGGTGCTGGCGACCACGGGCGAGGCGAAGGCCAGGCGGTTGGAGTCGGTCATGGTGACCGAGATGTCCGATGCCGCGGTCCGGGTCGGGATCACCGTGAAGCGGTCGCCCGCCTGCACCGTGCCGACGCTCTGCTGGCTGATGCTGAAGCCGTCGAATTCCTTGGGCGGGTTGTCGGTCAGGTCGCCGCTGCCCAGCACCGTGCCATCGGAGGAGCGCTTGATCGTGTAGCCGGTGGCCGAGGTGAAGGTCACCTCGTAGTCACTGGTGGTCAGCGCGCTGCTGTCGGTGATGTTGACGTTGAGGTTGCCGGTGCCGGTGTTGTGGGTGTTGGCCAGGCTGCGGTTGCCGACGACGCTGGCGTCGTTGATGTCCTTGAACAGCTGCGCGCCGAAGTTGCCGTTCAGGTCCAGGCCCTGGCCGAGCTGGCTGTTGAAGGTGTCGGCAAGCACGATGGCCATGCGGCCCAGCTCGTTCTGGGTGGTATCCAGCACGTCGCTGCGGTAGCGCAGCAGGCCGCCCATCTGGCCACCGGTGACGACCGAGGTGACGTCCATGGTCGAGCTGCCCGAACTCAGGCTCAGGCTGAATTGCGACGGGTTGTTGGCGCTGGGGCCTGCGGTCAGGGTCGAGGCATTGGCGCCGACCACCAGCGGCTGGCCGGAACCCAGGTAGAGGTTCAGGCTGCTGCCCTGCTTGACCACGCTGACGCCAATCATGTCGGAGAGCTGCAGCACCGCCTGGTCGCGCTTGTCCTGCAGGTCGTTGGCGCTGGCGCCACCGGCCTCGGCGGAGATGATCGCCTGGTTGTACTTGGCGATGGTCTTGGCCAGGTCGGTGACCTGCCCGGCCAGGCTGTCCATCTGGGTGTTGACGTAGCTGTTCTGGGTGCCCAGCTGGGTGGAGATCGAGTTGAAACGCTGCGCCAGGTTCGCGGCCTGGGTCAGCACCAGTTGGCGCGAGGCAGCATCGGTCGGCGTCGCGGCGGCGGTCTGCAGCGAGGCGAAGAAGTTCTGCATCACCTTGGACAGACCGGTCGTACTGTCGGACAGCAGCGAATCGATCTGGTTGACCTGCGCCAGGTAAGTCTGCGCATCGCTGTCCACCGAGGTGGCGCCGCGCAGCTGGTTCGCCAGGAACTCGCTGTACATCCGGCGGACGTCCTGCACCGTGGTCCCAGTACCGACGTAGTACTGCCCCGCGAACTGCTCGGCGGAGGTCACCTGCGACGTCGACTGGCGGGTATAGCCGGCCGTGTTGACGTTGGTGATGTTGTTGCCGGTGGTACTCAGCGCCGTTTGCGAGGCGTTGAGGCCGGACAGTCCGATGGATAAGAGGCTCATGGTCTTTCCTTAGAGCAGTCCATTGTTCAAGGGCTTCACAGCGTGCGAGTCGGGGCGTCGGTCATCGCGACCGTCTGGTAGACCTGCATCTGCTTGGCGATCTGGTTCACCTTGCGCGCGTACTGCGGATCGGTGGCGTAGCCGGCGCGCTGCAGCTCCTTCATGAACTGGTCGGGGCGCGATGCGGAATCCAGCGCGCCCTGGTAGCGGTCGTTGTTCTGCAGGAAGCTGACGTAGTCCTGGAAGCTCTGCTCGAAGGAGTTGTAGGCGCGGAACGACGCCACTTCCTTGACCTGCTTGCCGTTCTCGTACTCGCTGGTGGTCGCGCGGGCCGAGTCGCCCTTCCAGCTCGAGCCGCTCTTGATGCCGAACAGGTTGTGGCTGCTGCTGCCATCGCGCTGGGCGATCATCTTCTTGCCCCAGCCGGTTTCCAGCGCGGCCTGGGCGACCAGGTAGCGCGGGTCGACGCCGATGCGCTTGGCTGCGCGTTCGGCCATGGGCAGCATGGTGCTGATGAAGTCGTCGGCAGACGCGAACATCGATTTGCCCGGCTTGGTGGAGATCGCCGAGGTATCGATATCGGCCACCGGCACGGTGGTGTCGATCTGCTGGGTATAGGCGCGGCTGCCGCGCCAGTCGTTGCTGGCCAGCTGCGCCGGCTGGTTGGCGGTGGAGGCGACGGCGTTGCCGTTGTCGGCGCCCGGTACCAGGCCGGCGGCGATGCGCTGGGCGAGCTTGCCCGGCAGTGCGAGGCGCCGCGAGTTCAGCGCCTGGCGGTCGTCACGGCCAGCTTCGGGTTGCGGCAGGGCCTTGCCGTTGGAGGCAAAGACGCTCGCGGTCTTCTGCCGGTCGGAAGCCGAGGCCACGGCCGCGGCGCTCTGCGTGCCATCAGCGACGGTTTGCGCGCCTGCCTGGGCGAACGGGTTGTTGCCGGTGTGGCGCACGCCCTGCATCTTTTCCATCTGCTTGACCAGCACGTCGGCCAGGCCGATACCGTGGCCCTGGGTGGCCAGGGAGACGGACAGCTGATGGTCGTACATGTCCTGGTACTGCTTGGCCGCCTCGCTGTTCATCGGGTTGTCCTTGGCGAACACCTCGTTGGCCGAGCGCATGGATTTCAGCATCTCGTTCATGAACAGCGATTCGAATTCCTGAGCGACCTTGCGGATGTTGCCCGCGCTGTCGCGGCCCGAGCCGGTCTTCAGCGCCGACAGGCGATTGAGGTCGGTATAGGACCCGGAGTCGGTATTCGAAGTGCTGGAAGAAAGCAGTCTGGCATCCACGTCGGCGTCCTCAGATCACGATCAGGTCGGCTTGCAGCGCGCCGGCCTGTTTCAGGGCTTCGAGGATCGCCATCAGGTCGCCGGGCGCAGCGCCCACCTGGTTAACGGCGCGTACGATTTCATCCAGCGTGGTGCCGGGGCCGAACTTGAACATCGGCTTGGCTTCCTGGTTGGCGCTCACATTGGAACGCGGCACCACGGCGGTCTGGCCGTTGGAGAACGGACCAGGCTGGCTGACGATGGGGTCTTCGGTGATGGTCACGGTCAGGCTGCCGTGGGTCACGGCGGCCGGCGACACGCGCACGTTCTGGCCGATCACGATAGTGCCGGTGCGCGAGTTGATGATGACCTTGGCCACGGCTTCGCCGGCCTGCACGTCGAGGTTCTCCAGCACGGACATGTAATCCACGCGCTGGTTCGGATCGAGCGGCGCGCTGACGCGAACCGAGCCACCGTCCACGGCCTGGGCGACGCCCGGGCCGAGCAGCTCGTTGATGCGGTCGACGATGTGCTTGGCCGTGGTGAAGTCCGGGCGGTTGAGGTTCAGGGTCAGGGTATTGCCCTGGTCGAAGCCGCTCGGCACCGCGCGTTCGACAGTGGCGCCAGCCGGAATGCGGCCGGCCGACGGTACGTTGACGGTGATCTTGGAGCCGTCGCGGCCTTCGGCGTCGAAGCCGCCGACCACCAGGTTGCCCTGGGCCACGGCGTAGGTCTGGCCATCGATACCCTTGAGCTGGGTCATCAGCAGGCTGCCGCCGCGCAGGCTCTTGGCGTTGCCGATGGAGGACACAGTGATGTCGATGGCCTGGCCCGGCTTGGCGAACGGCGGCAGGTCGGCGTGGATGGACACCGCCGCGACGTTCTTGAGCTGCACGTTGCCCGAGCCCGCCGGCACCTTGATGCCGAACTGCGCCAGCATGTTGTTGAAGGTCTGCAGGGTGAACGGCGTCTGGGTGGTCTGGTCACCCGTGCCGTTGAGGCCGACCACCAGGCCGTAGCCGATCAGTTGGTTGTTACGCACGCCCTGGATGGTGGCGATGTCCTTCAGCCGTTCGGCATGGGCGACCGGCACCACCAGCACGGCGCAGAGCACGGCCAGGACGCAGGTGCGGAGCTTGTCCGCGATCGCCACCAACACATTGCCAGAGAAGATCATGCTCATCACCCTCAGAACGGGAACAGCGGGCTGAGGAAGAAGCGGTCGAACCAGCCCGGCTGGCTCGCATCGGCGAACGAACCGGTGCCCGAGTAGGTGATGCGTGCATCGGCCACACGGGTGGAAGCGACGGTGTTGTCGGTGGCGATGTCGTCGGCGCGGATCAGGCCGGCGATGCGCACCAGCTCGTTGCCGGTGTTCAGGGTCATCCACTTCTCGCCGCGCACGGCGAGGATGCCGTTGGGCATGACATCGGCCACGGTGACGGTGATCGAACCGGTCAGGCTGTTGCTCTGCCCGGCCTGGCTGTCGCCCTTGCTCTCGCGGTCGCCGGCATACTCGGCGCTCAGGCTCAGGTCGCCGCTGCCCACCGGGTTGTTGGTGGTCAGGCTGCTACCGAACATCGAGGTCAGTCCCAGCTTGTTCTTGCTGTTCTTGGAGATGTCCGAGCTGGCTTTCTTGCTGGCCTGGGTCTTCTCGTTGAGGGTGATGGTGATGATGTCACCCACGCGGAAGGCCTTACGGTCGCCGTAGAGGTTGTTCTCGAACCCAGCCTGGTAGATCGACCCATTGTTCTGCGCTGCCGGCGAAGGCGTACGCGGCAGCACCGGCGCGTAATAGGGGTCATCCGGTTTCGGCGGAGGGCTCACGCACCCTGCCAACGCGGCGATGGCCAGCAGCGGAAGGAGGTGGGAACGATTCATCTACAGCTACCTCTCGGGGAGAGCGACTACGGGATCACAAGTGGCCCAAGGGCCGGTTGTTACAGGTTCTGGGTGACGAAGGAGAGCATTTGGTCCGCCGTCGAGATCACCTTGGAGTTCATCTCGTAGGCGCGCTGGGTGGTGATCATGTTCACCATCTCTTCCACCACGCTGACGTTGGAGTTCTCCAGGGTGTTCTGCAGCACGGTGCCCAGGCCGTTCAGGCCAGGGGTGCCGACCTGGGGCGCGCCGCTGGCGGCGGTTTCCAGGAACAGGTTGTTGCCGGTGGCCTGCAGGCCGGCCGGGTTGATGAAGTCGGCGGTCTGGATGTTGCCGATGACCTGCGGCGTGGCGTTGCCGGCCACGGTGACCGAGACGGTGCCGTCGTTGCCGACGGTGAAGGTCTGGGTTTCCGCCGGGACGACGATGGCTGGCTCCAGGGCGTTGCCATTGGAGGTGACGATCTGACCGTCGGAGTTCAGGTGGAAGCTGCCGTCACGGGAATAGGCAACGGTGCCGTCCGGAGTCAGTACCTGGAAGAAGCCACGACCGTTGACCGCCAGGTCCAGCGGGTTGTCGGTGGTCTGCAGGCTGCCGGCGGTGAAGTTCTTCTGGGTGCCGACGATGCGCACACCGGTACCCAGTTGCAGGCCCGAGGGCAGCTGGGTGTCCTGGGTCGAGTTGGCGCCGGGCTGACGCTTGATCTGGTAGAGCAGGTCCTGGAACTCCGCGCGGTCACGCTTGAAGCCCGTGGTGGACACGTTCGCCAGGTTGTTCGAAATGGTGGTCAGGTTCATGTCCTGGGCGGACAGACCAGTCTTGCTGACCCAAAGTGCCGGAAGCATGTCGTTCTCCTCGGGCGCCGGTTTCGTGGCGCCTCGAACGGTTAATCAGGTTCTAATCAGCTGAACTGCAAAACACGCGCCATCGCCTGGGAATCATCCTCGGCGGTTTTCATCATCTTCACGTGCAGCTCGAACTGGCGAGACAGCGCCAGGATCGAGGTCATCTCATCGACAGCGTTGACGTTGCTGGCTTCCAGCACGCCGGACTGCACGCTGGCATTGGCGTCGACCTGCGGTGCGGGCTGGCCGGACTTCATGCGGATAAGGCCATCGCTGCCCTTCTCCAGCTGTTTGGGATCAGGGGTCACGAGCTTGATGCGGTCGACGGTGGCCAACGCGTTGGGGTTGTTGCCCTGGCCACGGACGGTGATGGTGCCGTCCTCGCCGATGTCGATCTTCTCTTCCGGAGGAATGGCGATCGGCCCGCCATTGCCCATTACCGGCATGCCGTCGCCGGTGCGCAGCTGGCCGAGGGCGTCGATTTCCAGGCTGCCGGTGCGGACGTAGGCTTCACCACCGTCTGGGGCCTGCACGGCAATCCAGGCATCGCCCTTGGCGGCGACGTCGAGATCACGACCGGTTTCCTGCAGGGCGCCAGCGGTGAAGTCGGTGGCCGGGCGTTCGCTCATGGCAAAGACGCGCGCCGGAAAGCTGTCACCAAAGACCGGCATGGCGCGCGCTTGCTCGAAGTCGCGACGGAAACCGGTCGTGGAGATGTTCGCCAGGTTGTTGGCGTGAGCCTGCATGGCTTTGGTGTTCTGGCTCGCGCCGCTCATGGCGACATACAGCATTCTGTCCAAGGCATTCCTCCAGTGCCGGGTCGGATTCCCGGCGGTGCTGGAGTGACCTCAGCAAGGGCTGTGCCAGAACACGAAAAATCAGCTCAAGACGTTGAAATAACAGGGAATATGAAAAAGCAAAGGCTCCCGAAGGAGCCTTGAGGGCCGTCAGGCGGCGAAGGACTGCCGCCTGCGGCAAGGGGACGTTGCCGTCATCAGCGCAGGTTGATGATGGTGTCGGAGATGGTGCTTTCGGTCTGGACGGTCTTGGCATTCGCCTGGTAGTTGCGCTGCGCCACGATCAGGTTCACCAGCTGTGCGGTCAGGTCGACGTTGGAGTCTTCCAGAGTGCCCGAGCCGACCGAACCGAGGGTGCCGGAGGTCGGCGTGCCGATCACCGCCTCGCCCGAGGCCAGCGACTGCTTCCAGCCGGTGTTGCCTACCGGGGTCAGGCCCTGGGTGTTGGCGAAGTTGGCCAGGATCACCTGGCCGATCACCTTGGACTGGCCGTTGGTGTAGGTGGCGTACATCTGGCCGTCCTCGGCAAACGACAGGCCGGACATCTGGCCAGTGGCATAGCCGTCCTGGGTCACTGCCGTCACGGCGAAGGCGCCGTTGGTCTGAGTGGTCTTGGTCAGGTCGATACTGATACCGCCAGTAGTACCCGCCGCGCCGTTGGCACCCCAGGTCACCGGATTGGTGGTGGAGTCGGTGACGGCCGCTGGCGTCCAGCCGGTGAGGGTCATGGTGTTGTCGGCATTGACGGTCATGCCGGTGGAAGTGATGCCCGTCAACTGGCCGGCGCTGTTGAAGGTGATGTCGCTGCTCAGCGGCGTGGTGCTGGTCGGAGTCTGCGGGTTACGTCCGTCCACCAGGGTGTACATGCTCCAGTTGTTGGCGCTGTCCTTGACGAAGTAGTTCGTCATGGTGTGCGAGTTGCCCTGGGAGTCGTAGATGTCCACGGAGGTCGACCAGTTGTAGCTGTCCGAGTCAGTGGCATCGAACGGCGTGGTCTTGGGTGTCGTGGCGTTGGAGTTCAGGCTCAGGGTCGACGTGATCTTCGAGGTCGGGCTCGGCGGCTGGTTGGCGGTATCGACCTTCAGGTCGGTGATCACGCCATTGACGATGTTGCCGTTGCCATTGACGCCATAACCCTGAAGGCGATTGCCCGAGCCATCGACGATGTAGCCGCTGGCGTCAGTGTTGAAGGTGCCGTTGCGGGTGTAGACGCGGCTGCCGTTGTCGCTGGTCATGAAGAAGCCGTTGCCGCTCACCGCCAAGTCCAGGCTGCGACCGGTGGTGCTCAGGTTGCCCTGGGTGAACTGCTGCGAGACGGCCTGGGTGACCACACCGTTACCCACGGCGATGCGGCCGGTGCCAAGCATCGAGGAGGCATAGAGGTCGGCGAACTCGGTACGCGAGGATTTGAAGCCGGTGGTGCCGACGTTGGCAATGTTGTTGCCGGTGACGTTCAGGTCCATCGACGCGGCGTTGAGTCCACTCAGGGCGGTATTGAAAGACATGTGTTGCTCCTGTGCCGAAACGCGGCGTTATTTTCCGATGGTCTGAATGCTGGAGGCGGAAACGGCGCCGATACCAGCCAGGTTCAGGGTCATTTCCCCGCCGTTCTGACCCAGCGTGACGCTGTTGACCGTAGCCGGCAGGTACGTGGTCAAGGCAGTGCTGGTGCCATCCAGGGAGGCAGTGGCCTTGACGGTGTAGGAACCGGCATCCACCAGCTCGCCGCTGTCGTCCTTGCCATCCCAGGTGAAGTCGATGTTGCCGGCCTTCTGGGTACCCAGGTCGATGGTGCGCACGACGTCGCCCGAAGAGTCGGTGATCTTCAGGGTCACGCCATCGCCGGCGGACGGCATCACCAGGGAGCCCTTGACGCCGGCGGACGGGTCGTCGACCTGCACCTTGCTGGAGTTGACGATCACCGAGCGGCCGACCAGCGAGGAAGCCTGCAGGGCCTGCGACGACTGGAACGAGGAATAGAAGCTGCCCAGGGTGGTATCGAGGTTCTCCATGCTCTCCAGGCTGCTGAACTGCGCGAGCTGCGAGACGAACTGGGTGTTGTCCTGCGGGTCCAGCGGGTTCTGGTTGTTCAGCTGGGTCACCAGCAACTGCAGGAAGGAGTCCTTGCCCAGCGCGCTGGTGCCGGTCTCGGTAGTGGTCGACGAGCTCTTCTGTCCCGAGTTGAGGGACGAGAGGATCGAACTCGTGGTGCTGTTATCGGTATTGATGCTCATGGGGCGTCCTCTGCGCTTACTGACCCAGGGTCAGGACCTTCTGCATCATCTGCTTGGCGGTGTTCATCATTTCGGCATTGCTCTGGAACGAACGACTGGCGGAGATCATGTCGGCCATCTCCTCCACCACGTTGACGTTCGGGTAGTACACGTAACCGTCCTTGTCGGCGGCCGGGTGGTTCGGCTCGTAGCGCGGCACCAGCGGGCTCTGGTCCTCGACCACGCCAAGCACCTGCACACCGGAGCCGGCCTGGTCGGTCTCGCCGAACAGCGAACCCTGGTCGCCGCCGCCCTGGGCGTTCTGCAGCATGGTGGAGAACACCGGGTGACGAGCGCGGTAGGTCTTGTCGATGCTCGACGAGACGCTCTCGGCGTTGGCGATGTTCGATGCGGTGGTGTTCAGACGGGTGGTCTGGGCACTCATGCCGGTACCGGCAATGTTGAAGACACTGGCGAGCGACATGGCGATTACTCCCCGCGCAGGGCGTTCATCAGCCCTTTGAACTTGCTGTTGAGGAAGGTGAACGAGGCCTGGAACTGCACGGAGTTCTCCGCGTAGTTGGCCTGCTCGATCTGCTCATCGACGGTGTTCTGGTCGACCGACGGCTGGTTCGGGATGCGGTACTTCACCGACTCGTCGCCCATGCCGAAGCCGTCAGCGGCAATGTGATGCGCGTTGGTCAGGGTGGCGCTGAAGGTGCCGTTCTTCATCTTGTCCGACTGGGCCGCCAGCACCGAGGCGAAATCCAGGTCGCGCGCCTTGTAGTTGGGCGTGTCGGCGTTGGCCAGGTTGTTGGCCAGCACTTCAGCGCGCTGGGAGCGGAAGCTCAGTGCTTGCTGGTGGATGCCGAGGGCTTTGTCGAAGCTGATGCTCATGGTCACGAACCTGTTTGCCGGTGTGGGCTTGCCAACACTTCAGCAAGGTGCGTGCCATATTTGCATTTCCTTGATAATCAAGGGCTTGAAAGGATAGCGGCAGCGGCAAGAGGCGGCAAACAGCGGCAAAGCGGCAATCGGTTTCCTTGCCGCCGGAGGCAAGGCGGCAAGGGGGGGAGGGGGGGCACAGGGCGGCCGGGCGCCCGCCCCCGCCGGGGGGGAGACCGAGCGCGGGGGGGAGA